>CAZSTC010000001.1:0-3586 GCA_964609795.1 uncultured Verrucomicrobiota bacterium
GATCCATTATTTGACGTGGACGGGCATATCCGTTGTCGGTGGCGATTTGGCGTAGTGTTTGCTCGCCGGACGCTTTGATTCCCTGACTCCCTAACTGCTCCAGAGCGTTACTGAGGAGAATACCCTGCTGTGTGCAGTATTGCTCGAGTGTCAGGGAGCCTGCACCACCACCGCCTCCTCCACCGGAGCCGCCGCCACCACCAAGACCTCTCCCCATTGAGCCTCGTTGCCCTGAATCCAGGTGAGTATCTCCTAGAATGATTTCATAAATTTCCTGGGGAGAATGTTTATATTTTTCTGCAATTATCTGTACGATGGTTTTTTCGGTAAAGTCAGTAATTCCTGAAGCATGGAGACGCTCAATTGCGGTGGGTGTTTCTATCTGAGCCTCCCGAGCCAACTCTTCAAGCGTCAGGAGCTCGGCATGAGGAATGGGTGCTGCTTTGAGAGTGTCGGGCCAGCTTCTTCCGATCTTTTCTCTCAAGTTAATCCATTGAGCGAAAGGAGGCAGGCTGAGCCGTGTTCCGAAATAGAAGCCCAGGCAGATCAATAGGGCGATAAGCCACTCCCAACGGAAACTAAACCGGGATGTTATTCGATTTTTTAAGTAGCTCAGAAGCGCCTTCCAGTTGAAGACCAGGTGCACAATGGAGCTGAAAATAAAAAGCAGCGAAAAACAGAGATGCAGCGCGTTCCACTCGTTTTTGGTCAGTGTCAGAAGTGTCCAATGAGTCCAGTTGGCAATACGCCCCGGAGGAGACATGTAAAGGATAGAGCCGCTGAGAACCAGAATACAGAAAGAAAGGACCACGACAAGAGAGGTAAGCGCTCTCCATGAGAAAGGTTTGCTCCGGGATGGTGCCTGCTTCTGCAGCATACTTGTTGAGGCTACTGAATCAGGAGTTCTGAGTCAAGATAAGACATTGTGACGAGGTTAAGGATTTTTGAATCAGGGTGTGCTCATGCAAATGTTCTTGCGATTCATGAGCTGCGTCCGCCGGATGCCCAAAGTATCCCAGCAGAAACGCAACGGTTAAACCGATCAGGAGAGAAAAGGTCAGTTTCAGTCTGTCGTGTGCATGGAATTGCAATTCCGGGAGCAGATCAGCACAAGCGATACATAGAAAAGTGCCCGCACAAAAAGCCAGGGCATTGCCTTGGAAGACCGGATGCGCCTGGGTTATTGAGGCGATTCCCATATAAAAAAACAGAGCTGCAAGAGGGGTTACGAGCGCGAAGAGCAGATTGACCACCTGTTGCATTGAGCGGGAGCATCCTTCAGAGGTCATCAGTGTCGAGATAGCCGCAGCTCCAAAAGGTTTGTGCAGAATGACAGCCAGTGCAACTCCCAGTCCGGTCCAAATACTTTGCGTTGGATGAATAGTGAAAGTGGCGGCTGTGGCCAGCACGATTCCGTCAACCAGGGAGTGAAGAGATAGACCCACCGCGGTGCCAAACCAGGAGATACCTTTATGAGCTGCTGCGTGTGAATGGGGTAGGGTCGGAGTGTCTTGGGGGTGATCCTTTATTGAGCTGTCGGTGGCTTGAGGTTTGGGGGCATAATCCGATTCCAGAGAGTGATGGTGGTGGTAAAGGAACAGTCTCTGAAGGAAGAACATTAATAGAAAGCCACATAATACCCACCGCATGGTTCCGGCTGGCGAGTGGTTTTGATGGATTGCATGGGGGATAAAGTTCAACAGGCCTATCCCCAGCATCAAACCTGCCACAGCGCTCAAAGCGATTTGTAAGCGAGTGTGGTTCAGTCGTAGAGCCAGGATAAACCAGCCCCCCATCAGGGCGATCAGAAAGACCGCTACGCAATAGATGAAGAGCATGAGTGAGGGTGTCAAGAGTGTGTCCATATTTCTATATTTCTATTTCAGCTTTACAATCAGCGCGTTGCTGGTTTGTAAGGTTAGTTCGGGAGATGAGTTCTTTAATGGTGAAACCATCTCCCGAACTGTTTAAAAACCGTTTATTGGTTTTTCGCTAATTGAGCCAGCTGCAGCCCGATTTTTTCCAGGCTCTGGCTTAATCCCTCTACTTGCTTTTGGAGGTTATTGAATTTTTGCTCCATAGAGTTCTCCTCCGTCGTTCCGGGAACGGCGGGTGAAGGAGGTTCCGGCGTTATGGCAGCCTGATTCCAAGAGGGCATGGCATTACCTTGAAAGCGGCGAGCTCCGCGTCCCCAGCCTCTTCCGCCACCTTGGCCTCCACCCCAAGCTCTTCCTCCGCCCATCGGGGCCGAGGTCCAACCGGGTTGATTATTTCCTGCGCAATAGCCTGCGCCGCGACCGCTCATCGGTCCTTGGCCCATAGGGCCTGTTCTATCTCCACCTGGCATAATTTAATTCCTTTCGTTTGTAGGTTGTTATATTCGATTTTTACAGGGAAAAGCTTCTCCGGTTAAGGAGGGTAATGGCTCTTTCTGTTTCACTTTTTAGCCTTGAGACTGGCCACGTCCGCGCCCTTGGCCGCGCCCCTGACCTTGTCCCCGGCCTCCACCACCTCCCATGCCGCGACCCATGCCGCGGCCTCCGCCGGAGGCTCCGCCCTGATTCTGACCCTGGGCCTGGCCTTGACCACGACCTTGGCCGCGACCGCCTCCACAGGGTCCCATTCCTTTACCGGATCTGGGTCCTTGACCCATTGGTCCGGTTCCATCTCCCATTGGTGCCATTTTTTATCCTTTCTGATTTGGGTTATTGTTTTGAATTACCGTCTCGGCCGGAACCCGTTGATTCTCGGCTTCAGAAGCGGTAAAAGTATTCTTATTAACGACCAGGCTTCCCACTTCACTGCCAATATGGTTACCAACCAGAGGGCATTTTACCTTGAGAAGGAAGTAGATCGGGCGTGGATAGCCCTCCAGAGTTTCATAGTTAGCCTGGCCTTTGGCTATGACCATATCAGCCTTTTTAAATCGTTCGACGAACTCGGGGCTGCAGTAATCGAGTAGAGTGCCCGGGCCATCATTGCCGTTATCAATTACCTGACATAATTCGGTTAAACCCGCTGCCTGTGCATCTTCCATCAGCGCATCATTGATGGCTGGCCCCGCTTTTACCACCACGGTGATATGTTCCGGGTTCAGGAGTTCAATAAACAATCGGTCAAAGATCAGCTCTCCGGCATTATCGGCCAAATAAAGAATGTCTTTGGCATTGGCTAAAGCACTGAGGAATTCTCCGATATCGCCCATCAGGGGAGAGTGATAGGATTTTTCCAGTATGGAGGGAATATCCGAAGTTTTCAGGATCGCGTTGACTCCGTAATCAATGATGTTGCCCGCGATAGCCATGCGTACTGCATTGACCAGGGGAGCATCGGATTTGAGAATTATTTCTTTCCACTTCGGGTAGAGCTCCCATGCCATGCGATTGGATTCGCGTTTGATTTGGAGATAGGGGTCATTCTGCCCCGTATATTTCCGTACTTGTCGATAGATCCATTGACTGAGCAGAGGGGCCTGCCTTAAATTCAGATTACTGGCATAGCTGAGGGTTTCACGCAGGACTTTTTCCTGAATGGCCTCGTCTGATGTGACCATCCGAGTGACCATCAAGCTTTGACGGACAAGGCA
>CAZSTC010000001.1:3686-6229 GCA_964609795.1 uncultured Verrucomicrobiota bacterium
CAAATCAGAATATCCACACCAGAGTGTCTCAGGTCAGCCACGAGCGAATTGGGCGAGGAGTGTTCAATAAGAACCTCCTGATGACTGACCTGGATATTCTCCTCGCAGTGAACAATCCAAAAACGAGTCGCCACATCCAGCACAGGGGAAACACGCCCCATCCAAGTTGGAATACCAACTACCACGAATGAGGGAAGAGCTCAAAGGATGCCAGGAGCGAAAAAATAGGGGAAAAATATATTTATAAATATCTAATAATAAGTATATTATAAAATACTATAAATCTTTAAATCGATAAAAAGGGTCCAATTTTTGTGCCCTTTATTCGGGTGAAGTATTGCAAAATGCAATGCTTTTAAACCTCTTCACTATTAGAAAAATCCGGACGAGTTTTTAAGGTCTTCATTTTTCGAAAGAGAGTGCTGGGGTTGATTCCCAGCTCTTTAGCGACTCGTGTTTTGTTGCCTCTGTTGCGTTTCAATGATTCCCGGATCATCATTTTTTCCATCGCATTGAGTGTCATCGGGACAGAGCCAGAGGTATAACCGGTAGCTGAAGCGGTACGCAAATTCGGAGGCAAATGTTGCATTTCAATGAGACCTCCCTGGCAAAGAACGAAGGCATGTTCGATGATATTTTGCAGTTCGCGGATATTTCCCGGGAAATCGTATTCCATGAGACGGCTCAGAACATAGGGGGAGACATCGCAAATATCTTTCCCCTGCAAGCAATTAAAATGGGTGATGAAATGCTCGGTCAGCAGGGGGATATCCTCCCTGCGTTCACGTAAGGGAGGGAGTTCTATACGGATGACATTGATTCGGTAGAAAAGGTCTTCCCTGAATTTGTTATCCCGAACCAGACTCTCCAGAGATTTATTGGTTGCAGCCATGAATCTGGCGTTGGTCGTTACCGGTTCGAGCGAGCCCAGCGGCTCATACGTTTTTTCCTGAAGGACGCGGAGCAAGCGGACCTGCATGGCCGGAGAAATATCGCCTATTTCATCCAAAAATAGGGTACCGTCCTGAGCCAAAGCCAAACGGCCGGGTTTATCTTTACGTGCATCGGTAAAGGCTCCCGCTTTATAGCCAAATAACTCGGATTCCAGCAATGTATCCGGGAGAGCACCGCAATTGAGAGCTACCAATTTTTTGGATCGCTGTTTGGACATGTTATGTATTGCTCTGGCAATCAGTTCTTTTCCCGTTCCGCTTTCACCTTCAATGAGTACAGTGCTTTGTCCCTGAGCGACGGCAGGGAGCAGGTCAAAGATTTTGCGCATAACAGGGCTGCGACCGATAATTCCGGCAAATTGATTCTGTTCCTGAACCCGACGATGAAGCTCTTCGACCGCCCGTAAATCTCTGAAGCTTTCCACCCCACCCAGAATGTTGCCCTGATCATCTTTGAGAACTGCAGTGGAGATACTGACCGGGATTTTTGCCCCTTTGGCATTCACGATATAAACAACCTTATTGATGATGGGCTGACCTGTAGCGAGGGTTCGTTTCAATGCGCAGCCACTTTCACAAATACTTGTCCGGAAGACGTCACAGCAACGGCGTCCGATCGCTTCTGCCTGTTCAATATGGGTGATTTGTTCAGCAGCCTTGTTGAAGGAGCGAATACACCAGTTGTTATCGACCGTGAAAATTCCATCCGGGATGCAATCCAGCAGTTCTTTCTGCATAACCTTCTTCAAGGTACCGGGAGAATTGCAAAATGCAATAGCTATTTCATTATATATTGCATTTTGCAATTTAATGCCCGCCGAGGAAGTCGTCTGGTGCAGCCCTGTATACCCGGATTATGTCCCCTGAATGGGCCTCAAGAGGTTATTTCTCGGCGAAAACCGCTGCCGTAAAATTTCGGTGCCGGCGGGGCAAAATAAAAATTTTTGAAAAAGAAAAAACATCCTTTACAGGGGGGAGTATTACTGCTCTAATGAGCGCGGTTTATGATGAGTGCTGTTAAAACATTGCCTTTAGTGATTGCACTGGCGGGTGCGGTTGTCCTCACCGGGTGTGAGGGTCCTGCTACCAAGATGGGGCGTGGTATTTCCAATACGGGAGAACTCCTTCGTTGGGGTGAGCTGCGCTATGAAATGGAGCAGGGGGCTGTCTGGGATGGCCGTAGCGGTGTGACCAAAGGTTTTCTGAAGGGTTTTTGCCGCTCTCTGGCCCGTACGGGTGTTGGAGTTGCTGAGATCGTGAGTAGTCCTTTTGGTCCTTATGATAAGGGGCTTATGTACCCTGCATATCCTCGCTATCCGGATAACTACACCCCGACCCCTATGGCTGACACCATGTGGGATCCGGGTTCTGATATCGGTTTCGGCCCTCGTGGAGACGTGGTTCCGTTTATCCCGGGTAGCCGCTTCAGTGTTTTTAAATAAAAGAGAGTATCTCTTTTGCTAAAGACCGCCCGGTCCCTGGCTGATGCCTTGGCCGGGCGGCTTGTATTATTTCTATGGCCTTATACTCCAGCCCCTGCAAGGTCAATCTGATACTGAATATTCTGGGTCCCCGTCCTGACGGATTTCA
>CAZSTC010000001.1:6329-114692 GCA_964609795.1 uncultured Verrucomicrobiota bacterium
CCTGCAAGGTCAATCTGATACTGAATATTCTGGGTCCCCGTCCTGACGGATTTCACGACCTGGAAACTCTTTTCTATCCCGTACCGATTTTTGATCAATTGGAGCTGGAGAGCAACGGCGGAGCCTTCCGTTTTACCTGCAACACGGACCGCGTTCCCACCGGACCGACGAATCTGGTTTATCGGGCGGCAATGCTCTTCTTTGAAAAAGCGGCGATTCAGCCTGAGGGGCATATTCACCTGGTCAAAAATTTACCTGTGGAAGCAGGGTTGGGTGCGGGCAGTGCCAATGCGGCCTTCACCCTGAGGGCGTTAAACCGGGAGTATGATTCCCCGCTGGAAGCGACGCAGTTGAGCCAATTAGCCTCTTTGTTGGGTTCGGATGTTCCTTTTTTTCTGCAGGATGCCCCGGCCATCGGACGCGGGCGAGGGGAAAAGCTGGAGAGATTGAGCTCCTTACCTGCCTTGGCCGGAAAAGGGATTATTCTTATAAAGCCCAATTTTGGGGTATCTACTGCCTGGGCTTACAAAGAATTGGCCCGGTATCCTTCTGATCAAAAGGGTCGGCCGGGTCGGGTGGATGAGCTGGTCAGGGCTCTGACCGAGAGGACGCTTTCCGAAAGCGTGCCTCTTTTCTACAATTCTTTGGAGGCTCCCGTTTTGCCTCAATATCCTCTTTTGGCCGAGTATCAGAAGTTCTTGAGGGAGCTTGGAGCCGATGTTACACTTATGAGCGGGAGTGGGTCTACCACGTTTGCTTTGGTTTCCAGCCGGGATGCTGCGGAAAGAATGGCGGACCGGTTCAAAGAGCGGTTCGGCTCTGATTTTTGGATTGCGATAGCTGAAATGTGAGACTCGAGGATTTTCCTGTCGATCTGTATGGGAATAGATTCAGCTCTTAGGAAGGAATTTATTTAAGACACTATTTTTATATGGCAAATGCTTATCAAATTATCGTTTGCGGGAGCCTGGTGCCGGATCCGCTTCAGACTCTGGAGCCGATTTCTACTCCCGGCGGTCCTGCGTTGAAGAATGAGTTGATGTTGCCTGCGGCACTGGACCCCTGGGCCGGGCACGCACTTTTTGAGGCCGCAAATCTCGCGAAACAGAATCCCGGTTCTCAAGTTTGGCTGGTGAGCCTGGGACCCAAGGCAAAGCTACAGCAGCTCATGATGAGCGTGGCTCAAAAGGCCGCTTTTACTTTTGTTCCTGTGGAAGGCAATGCGGGCGGATTCATGAGTTCGGTTGACTGCGCTTCAGCTCTGGTGAAAGCGATTCAAGGCATTGCAGGGTTGGATATGGGACGAGTTTTGCTTTTTGGCGGATGGGAATCAGCCTCTCGTGGAGCCGGTTCTACTCTTCAACTGGTAGGCGAAGCACTTGGAATTCACGATCAGTTCATGGGGGTTGATGAGATAAAAGTCCGAGAGGATGGTTCCTTCACAGTATTAGAGCGCGTGGAAGGGGCTTGCCATCAGGAGAGTCTCTGTGCGGGAGCGCCCGCAGTACTGGGTTGGGCAACGGGGAACCTGCCCGAGCCGACCAATAACCCACAGGTGGGGATGGTGAATATGCGCTCGATTATGCCGGCTTTGCAAAAGGCTGTTAAAGCAGAGGTAGGGCTGGACGGAGTGGAATACGTTTCCGTGAGTCTGCCCAAACAGTTGCGCGATACCCGCATCGTTAAGGACATGCCGGCGGAGGAGATTGCGCGTGAAATTGTGGAATGGATCAAGAAGTAAACGGAGGAAGTAGAATGGAAAAGATTTTATTATTAGGTTTTGCAGATCAGGTTTCCTCTAAACTTTTGGCGGAAGGTGCGACCGTTGCAGCCAGTTTGGCGGCGTCTTTGGGCTGCCCCTGGGAAGTGGCTCTGATAGGAGAAAAGGTCCAGGAAGCGGCCAATACCCTGGGCGGTAGCGGTGCGGCCAAGTTTTACGGAGTAGAAGGCGAGGATTTTGCTTTTGCCCGTTATTCAAGCGATCTGCCCGCAGCCGAAGCTTTGCTCAAAGAGAGTCAGGCAACCGTCATTCTGGTTCCCGGCAGCAGTCGAGCCAATCGGGTGCTCTCTGCTCTGGCGATGCGTTTGGGCGGCCGTGCGGATACGCATATTAGCTCTGTAACGGCGAAAGAGGGCAAGGTTTTGGCTAATCGCTGGTTTTATCGTCAGCGTATGGAGGCTTGTTTCACTCGTCCGCAGCGTCCCTGGGTTATAGGGTTGGAGCCGGGCAATGTTGAGCCACAGGCTTTTAGTGCTAGCTCTGTACAAATGCAGATGCTTTCAGTCGCACTGCCGGATGCAGCCAAACGGACGAAGGTTTTGGGTTTGAAATACCCTGCAGGAACGGCCCAGACAATCCGCCCTGATGCGAAGTTGCTCTTTGTGGCCGGGGCCGGCTGGACCAAGAAACAGGCGGATGGACAGATTCATGCCGCGGAGGCTGAAAAAGCAATTTTAGATTTCCTCAGCAAGGCTCAAGCCTCTCTGGGAAGCACGAAATCTCTGGTGGATCAATCCGGAGAAGGAAATGCTGTTCTGAGTTTCATGACTCACCTGAACCAGGTGGGCCAAACCGGCAGTACGCCTCGCCATTCCAAGGGACTGGCGACCTGCTGCCACGGAGAGGAGCCGCATGTCGTCGGATGGCGTTTCGTGACGGAGCGCCGTGCGGTCAATACGGACGCCAATTGTGGATGGGCTCGGGGTAAAACCGATGTTCTCTACGTGGCGGATGCCTTTGAAGTCATGAAGAAGGTCAACGAGATTCTCTCTGTGTAAGAGGGGTTTGTTTTAAATAAAAAGACTTAAATACACCGGGGGTAAGTGTTTCAACCGCTTGCCCCTGGTGTTTTTTCTCCATTTGCAATAGGCGTTTTTGAGGAGTATAATTTGAACATGAGAGTGCGTTTGTTGACACACCTTTTCACAAGGAGAAATCTCTGGATTATGAGTATGCTGATTCTATTCAGCATGGGTATGAAATTACCGGCCGATGTTCACCTTCGCAATGCGGTCTTGAAGACGGAGAAAAACGCCTCGAATTTTGGCGCCATCCAGCGAATCCAGCCCTCGAGCGGCTCTCAGGGAGCACTGCAAATTTTTACCTTCAAGGCACCCCTCACCGAACTTGAAAGAGAAGTTTTAAAAAAACAGGGGATTGAGCCCCTGCGTTATCTGCCCGATAACAGTTGGATTTGCAGGGTGCTCTCCTCTGAAAAAGTCGAGGCGGCAGCCTCTGCTGATTCACTTTTATCCGACCTCGTTGTCTGGAGAGGGGAATACAAGCCCGAATATAAAATCCTGAAAAGCATCACGGACACTCCGGGTTGGAATCTCTCCGGGACGCCTCAGAAAATTCGGGTGATTCTGGCTCAGGATACCTCTGAAGAGGAGATAGAGAGTCTGCGGAAACTGATTCGATCCTCGGGGCAAACGGGAAAGCAGGGGAATGCAATTTTTTTAAACGGGCTGGCAACCGGTATGGTTCTGGAAGAGCTTATCTCCAACGAAAATATCCTCTGGATAGAGCCTGCCGCCAAGCCGAAGCTGCTGGGTGAAGTGGCCGCAAAAATTATTGAGGGAGACAGCGGGTCGGGGCATCTCACTTTCGCGCAAGATCTCGGTTATGACGGCAGTGGAGTGGTGACGGCTGTGGCGGATACAGGAATGGATTCGGGGCAACTTGGTTTTCTCCATCCGGATTTGAATGACCAAATTAAAGCCCTCTTCTTCTACGGTGATGTGCTTTCGGCGGCCGATGAACATGGGCACGGGACTCATGTGGCCGGTTCGGTGGTGGCTAATGGGATGCTAGGTTGGGGCACGGTCAACGATGATGGGTATCTTTTCGGACTGGGTACCGCGCCGGGTGCGAAACTGGTCGCCCAGAGATTGATCGATAAAACGGGCACTTTGTTTTTGACGGAAGATTTCCAACAACTGGCTTCAGATGCGTATCGTGAAGGGGTGAGCGTCGTCAACAATAGCTGGGGTGCGGAGCAGAGCGGCCGCTATGACAGCTATGCAGCCGAGTATGACGGACTCGTGCGGGATTCGGATTTTCAGGCAGAGGGGAGTCAGGAAATGGCTTATGTTTTTGCTGCCGGCAACAGCGGACCGGGAACGCAAACCCTCATCACACCGGGCATCGGCAAGAACGTTATTACGGTGGGTGCCAGCCAGAGTGCTCGTGAAGTGCTCTATATTTATGAGGATGGGATAGATGCCATGGCTGATTTTTCCAGTCGCGGACCGACTGAGGATGGGCGCTACAAACCTGATATTGTGGCTCCGGGGACTTGGATATCCTCTGCCCGGTCTTCTCTGGCACCGGAGGGAAATGAGTGGCTCGGTATTGACGATCACTACACCTATATGGGTGGGACAAGTATGGCCAGCCCACTGGCGACCGGTAGTGCCGCGGTCATTATTCAATATTTTCGGGAGATGTGTGGGGCGCAAAGCCCTTCTCCCTCTTTGCTGAAAGCGCTCATGATCAGCACTGCGACGGACATGAACGATGACTATGGCACGGCCCCGGTTCCTAATAATGACGAAGGGTGGGGACGGCTCTGGCTGCCGGAGATGATTGAGTCGGACCGGATTTTTCTCTGTGAAAACCAATCGGTTTTGCTTCGCCAGGAAGAGCAGTGGAGCCGGGAAGTTCTTGTAAATAACTCTGAAGAACCTCTCAAAATCACTTTGGCATATACGGACGTTCCCGGGTTGCCTTCTTCGGTTTTATCGCTGGTGAATGATCTGGATTTGCAGGTCACCGCTCCGGATGGAACGGTTTATTATGGCAACCAGTTTTTGAACGGGAGTTCTTTTCCGGGGGCTTCTCCTGATCGAAGAAACAACGTGGAAGGTTTTTACCTGCCTGAGCCAATGCTCGGAATGTACAGGGTGAGTGTCTTGGCGTTTCGGGTTTCTGAGGATGCCAGAACGGATACGGCGGAAATCGACCAGGATTTCTCGCTGGTGATTGCAGGCGGCCTGGCTATCGAGAGTGAGCAAAACTTGATTTGCCTGGAAGGTTCTGAGCCGACCCCGTTGCCCAGCCGGGGAATCCTATTGATGGACCGAGGCTTCTACCGCGACTGGGATGAAATTATCGTTACTTTGTATGATGCGGATTTAGACCCGAAAGGGAGCGCTTCTGTTATGGTAACCTCGGATTCATTTCCGCAGGGTAGAAAGTTGCAGTTACTCCCAATAGGCGGCTCGGGTTTTGCCGGGAAATTGAGAACGGTAAATGCCTTGGCAGATATTATTTTAGAGGATGATATGCTCCCGGTTCTGGATGGAGAGGTGATTATCGCGACCTACCATGATGCCCATCCCGAAGCGATTATCACGGCAACAGCTCTGACGGACATTGTGCCGCCGCAGGTGGTTGCTCAAGAATCCTGGTTTTCTTATGGGAAGATCACGATTTATCTGGAGACCGATACATTCAGCAAGATAACGATTCGTTATGGCTTTGATCAGGTTTTGAATAAAGAGGTGACTATGCCCGGTTATCGCTTGGAGCATGAGTTCTATTTATCAGGTTTGCAGGAAGGCGTGTACTATTACCAGATTGAAGCGGTAGACCAGGCCGGGAATGTGACGATTGCTGATAATAACGGAAAGTATTTTACATTTCAGGTGGAAAAATCTGCCAGCATCCTTCTGGTGGATGGCGTCAGCTCTATGAATTCAGGAGGGATATTCGGATTTGAAATTATTCCGCCTCCTTTAAGCGGTTACACGGATCCATTGGATGCACTGGGCTACAGCTATGAGCTCTGGAGACTGGATGAGATGGGTTCATTGCCGTTACTGGAGGATTTGATCGCTTATGACGCAGTAATCTGGAGGCTCAATGATCTGAACTATCTGGACCTGGTGAGCACCTATCTAATTCCGCCGGAAAACCTGGAGGCTATTGTCGCTTATGTTCAAGGAGGAGGCGCTTTTTTCCTCTCCTCTATGGAAATATTGAGCTGGGGAAGCCCTGTTTTTCAAAGTCAGGTTTTGCATGTTGCATCTTTTACTGAGGATACGGAGGTTCCTTCCATTTTGGGTGTACCGGGTAGTTCCATCGGCAACTCGGTTGATCTCGGGCTGGATTATTCGGAGTTTCCGAGAATTACAGATTTCTATGAACTGGGACCTGATTTATCAGATACGTTTGTGGCGGGAGAGGGTGCCGCTGCGGTCTTTCATGGAGAGCTCGGAACGGTCGGTGTTCAATACCCGGTCAGCACCGTGGAGGCAACTTCAGGCCGTACCGTTTTCTTCAGCTTCCCGATAGACGCCATTCCGATGGAGGGTGATTCTCCCAATAACCGCGTTGAAATTTTCAAGCGAGTGCTCCAATTTTTGTGTCCGGGACTTGATGGCTATGGAAGCCTTGCATTTGCTGATTCCGCCTATACGGTTCCCTCACTGGCAACGATTGAATTGGCTGATTCGGATTTAGCCGGGAGGAAAGAGGTCTCCATACAGGTCTATACGGATTCAGAGGCGGAAAAGCGTGAGCTCATGCTTTCGCCCACGGTCTATCCCGGGGTATTCAGGGGATTCATCGCACTCAAGGATATTGGCCAGGCGCCTTCAGAGGAATATCTGCGGGCAGTGGATGGTGATTCTCTCTATGCAGAGTATTTCGACGAATCACAAGGCCGAATCGAGAAGATTCAGGTGGAAATAGATACCATCGCGCCGACCATCAGTGATACATCCATTGAGTTGGATTATATGGATGGAGAGATTACCTGGGAGACTGACGAGATGTCTGATTCTTTAGTGGAGTTTGGCGAGACTCCATCTCTGGGCCGCTCGGTTTATAATGAGGTTTTCACTTATGCGCATTCTATCACAATCACGAAGTTACTGCCGGATAAGGTATACTATTTCCGGGTCAGCTCTCGCGATGCGGCCAAGAATACCGGTTGCGATGATAACGAGGGCAAACTCTACCTGTTAAAGACTCCGGCGCCGCTGCCCTTACCCTGGGAAGATGATTTTGAAACTGAGAATTCGCTCTGGCTTTCCCTGAGTGACGCCTCTGCTTTTGATTGGGGCAATGCCAGTATTTGGGAACGAGGTGCTCCCAGCCCGGCTCTTGAGAATATTGTGCCCGGAGCTTACTCGGGGAGCTCTTGTTATGGGATTAATCTTCAGGCAAATCATGATGAGGTTTCCATAGCGGCCCTCTTCAGTCCGGCTCTCTATATCCCTGAAGGAAGCCGGGCCGCACTGAGTTTCATGACAGCCTACGACATGATTATCTGGGAAGAGTTCGTGCTTCTAAACGCGGGAGAGCTTTCCATTACGGCGGATAACGGACTCAATTGGGTGACGTTGGTCACTTTCGCGGATGATTCGACGGGAGGACAATGGGAAGAGGTGGAAGTAGATTTAAGCAGGTGGTCCGGAAGTACGGTTCGTTTCCAATGGTATTACAATTTTCTGTCGATCGGCTCGGATCAGATACCCGGATGGTATGTAGATGATATCTCGGTACGCGTTGAAAACTCTGGGGAAGGAGAGCTTCGTGTGGTGAGTAATCTCTCTGCCGGACAATGGAAGCTGAGCTCAGCTGAAGACCCACTTTTCGATTTATCCGGTGGAGGTTTATCCTACACTGATTTCATCCCCACCGACTGCGATTATACTTTGAGCTGGGAGTCGGTCCCCTGGTATATCACGCCTCAGACCGAAACAAAAACGTTGGAATCGGAAGCCGGGAGTGTTCTCTTCGAAGGAGTTTATTACTTCAACGACGAGAACAAGAATCAAATAGCCGACGAATGGGAAGAGTACTTTTTCGAGAGATTACTCTCACAGGAAGAGGAAAACGAAGATAGCGACGGAGATGGCCTCTGCAATCGGGATGAGTTTTGGGCAGGGACAGATCCCTTGAACCCGGCCTCGAATTTGAAGATCTTTACCCATTTCAACGGTGAGGAATCTCAGCTTTCTCTTGTTTGGCTCGGGGTAAAGGGGAAGAGCTATCAATTGCAGAGCAGTATTGATTTGAAAGAGTGGTCTCCGGAGGGAGAGCCGATACGCCCCGGCGCAGATGGAGAGCTTTCCATCAGGGTGCCGCTGCAGGCTTTTGACGCCACCCCAGCCGGTTGGTATCGGATAGAAATGACTCCTTAAAAGGTTATTGTATTCTTTAGTTTCGGCTGGTTCATGTAATTATTATCAGCCGATATATTTGATTCTTGAGAGGAGAAAATCCCGAAATCAAAAAAAACAGGAGGGAAGACCTTGACTCTTGTCGGTCTGGATTGCACAATCGTGAACGATTGTTTTCATGCTATGAATAGGAGAAATTTTATAAAAAACACTGTTTTGGCAGGTGCGACTCTGTCGGCCATGCCTTACATCAAGGCGGATACCCCGGCTAAAAAATATAAGACAGCTTTAGTCGGAACCGGCTGGTGGGGGATGAACATCCTGGGTGAAGCAATGGCCAGCGGTCAGTGCAAGGTTGTGGGGCTTTGCGATGTGGATCAACGTTTCTTGAATGCGTCCGCTGAGAAAGTGAAAACACTTACCGGAGATACTCCCAAAACCTATGGCGATTATCGGGAACTTCTGGAAAAAGAGAAACCGGAGATCGTGATCGTAGCGACTCCGGACCACTGGCATTCCTTGGTTTTTATTGAGGCCGTCAAACACGGGGCTCATGTTTATGTAGAGAAACCGATCAGCCACACTCTGCTGGAAGGGGCGGCTATGGTGAAGGCTGCACGTGCGGCGAACCGTGTGGCCGTATCGGGCACTCACCGCAGGGTTTCTCCCCATAACATCAGCGCCAGAGATTTTATTCGCTCAGGTAAGCTGGGTAAGATCGGGATGGTAAAAGCTTTTGTGAATTATGGCGGCGGTCCGGAAAGACCGCAAAAAAATATCGAACCACCCAAGGAATTGAATTGGGATATGTGGTGTGGTCCGGCTCCGCTGAGACCCTTCGCCGGGGATGTCAATAATCCCTGGGGCGGCGGTCCTCACCCTCGCGGATTCCGTTCCTACCTGGATTTTGCCAATGGACAACTGGCAGACTGGGGAATTCACTGGATTGATCAGATTCAATGGATTCTCGACCTCAAACAGCCCAAGCGTATTTTCTCGATGGGCGGCCGCCCGGTTCGCGGCCCTGTTATCCTGAATGAGAAGGAGCAGACCACGGATGCCCCCGATCACCAGATAGCGACATTTGAATATGAAGAGGGTGTAAATGTATATTGGGAGCATCGGCAGTTTGCGGGGAACAATCAATGCAAAGGCGAAGAGGTTGGCTGCTATTTTTTTGGAACTGAAGGCGTCTTCCATCTGGGTTGGATTGGCGGCTGGGTGTTTTACCCGGCGAATAGATCTGAGCCTATCCGCATGGCTTCTCAGCTCCACAAGCCCGATGACCAAAACATCAAGGAAAACTGGGCTGACTTCTTGAGCTGTATTGAATCCGGAAAGAAGCCGGTATCCGATATTGAGGATATATACAATGCCACAGCAAGTTGTCTGTTGGCCATGATTTCACTGAAACTGGGACGCAGTCTCAATTGGGATGCGCAGAAGCTCTCTTTTGCAAATGATCTGGAGGCTGCCTCCCTGCTCAAGCGCAGATATAGAGGCCCTTGGGAATACCCGACCCTCTAGAAACTTTTAACATCTTAATATACAACTTCTTAACGACATCGGAGCTGAATTGCTCCGATGTCCTTTTAAGGGCTTTTTGAAGGAGTTGTAAGTCAGGTTTGGCTTGCAGTTTCGGTTTGTCTGTCCTATTGTCGGGGGCGGTGAGCGGTAATAGGATTGGAATAATTGGCGGCAGCGGGCTCTACGAGATGGAGGGCTTGTCGGAACAGGAGTGGATCACTGTAGAAACACCGTATGGTCCCCCTTCAGATCAGATTTTGACGGGTAATCTTGAGGGAAGGTCCGTGGCATTTCTTCCCAGACATGCGCGGGGGCACCGGATACTACCCAGCGAGCTCAACCACAGAGCGAACATATTTGCTCTTAAAAAGTTGGGCGTTGAGTGGATACTGAGTGTGTCGGCGGTCGGTTCCCTGCAAAAGGAGTTCAGACCTTGTGATGTCGTTTTGCCTGACCAATTTATCGATCATCTACGCACGACTCAGAATCAGACTCTGTTTGGCAATGGCATCGTGGCCCATATTGCTTTTGCGGAGCCCATCTGTATGGAGCTGAGCCGGATCGTATATGAAGTGACCCAATCGCTGGGTGCACGTGTTCACCTGGGCGGGACCTATGTGAATATGGAGGGGCCCGCTTTCAGCACCCGTGCTGAATCTATACGTAATCATAATGAGGGGCATAGCGTAATCGGCATGACGAATATGGGCGAGGCCCGCTGTGCACGGGAAGCGGAGATTGCCTATTCGACTATCGCCATGGTCTCGGACTATGATAGCTGGAACGTTACCGAGGATCATGTAACCTTGGAAATGATCATGGAGAACTTTTCAAAAAACATAGTACTGGCCAAGGATATTCTCAGAAAATCAGTTTCCAGGATTCCCCAAGAAGCCAACTGGCCTTGCCATTCGGCTCTGAAGAACGCCATTTTTACTGCCAGAGAATGTTGGCCGCAAGAATGGGTAGAAAAACTCAAACCAATACTAGGTAAATACCTTTAAATATTCATAACATCTACTGAATCAATTAGATAAAGGATTAGAGATGAAAAAACTTTTTCCTGTTTTGACATTATTTGGCCTGGGGGCCAGTGCTCTTTTCGGAGCCGATTTTTATGTGTCTCCGGAAGGTAACGATACTCATCCAGGCACAACTACACAGCCTTTTGCCACGGTTCAAAAGGCCCAGAAGGCCGTCCGGGCTTTCCGCGCGGCTAATCCCAAAGAGTCTGTAACCGTCAACTTGACTCCGGGAGTATATGAGCTGAATCAGAAACTTGTTTTCACACCTGAAGACTCCGGAATATCCGAAGAGGCGCCGGTCAGATATATGTCCACCGGTGGAGGTGAAGTGGTGCTGAGCGGCGGTTCGGGGCTGAACCTGAATTGGGAAAAAGATGCAGGCATCCCCGGAGTCTGGAAGGCGAAAGTAGAACTCAAAGAGGGGAAACGGTTTGAGCAGTTGTGGGTGAATGGCAAGCGGGCCGTGAGGGCCCGGACTCCGGATTATTGGACTTTTGCCCGTCTGCTGGGTGTCAACGAGGCCGATATCCCCGGTAAAGATTTGAAGCTTCACACGTTCATGATCGACACAGCCATTGCCGGCTCTCTTCAAGGTCTTTCAGTGCAGGAGTTGAAAGATGTGCAAATCCATGTCATTCACAAGTGGGATACGACTCGTGAGTGGCTTACGTCGGCAGTCCCCGCTCAGGGTGTCCTGACCGCTGAGGGAACCAAGATGCAGCCCCACAATTCGATGGTTCGTGACAGCCTTTATTACCTGGAAAACAGTAAGTCGGCATTGAATGCGCCCGGGGAGTGGTTTCTGGATCGGGATGGCTGGCTTTATTATCATCCGCTGGAGGGTGAAGATGTCACCACTTCGGAGTTCGTTTACCCCAGACTGGAGTCCTTGTTGGAGGTTGCAGGTGAAAAGGGGAAGAATCGGGTCCGTTTCCTGGAGTTTAACGACATCCACTTCAAGTACACAGAATTTCAGACGCCTCCTGTGGGTGTGCCTCCGGGACAGGCGGCAATGAATTGCCAGAAGTCCACCGTTCTCCTTAATAGCGCTGAGTCTGTTCTTTTCAACGATTGCTCCATCGAACACACAGGCAATGTCGGTCTTTGGATCAAGGCAGACTCGGTCCGTTGCTCTGTGAATTCGAGCCGCATTTTTGATATCGGAGCTACCGCAATCCGTATTGGAGAGACGCAAAATAGGCCGGAGAACGAACGAACCGGCTTTATCACGATTGATAACTGCATTATCCAAAGCAGTGGACGTGTCCATCCATCAGCCACCGGAGTTTGGATTGGGCAGAGTTCGGATAATCGAATCACTCACAATGAAATTTCCGACCATATGTATACCGGCGTATCAGTCGGATGGGTCTGGGGATATGCAGAGAGCGGTTCGCAACGGAACCTGATCGCCTATAACCATATTCACCACGTCGGCTACCGAATATTGAGTGATATGGGCGGGATTTACACTTTGGGCAATTCTGTCGGAACCGTGCTTAGGGGTAATCACATTCATGACATCTACTCCAGTGCATACGGCGGCTGGGGACTTTATCCCGATGAGGGTACGACCGGAATGCTGCTGGATGACAATCTGGTTTATAACACCAAGGACGGCGGATTCCATCAGCATTACGGGCGAGAAAATACGGTTCGCAACAACATCTTTGCTTTCAGCGAAGAGGGGCAGATCGCTGTTACCCGTTCTGAAGAACATACCTCCTTCATTTTTGAGAATAACATCGTTGTTTTTGACAAAGGCAGGCTCCTGGGATATGGCGGTTGGGCAGCCGGCGCAAAAGTGAAGATGAACCGTAATCTCTATTGGAACGTCTCCAGTAACGCAATCGATTTTGCAGGGAAAACTTTTGACGAGTGGAAAGCCAGCGGACGGGATAAAGATTCTCTGATCGCGGACCCGCTTTTTGAAAATGTGCAGGAAAGAGATTTCCGCCTGAAAAAAGGCTCACCTGCAGAGAAAATCGGTTTCAAGGCCTTTGATATTGCAATGTCCGGAGTGCAGGGGAGCCCCGAGTGGATTGCTTTGGCAAAATCTCTCCAATACCCCGGGTTTGGAAAGGTATATGAAGCCCCTCCTTTGAGCTTCAAGGAAGATTTTGAAAACCCGCAATTCAGTATTTTAAAGGGGATGACTTCTTTCCATGTAGAAGATAAAAGCGGATTGATCGACTCGACTGACCAACAAGCCGTCAGTGGAAAGTATTCGTTACTGGTTCAGGATGATCCTGAACTCAAGAATACTTTTAATCCGCATTTATACCTGGACCCTCACTATACGCAGGGAACACTGAAGTTCTCTTATAAAATCCGCTTGGGCAAGGATGTGGTGGCTCACAACGAAATCCGTTCCGAGGGCAACCCCTATTTGGTGGGCCCCAGTCTTCTCTTTAAAAATGGAGCCTTGAATGTACAGGATCAAAAGGTCTTGGATTGCCCCTATGAACAGTGGATCGGGATCGAAATACTAGCTCCTCTGGGAGATAAGGCTCAAGGCAAGTGGAGCTTGAAGGTGAGCCTTCCCGACGGAACCCAGAAGGAATTCCAGGACCTGCCATGCAACCCGCAGTGGAATCGGGCCCGTTGGTTGGGTTTTTGTGCTTTGGAAAAAACGTCGTCGTCCTTTTATCTGGATGACGTTGTGCTGGAACTGATCCCCTAAATGAAGCGCTTGAAACGTCGAGAATTTCTTGGAGTCTCCGGCGGGGCTTTTTTTGCGCTGATGGGGGCTATGGGTGCGTTGCCTCTGAGCGGGGAAGCTGCACCTGCACCCGCCGGTTCATCAAGGAAGGCTTCCGTTGACCCCATGAAAGCCGCAACGCGAAAAGAGCTCATGCGGAGCATGGAGGCAGAGCGGCTTTTGACCGGGCAGAATAATACCCGGGAAAATGCGCATCTGCTCCATCTTTTAATCCGGATGAGCCGCGCTTACCGGGTTTTGGAAGTCGGTACTCACAAGGGATACAGCACTCTCTGGATGGCAACGGCCCTGGAAGCACAAGGAGGCGGAAAGCTGACCACGATTGAAATTGACCGAATGAGGGTGCTCGAGGCTAAGAGAAATATGCGCGACTGCGGTTTGGACTCCATTGTGACCTGTCTGGAAGGAGATGCGCATCAGGAAGTTAAGGCGCTAAAGAAAAATTTTGATCTGATCTTTCTCGATGCAGACCGTGACCGCAACGAAGATTATCTCCAGACACTTTGGCCCCTTTTGCGAACTGGTGGATTTCTCTGCCTCAGTGGTGCGGTGCGCTTCCGCAGCATGATGGCGCGGTATTTCGAAGAACTTGAAAAGAAGAAAGATGCCATGACGACTATCTTGAAGACGATTCCCAATACCGAGCGGCTTCCGGCGGAAAGTGAAGGTTTGGGTGATGCGATGGCTATTACCTGGAAACAACCTTGATTTGTGAAAGAAGAGATAATTTTATGAAGCCTTATAAGCGCTATTGCAAGACACTCCAGCTCAAGAATGACCCTGAACTCATCGCCGAGTATTGCCGGCTTCACTCTTCAGGAGTGACGTGGCCCGAGATTTCCGAGGGGATGAAAGCGGTTGGAATTCTGGATATGGAGATTTACCTTCTGGGGACGACGCTTTTCATGATTATGGATACAGAACCTGATTTTGATCATGATGCCGCGATGAAGAAACTGGGCTCACTGCCGCGTCAGGCTGAGTGGGAGGCAACGGTTTCGAAATTTCAGAGGGCCTCAGCTGATGCTTCTGCAGAGGAGAAGTGGCGGCTGATGGAGAGGATCTATAAAATGGAGTAATGGGGGCCGCTCAGGCCCGGTCAGAATCTTGTTATCATCTATCCCGCTAGGCTGATTTCTGAAGGATATTCCTCAAAGATTCTGAGTTTTGGTGTGAGCCTACAATGGTCAGGTTGTAGCGCTCCGGTGAGAGAATCTGCTGAAGTATATTTTGTATTTCTTCGGCGGTTGTTTTGCAAATACCCCGTTTAATGGTTTCGGGTGAAGCGAATCTCCCTCCGCTCAGAAGTTGTTCTCCGAGCCAGACCATCTGGTTTTCCGTACTTTCAAGGCTGAGCTCCAATTGCCCAATAATATAATCCTGAGCGTTTTTGAGTTTTTCTTTGCTGAGAGGGCGTGATGCCAGGCGTTTGAGCTCTTTCAAAACGAGTTTAACGGTTTTTTCCACTTTGTTTTCATCCACGCCGGCTGAGATGACCAGGTCCCCGATGTCATAGAATGCGCTGGCAGAGCTGCCGATGGAGTAGGCCAGGCCTTCATCCTCACGGATTACCTGGAAGAGGTGGGAGCTGGAGTTTTCCCCGACAAGCGTGTTGATCATTCGGATCGCATAGCGGGAGGGGTGGAAGCGGGCAAAGGTGCGAATCCCCAGCGCAAACTGAGTTTGATCCACATCTCGTTCAACACAGAGGACTTGCGACTCCTGCTGCTGAGAGACAAAAGGGATATATTGATTGAGAGGCCCCGTAGGAATGTGTTTGGAGTATTTCCCAGCCAGTCGCACCAGTTTTTCATGACTCACATTGCCGGCAGCAATAATCCAGGTGTTGTTGGCGATGTAATGTTGTTGAAAATACTGAAGGATATTTTTACGGTGGATTTTCTGGAGGCCTTCTTCAGTTCCGGTAATGGGGCGCCCCAAAGGATGATCTCTCCATTGGATGGTGTTGAGGAGCTCTTGTACATACTGAGAGGGTTGATCGTAGATCATGTCGATCTCCTCACAGATAATTTCACGCTCTTTTCGGATTTCTTCCGGATTGAAAACTGAATGGCAGTACATATCCATTTGGACATCCATAAGCTGTTCCAAATGAGCACCGCGCGAACGGGCAAAATAGCAGGTATTTTCTTCTGCGGTAAAGGCGTTTGAGGCACCTCCGATACCTTCAATATCTTCAGATATTTTCAGCGACGAACGGGTGGGGGTCCCTTTAAAGAGAAGATGTTCGATAAAGTGGCTGATACCGTTCTGATCCGGCAGACTTTCGTACCGGCTGCCGGTTTTTGCCCAGATGCCCAGGCAGACACTTGCCATTTGAGGCATTGAAGCACTGGCTACAGTGACTCCGTTGGGAAGAATGCTGGTCTGATAGAGCGTTTTCACTTTCGCAGAAAGAAGTTTTGGAGAGGTTATGCTCACTTTTTTATATGACAACAGGTCTCGGAGCTGTCTCCTGAGGCCCGACTTTATCACACTCTTCAGGCGTCACAAGATTATTGTGGAATTCGAAGGAAATACTTTGCCGCCTAAAAAAGATGTGCTACCCCGAAGGGTAGCACATTCATAATACACTACTACGCAAACAAATTACTCTTCTCATCTTGCCACCTCCCTGGGAGCATCTTACCTAAAAGGCAGAAGGTAAAACTACTCGTTGATGAATCCCACAGGGCCGTAAACAGCAGCTCGACCTACCGTTTCCTTTGCTATGGATTCATTGCCTGTTTTTGCAACCAGACGTACATTTTGAGGTTGTACAATGGGCGATAAATAGGCCTTCCAAAAGAGGAGAGTAAAAACAACTAAACAGGTGAAAGCGAGTCCGGGCAAAAATTCGCGACGGAACAAGTACCAACGCCGACGCATCGGCATGGGCACTCTCCCGCAGCAGCTCTGTTGCACTTTCGCGCTCATCACGCTGGGGGTATAGCAGTCTTCATGCCAACCATGGAGGAGCCTGCTTTTGTTTTTTTGAACCGCCAAGGCAGCAGGGTAGGGAAAGGAAACTTTGGTGCTAACTTTCGTTTTCTTTTAAACTTCCTCGAGTCAGCGAAAACCCCAGAGTTTTGAGATTGCTCCAAATTTCTTCAGACGGAAGTTCTTCATTGAGAAGGTGTTGATAAAGATGAATGACCTGAAGTGTTTCCTGTCGGGTTTCGTCTAGAAACTCAATGCGGAACCTGTTGAGTCCAAGTTGCCTGAGGGTTGTAAAAGATTCGCAAGCGCTTTGAATGCGCCCGTTAAAGACGGTGTTCCGACAGCATGCATCTGCCAGAATAGGGAGGGTCACCCCGGTCCGATCTTTTAAGGCAAGCGTCCCTTTTTCGCAGATTTTGCCGCATTGGGGATAGCCCGGTTTATTTGTCAGGTAAGCGCAGAAAAAGCAAAAGGCTGTGTGGAACATCGGCATATGCTGATGCAGAGTAAACTCAAAACGCTCCGGAGTGCTTTGAAGTAGCATAGAAGCGATTTGTATTAAATTGAGATCATAGGATAGTGTGAGCGATTGGAGCCCTTTTTGCCGTAAAAAGTAGTCGGCACTCAGATGATTGGTGATGTTGAGTGTGTAATCCCCTCTGCATGGGTATTTTTTGAAGTAGTCTAGATGGTCATAGTTGCGGACCAGATATCCATCGGCTCCCGAATTCAGGGTAAGTTTGAGAAATTCTTCTTCTTCAGGTTTGAATATTCTGGGTGGTGCGACATAGATGGAAGGGTGTTTCCCCTGAGAAAGAGGGTGAGCGGATTTGATCCTGGAAACAGCCTTCGGATGGAGCTCTAAATCCTCAAAATCACAATATAAAGTTTGGACTCCTGCTTCCAGAGCCGCTTCGAGTTGTTCCCAACTGCGTACCAATACGATCAACTCCGGTTGCGTATTCGGGCGGGCTGCTGTGTTATTCGTGCAGGCAATCGCGGCTGGCTCTTTTTCAATCGTCCAGTTGGGGCGCTTTCTCCTCAACTCAAGGAGCTGGACAGAAAGGTCACGCCGCATCCTGTTGAGTTCGCTCACCGGAATCATACACGAAGAAGAGAGCATGAAGTGGAGCTTTTTCAGGCAGAAAGGGGTGTCGCCCAGCCGTTCCAATTGTTTGGTCAGTTTTTCCTCTGATAAAGGCTGAGAGTGAGCCTGTTGCAACGGCATTGAGGAAAGAGTCTGCACGGTTCTCCCCAGCTCGTCGGTCATTGTCAGCTTCAGGGGCAGGCCAACGGAGCCTTCAGCCGAAATTTCAACAGGGCGTCGATAGAAAATTTTATCCAGGGTATAGCTCTGGGCCAGTTCCCGCTCAAGCTCCGGGTCGCTTGTCTTATAAACCAGATCGCCGGGGCGAACCTGACGCGGGTCAAAGGTCTCGTTGCTGAACTCCAACCCCAGAAGTTGGTTATTGCCTGAGAATGAATGATATACTCTGCCGGCCTGGGCGGTTTGGAAAGAGGCCGGGTTGATAAAAGCGACTCCATCGCCGGGCTTGACGTGAGTATGGGTTTTAATCCAAAGGGTCTGGTTGTTATCGATATGAGAGACTTCCCCGAGTTGGAAGCCCTGATTGCCGGAAAAGCGCGCATGACAAAGCTTCTGGTTGTCCGTGCCCTGGAGCCAGCCGCTGCTCAGACCGCGGGAGAAGATAATCTCCATTTCGTAACGCTTGCGGCGTGAAAATTCATTCAGCTCGCTTTGGCAGGAGCTCAGGTCAAATCGATTTGCAGAGAGTGTCTCCCAGACTTTGTCGATCGCCTGTCGATAGATGCGGCAGATACTGGCGACATAGGCAGGGCTTTTTAACCTTCCTTCGATCTTGAGGCAGGTGACCCCGGATTGGATGAGTTCCGGAATATGTTCCAGCCCAATCCTGTCTTTGGGGCTGGCAAGAAAGCGTCTGGGGCCCAGCGGATACTCTGCGCCATTGCGAATGAGCTGGTAGGGCAATCGACAGGGCTGGGCACATTCTCCACGGTTGGCGGATCGACCTCCCAGGGCTTCGCTGGCGAGGCATTGCCCCGAAAAACTGAGGCAGAGTGCACCATGGATAAAAATTTCAAGAGGAAGTTGTTGAGGAGCTTCTCCGAGCTTACTATTCAGCCTTTGTTGCTGAAGGATGGAGATTTCTTTTGAGGAGCATTCACGTCCCAAAGCGGTCAGGGAAGCACCCAGATGTTCAGCAAATTCAATTCCCGTGGCTGAGGTGATGCTCATTTGCGTGGAGGCATGTATCGGGAAATCGGGAGAGAGACGGCGTATCAACCGGAGAATGCCGATATCCTGAACGATCACTGCGTCAGCTCCTGCGGATATGATCTGCTCCAGATACTCCTGAACTGCCTCCAGCTCGTTGCTGAATACGAGAGTATTCAACGTGATATATCCCTTGAGCCCTCGCTCATGCAGATACTCCATGAGTGAGGGTAACTGTTCCAGGGTGAAGTTATTGGCCCGAATTCGTGCATTGAAGCGGTCCAGGCCAAAATAGATTGCATCAGCTCCGTTTTCGACGGCTGCACGGGCGCAATCCCAATCCCCGGCAGGGGAGAGGAGCTCCGGTTTTGACGGACGAAGGGGCATTGGTAAATTTTCCAATTCCAAAAGTTTGATGTAAGGTGTGTCGGATAAACCTTCCGGGTTATCCATCTATAAGTCCGGCTTCTTTAACGTGCTTCTCGATTCTATCGGCAAAATCGAAACCTGAGAGGAGGTTATCGCTCAGAGCCGGACCGCGGGTGTAGTTACCTCCGATAAAGAGCCCCGGGCAGCGCTCCTGGATTTTGGCAATGTGATCTTTGTAGAAGCCGTAGCCGACATCATATTGGGGGATAGCCCTGGGAAAGTAGTGAGCGATTTTAAAAGTCGGTTGCTCTTTAATGTTGAGGAGGTTAGAGAGGTCGTTATGGACGAGCTCAAAGAGCTTATCCTCAGGCAATCCAGCTAGTTCCGGCTGGCGCATTCCCCCTACATAGGAAGACAAAATGACGTGACCTTCCGGGGCGCGGTTCTTGAAAAGACTGGAGCTGAAGAGGGTTCCCAGAATGTTCAGGCGTTCGACGCCGGGGACGAGCATTCCGAAACCATTGAGTGGGTGCCCGACGGCAGAGCGTCTATAGCCCAGAGCGACAGAGGTGACCGGGGCGTAGGAGATTTGTCCCAGGGGCGCCAGAGAGAGCTTCTCGGGTGTATCCAGAGTGATGTATTGGGCCGCGTAGGCAGAACTGCAGAGGAGCACGGCCGAATGCTCTCGCTCCATCATGATGTTGCCATCCAGATATCCGACTTTCCACCCGGTGGGAGTACGGGTGATTTTTTGAACCGGATTATTGAGATGGAGCATGTTATCCAGACTGGCCGCCATGGCGTCGGTGAGCACTTGAAGTCCCTCATCAAAGGAGAAGACTTTAGCCTCCTGTTTGGAGGTTTCACCCCGTTTTTTGCGGTCACGCGCACCGAAGAATTGGGCCCGGATCATTGAGCCATACTTCTGCTCGCCCATGTAGAGCTTGGGGAAACCGTGCATCACTGATAGCCTTTCGGGGTTACCTGCAAAAATACCTGCGACCAGCGCATCAATGGCATAGGTGAGGAACTCCTGACCAAAACGCCTGCGCACAAAGTGTGCGACGGTTTCTTCGTATTTGTTTTTCCAGCGCGGCCGGAAAGGCTCCATGAACAGGTTGAACTTGGCAAACCAACTGAAGAGAGGCGATGAGAGAAAACCAAATGCGGTTGAAGGCATGGGTATGACTCTTCCTCCGCGTACCAAATAGCGGGTTTGGCCGACATCCTCGGCAAAGGTGACGTGCCCAGCCAGATTCGCCATCTGGATCAGATGCTCAATTTTCTTGGAAGTATTTAAAAGAGTGTTGGGGCCAAACTCCGCCAGGTAGCCCTCCTTACGGACGCTTCGAATGACTCCACCAACACGACCGGTCGCCTCATAAATTTCAACAGGACACTTTTTCTGTTTCAGCAGGAAAGCGCTTGCCAGCCCTGTAATTCCTGAACCTATAACTGCAATGGATTTCATACTGTCTGGGAAAAACGCCTTTGTGAGTCTTTCTTGAGATACACGTCAAAGTGCATAACGATATTGCGGATGAAGAGTCGACCTGAGTCGGTTACTTTTACCCCCTCTTCATTGCAAACGAGCAAGCCATCGGATTGCATATTTTTCAAGGAATCGAGTTCCTCCGAAAAATAGCGGATAAAGTCGATAGCCAGCAGATTACTCATGGCCTTATAGTTCAACTCCAAATCACACATGAGCTTCATGATGGTTTTCTGCCGGATTTTATCATCCTCAGAAAGGAGGTATCCCTTCCGCTGGGCAGGTTTTTTCTCATCAAGAAGCGCATAGTATTCTTTTAAATCTTTCTCATTTTGCCAGTAGACGGAATCGGTCTGGGAAATGGAAGACATACCAAAAGCATAGAGATCGCTTCCCGAATGGGTGCTGTAACCCTGGAAATTTCGACGGAGAGTTTTATTGCGTTGGGCCAGGGAAAGCTCATCGGTTTCCAGGGCGAAGTGGTCCATTCCTATGTAGGTGTAGCCGCTGTCGGTTAACTTCTCCACTGTCATCTTGAGGATATCCATTTTGACTTCCGGGGGGAGAGGCGTGAGCGCATTCTGGGCCTTTTTCAACCACGGCACGTGGGCATAATTGAAGACGGCAAAACGATTGGGCTTCATCCTCAATATTTCGTCCAATGTTTTCTCAAAACTGGAGGCTGTTTGCAGCGGTAACCCATAGATGAGGTCTACATTGACGGATTCTATACCGGCAGAATGAACCCACTCCCACGTGCGGAGGTTGAGCTCATGGGGTTGATAGCGGTGGACTGTCTTTTGCACTTCCGGGTTTAAATCCTGGATACCGATGCTGACACGGTTGACTCCAATTTCCGCAAAAGCCTTGATCTTCGCCTCTGTCGCCGTGCGTGGGTCTACTTCTACGCTGGCTTCATAAGATTTTTCAAAGGAGAAAAGTTTATGAATCCAACTGCCGAGCTGGAGAATTTCCGCCGGTTCCGAATATGTTGGAGAGCCTCCTCCAAAATGAAGTTGAACTATCTTGCGCTTGGGATTGAGCAAGGGGGTAATCATATCCAGCTCTTTTCGCAGGTACTGGAAGTAGCGGGCACTGCAGGAGCTATTCAACGAAATAACGTTCGTGCATCCGCAGAACCAGCAAAGGCTTTTGCAAAAGGGTAAATGAAAATAGAGCGATACGGGTACATCGCTTTGAGATGGGGCATTGTTGGCTTCGATATAGGGAACCAACATATCCCACGTGACCTTCTCATCAAAATTCGGTGCTGTCGGATATGAGGTATAGCGCGGTCCCGGGACGTTGTACTTGCGAATTAAATCCAGTTGAACTTCTATTTTTGCCATTCTATTTTATAAATATTCCGGTCTTGCGGCGCTGTTATTGAGCTCACTCATTAGCGCTTCAATACATTCCACTTTGCCGCTGGGGAGCACTCCGTGGCCCAGGTTGAGGATGAAACCATCCATACCGCGCATCTCTTCTAAAAGAGATTTTGTGGCCTGACGAACCTCTTCAGGATATTGAGTCAGCAAAACGGGGTCCAGATTTCCCTGAACACAGCGTTGGGGACCGACAGATTTTTTGACCGCTGACAAGGACTGCGTCCAATCTACAGAAAGAACATGTGCCGGAGTTTGAATGTAGGATTTCCAAGCCTCCCCTTTGGAGTAGACGATCATGGGGCGGTCTTTGCCCAGATTCTCTAAAATCCGCTTGATATATTTGCCCGAAAGCTCCCAATAGAGGTCCTGCGGAGCAAGAGCGGAGAGACTGTCAAAAATTTGTGCCGAATCTATTCCTTCAGACCATTGCATGAGAAGATATTCTGTAACTGAATCTGCCAGAAGGTTCATGAAGGCCTCAAACTCTGCCGGTTTTTCCTGATACCATTGGATAGTCCGCAGCTCTTTGCTTGCATCGACATGGCCGCCTTCGGTCATAAAGCAGGCCAAGGTCCAGGGAGACCCACTGAAGCCAATAAGGGCATTCTTGTCGTCAAGCTTATTCCGGACCAGGCTGAGAGCCTGACGGACATAGCTAAGGCGATCGGTAATATTTTTCCAGTTTAGTCGGGTCCGGAAATCTTCAGGATTCAGTGCAAAATCCATTTCTATTCCCCCTTGGGAACGGAAGCTGTATCCCTGGCCCAGCGCTTCAGGGATCACCAGAATATCGCTGAAGATAATGGCTACATCAAAATTGAATCGTTGCAGAGGTTGCAGAGTGACTTCTGCACAAAGCTCAGGCGTACGAACTAAATCCAGGAAGGAGTATTTTTCACGCAAAGCGCGATACTCCGGCAGAACTCTGCCGGCCTGCCTCATCAGCCATACGGGTGGGCGGTCAACCTTTTCACATCGTAAGGCAGAGAGAAAACGTCTCTTGCCGTTTAGCATACACGATCAGTTTATTTCAAAACGTCCTATACGAAAAGCAAAAAGAGAGCATTGAGAGCTCTCCTTTGCTTGTAAAAGGCGGCTGAATTCAACTCCTTTGAGGAGTCAGCGCGCTCAGACGCCTTTTGTCGTTACTGTACTAAAAAGTAATCTGTCTTACTTGGCGGCCTTCCACCTGGCAGGGCAAACCTGGTCCGGGTGCGCTCCCACATAGGCATTGGCTTCGACTTTGCGAACCAATTCTTTCGCACTGCGGGCCACATTGTAGTAGGAAACCTCACTGGAAACCAATTTGCCGGCCGGGCTGATGATGAAAGTACCTCTCAAAGCCAAGCCGGTTTCTTCGTCATAAACGCCAAAGATCCTCGACACTTTGCCAGTGGGGTCAGCAGCCATGGTGAACTTGACACCTTCCAGGAGTTTTTCGGATTGCTGCCAGGAAGACTGTACAAATTTGGTGTCGGTGGAAACAGAGATCACTTCGGCTCCGAGTTTCTGCAAAGCTGCATGATTCTCAGCAAGTTCTTCAAGCTCCGTGGGGCAGACAGGAGTGTATGCCGCGGGATAGAAGAACAGAACAGTCCATTTACCGGTTTCTTTGAGTTTGCAGGAGGAAACTTTAGTAAAAGCCACCTCAGCAGGAGACCATGCATCCATCTCAAAACAGGGAACGCTATCACCCACAGTTACCGGGCCGCAGCAACAGCAGCACACTTCTTCATCTACATTGTTATTTTTGCTCATAATTAACTACCAGGAAGGGGTGTAATCCCCTATTGTAGTCGAAACAATAGCATCAAAGGAGTTTTTGTCAAATGAGGGGGAGAAGAGCAGGGAGGGAGTGTTTTTGATTCTCATTCAATGGATTGAACCAGTAAGGAGGAGAGGAGAGGGATGATCGTCATGAAATATTTTCAAAAAAGTAACGAATTAAATTGACCGGAGTGCTGCACCTCTGTATTCTGCCCGCACTGACGCGCAGGATGCTCAGGGACATAACGAGAGGGATTCGGGTGTCAAATTAATTTTGACACGACGGGCGTTTTCGTTTGGAACGCGCCGATGGAGCTTGTGTTTGATTATTTAAGCCGCTCTTTTCAAAGCAGATGGGTGGTTTATTAGTTGTCGCTATCTATCGTTGTCCTTTAGCTCACTGAATGCAATTTTTTGGTGTTTGAGCCCACATAGCTCAGTTGGTAGAGCACATCCTTGGTAAGGATGAGGTCACCAGTTCAAGCCTGGTTGTGGGCTCCATTTAAAGTAGATTGCACTCTGCGAGACGGGGCAACGGAGCGTTTGGTTAGTTTTATTAACAATAGCAAGAATAGGAATTGCAATGGGAAAAGAGACGTTTCAACGTACTAAGCCCCACGTAAATGTGGGAACCATCGGCCATGTGGATCATGGCAAGTCAACCTTGACGGCAGCCATCGTCATGGAACAGGCCCGCAAAGGATTGGCCAAAGAGGTCAGCTATGCGGAAATCACAAAGGGTGGCACGGTCCGTGATGAAACAAAGACCGTCACGATCGCCATCTCTCACGTAGAGTATGAGTCAGAGAAGCGCCATTATGCGCACGTAGACTGTCCGGGTCACGCTGACTACATCAAGAACATGATCACCGGCGCCGCTCAGATGGATGGTGCCATTCTGGTGGTGAGCGCTGCTGACGGCCCTATGCCTCAGACTCGTGAGCACATTTTGCTTGCTCGTCAGGTGGGTGTGCCTTCAATTGTGGTCTTCTTGAACAAGATCGACCTGGTGGATGATCCTGAACTTCTGGATCTGGTCGAGATGGAAATTCGCGACCTGCTCACCAAGTATGGTTTTCCTGGTGATGATGTCCCCATCGTTCGCGGTTCTTCTGCCGCAGCTCAGGCGGGTACTCCCGAAGGTGTAAAGGCCATTGATGATCTTTTGGCCGCTCTGGACAGCTACATCCCCGAGCCGATGCGCGAAGTGGATAAGCCTTTCCTGATGTCCCTGGAAGACGTTTTCAATATTGAAGGTCGTGGAACGGTCGTAACCGGTCGCGTAGAGCGCGGTGTTATGAAGCGTATGACCGATGTTGAAATCGTTGGATTGCGCCCGACTCGCAAGACAGTCGTCACTGACATTGAGATGTTCCGCAAATTGCTGGACGAGGCTCAGGCCGGTGATAACGTGGGCGTGCTTCTCCGCGGTGTGAAGAAGGATGAAGTTGAGCGTGGTATGGTTCTGGCTAAGCCGGGTTCCATTACTCCGCACACGAAGTTCAAGGCCGAGCTGTACATCCTCTCTCGTGAGGAAGGCGGCCGCCACACTCCGTTTGTGAACAACTATCGTCCTCAGTTCTATTTCCGCACGACGGACGTGACGGGTGCCATTAAACTTCCTGAGGGAGTTGAAATGGTAATGCCTGGCGACAATGTCAGTATCAGTGTAGAACTGATCGCTGCGGTCGCGATGGAAAAAGGACAGCGTTTCGCTATCCGCGAAGGCGGCAGGACCGTTGGTGCCGGTCGTATCAGCGACGTTTTAGAATAAACGTCTTGCGTAATAAAGTTTGATCATTTACAGTTGGAGCGAGGTCGCCTCGCGCTCTCGCTCCGATCGTTTTGTTTAGGATCACCTGATCCAAGCTTAGGCATAGGGCAGTAGCTCAATTGGTAGAGTAGCGGTCTCCAAAACCGTCGGTTGCGGGTTCGAGTCCCTCCTGCCCTGCCAAAGCTCAGAGAGGGAGGGGTGGCAGAGTGGTCTATCGCGGCGGTCTTGAAAACCGCTAAGGCTAAACACCTTCGAGGGTTCGAATCCCTCCCCCTCCGCCAAGGTGTTGAGAGGATGTTGTGGAAGGTAATAAAGAGTTAATTAAACTGGCTATTTGGACGGTCGTCATAGGCGGCCTTTTTGCGTTTGCATGGTGGAGAGGTTGGATCAAGAGGATTTCAACCTATGCCGAAGAAACCCGTGAGGAGTTACGCAAATGCACGTGGCCAAGTAAGAACGAGCTGAAGGGCTCCACAGTCGTTATAATAATAGCGTCACTGGTTCTGGGTTTTATGATCGTAGCTGCCGATTTTTTGATTACGCTGGCAGTTACCAGATTTATGATGATACTCTAAGGCTGAAGGGCAGGCTTTAATATATGAAGAGATACCAATGGTATGTCATACATACACTTTCTGGACAGGAAATGAAGGTCAAGGAAGGTATAGAGCGAAGACTGACTCTCCAGGAAGGCGTTAAGGAGTACATCAAGGAAGTTCTTGTCCCGGTAGAGAAGGTAGTGGAGGTGCGCGGCGGCAAAAAGAGCGTAACCAACAGGAAGCTCTATCCCGGGTATGTCTTCATTAACGTTGCTCTCTACGGCGAGGACAGGAGGCTCAATGAAGTTCCCTGGTATTTTGTACAGGAAACGCAGGGAGCCATTGGCTTTGTGGGCGGCGAGCGGCCCATGCCCACTTCCGATACGGAGGTGGAGGATATCAAGGCTCGCATTAGAGATTCGGAAGATACAGAGAAGCCCAGGATCAATTTTACTGTGGGCGAAACTGTTAAGATTAATGATGGTCCCTTCTTAAACTTCAGTGGATTGATTGAAGAGATAGATCCTGAAAGGGGCAAACTGAAAGTGACGGTCAGTATTTTCGGTCGGAATACGCCCGTGGAGCTTGAGTACTGGCAAGTGGAAAAGACTTAAAGTGGGGGTTCTACCTCTCTTATTAATATTCCCAAATAAAAAAAGAATTTTTACTAGAAGATTATGGCAAAAAAGGTTGTCGGTCAGATTAAATTACAAATACCCGGTGGTCAGGCGAATCCTGCACCCCCGGTTGGCCCAGCGTTAGGTCAGCATGGCGTAAACATCATGGGATTCTGCAAGGAGTTCAATGCTGCCACGAAAGATCAACCAGGAATGATTATTCCTGTGATCATCACCGTATTCCAGGATAAGTCTTTCAAGTTCATCCTGAAATCTCCTCCGGCTGCGGCGCTTTTAAAGAAAGCCGCTGGCGTAGCCAGTGGGTCTAAGACCCCCAGTACCGAAAAGGTGGGGAAGGTTACCCGGAAGCAGGTGTTGGAAATAGCCAAGCTCAAAGTTAAAGATTTAAATGTCAATAGTGAAGAGGCGGCTGTCCGAGTGATTTCGGGCACGGCTCGGAGCATGGGCATTGAAGTAGTGGGCTAGTTCACTAGCCCTAACCAAAAATGCGGGAGGATCGAATACATCCGCGGACCGCAAAATAAAATGCAAAGAAAAAGTGGTAAACGTTATCTGAAGGCTATCGGGATGCTAACTCCCGAGGCGAAGTATCCTTTGAACAAAGCCGTAGAGGTGCTGCAATCGATGCCCCGGGCCAAGTTCGATGAAACTGTGGAAATATCATTCCATCTTGGAGTAGACCCCAAACAGTCCGACCAGATGGTTCGTGGTACCGTGTCCCTGCCTCATGGTAGTGGACGCAAAATCCGGGTGGCTGTCTTCACCAAAGCGGGTCCTTCTTTTGACGCCGCTGTGGCTGCCGGGGCCGAAAATGTCGGTTATGAAGATTTAATTGCAAAATGCACAGGTGGCTGGGTTGATTTTGACGTCGCTATCGCAACGCCCGAGGCTATGGCAGAGGTCCGTAAGCTCGGTAAAGTACTGGGTCCTCGCGGCCTCATGCCCAACCCCAAGACGGGTACTGTCACCGATGATACTGGAAAAGCTGTTAAGGAGTTTAAAGCCGGACGTGTTGAGTACAAAGTAGATAAAACATCCAACCTGAGTTTGCCGGTTGGAAAGGTTTCCTTTAGCGCAGAGCAGATTCTGGATAATACCAAGACTGCGATTAACGCTATTGAGAAAGCACGTCCCTCCAGCGTAAAGGGAACTTACATACGTAGTATTACGCTTTCTGCGACGATGAGCCCTGGTGTGCATGTTGCCCTGAAGAGTGGTACTGCAGCAATTGAATAACCTGAATTTCTCTGGATATGAATACAATACAAAAAGGTGCAAATAAACTGAATAAAATCAAAGTTGCAATGGGGCAGGAGTATGCTCTCCGCCTTAGCAACTCCCCGTTTTTTCTGTTGATAGATTATAAAGGGGTAACGGTTGCACAGTTTACGGATTTGCGCAAGCGCCTGATGGATGTCGGGGCAGAGGCTCATGTAGTCAAAACCTCTGTTTTTCGCACAGTTGCCGATGTCGCCGGCTTAAAAGATGTCGGCGTGGGGCTGACAGGCCAGATGGCAGTGATCACTGGACAGAAGGATGTCGCGGCAACCGCCAAGGTTGTAAAGACTTTTAATAAAGAAACCCAGAAAGGTGCTCTTTGTTACGGATATATTGATGGCGAGCGTACGGAAGCGGCTACCTTGAATCTGTTGGCTGACTTGCCGCCGCTCAACGAGTTGCGTGCGAAGTTGCTGGGAACTATTATGGCTCCTGCGACCAAGTTGGTGGGTACACTGGCTGCACCGATGCAGCAGTTGGCCCGTGTTATTCAGGCTCACGCAGATAAGGAGTCTAACTAGGAATTATTTTTCTGGCCCTTTTCAGCCGAAAGGGGCGGAGAGAAGCAAAGGTGTCGGACGAGGTGCGCTTGACTAATTCCCTGACGCTTCGGGGACGACGCCGGAAAGATAAAAATGGCTGATATTAAAACATTAGTTGAAGAATTGGGCAAGCTGACGGTGATCGAAGCCGCCGAGCTGGTGAAGAGTCTTGAAGAAGCTTGGGGCGTTTCTGCCGCAGCTCCTGTTGCCGTAGCCGCCGTCGCTGGCGCTGCAGCTCCTGTGGAAGAAAAGACTGCGTTTGACGTAGTGATCGCTTCCATCGATGCAGCAAAGAAGATTGCTGTGATTAAGGCTGTCCGCGAAGTGAAGGCCGGTTTGGGTTTGGCTGAAGCCAAGAAGTTGGTTGAGGAAGCTCCTAAGGCTGTTCTGGAAGGTGTGACCAAGGACGAAGCCACTGCCGCTCAGAAGAAGCTCGAAGAAGCTGGCGCTAAAGTCGAAATTAAGTAACTTGCCCGCAAGGAACTCCTTCTGTTGGAGTTTATATGCACGGGGACAGGAAATATATGGTCCTGTCCCTGCTTTTACGAAAGGATTCTTCTCCTTCTGTTAAAAAAAACTTGCATTCTTTCAGAAAAGTTTGCAAAATCGATCGGGGTCTGGGCTCTCGGGGGTGAGTAGCCAGTAGTTGTGTGTCGTTTTATATCAGGAACATACTCCCGAAACTAGTTTGTTGGAACGTTGGCACTCTCTTTTTTGGAGGTCTGGAGTGTCTTCGTCTTTATTTTCATTAAATAGATCTTCATAAACCTTCACAGAGAGGCTGTTAGATGTCGTCAAAAATGCCGAAGAGAGTTAGTTTTGGAAAAATTGGAGAGGTTATGGCTCCTCCAATGCTCATTGAATTGCAGGTTGATTCCTACAATGAGTTTCTCCAAGCCGATGTTCCGCCCGATAAGCGTGCGGATAAAGGGTTGCAAGCTGTTTTTTCAGAAGTTTTCCCGATAGAAAGCTATGATGGCAAAATAGTACTCAATTATAAAAGTTATGAGATTTCAAGCCCTAAGATCACCTGGTTGGAGTCTCTTCGGGAGGGTTTAACTTTCGGTGTTCCGCTGAATGTCACTTTCCTTCTAAATAATAACAATACCGTGCAGGAGAAGGTCGTTTTCATGGGCGAAATTCCCATGATGACTCCTCAAGGCACGTTCGTTATCAATGGCGCCGAGCGGGTGATCGTCAGCCAGCTCCATCGCTCACCGGGCATTGCGTTTGAATCTACGGTTCACCCCAATGGCAAAAAACTTTTCTCCTACCGCATTATTCCGGATCGCGGTTCTTGGTTCGAAGCCAAGTTCGATACGAGTGATTTACTTTATATCTATCTTGACCGAAAGAAATTGCGGCGGAAATTCCTGATTACGACTTTTCTTCGTGTTCTGGGATATTCTTCCGACCAGGACATTCTGCAGCTTTTCTACGATATTAAAGAAGTGGACGTTAAGAAGACGATGGATTCGGAGGGGTTGGAAAACCTGACTTTGACCGATGACGTCTTGAATCCAGAGTCCGGGTCCACAATTGGCCGCGCATTTGAACCTCTTTCCAAAGCCGTTTTGATGGCGATTTTGGATGCCGGGGTTAAGAAGGTTCGTGTTGTTGATGTATCAGTGGATGACGGTATCATGATCAAGTGTCTCAAGAAAGATCCCGTCAAGAATGAGGAGGATGCACTTAAGGAAATTTATCGCCGCTTGCGCCCGGGCGATCCGCCGACCGCCAATAATGCAAAGGCCTTGATCAAGCGTCTGTTTTTTGATCCCCGCCGCTATGATCTGGGGCGTGTGGGCCGCTACAAGCTTGTCCAGAAACTGGGTTTGAAAGAGGGCGTTGGGGATGAACGTATCATGGTTGCCGATGATGTTGTATATGCCACACGCTATCTTTTGCGTCTCTGCATGGGGCAGGGGACCGTGGATGATATTGATCACCTGGGCAGCCGTCGTGTCAGGACTGTTGGTGAGCTTCTTGCCAACCAATGTCGTATCGGGCTGGCCCGGACTGAGCGTCTTGTGAAAGAGCGCATGACGATTTTTGACCAAACGACCGACAATATGACTCCTGACAAACTGATCAACCCCAAGGCGCTCTCTGCCGTGGTGCGTGATTTCTTCGGTCGCAGTCAGCTTTCTCAATTCATGGATCAAATCAATCCTCTGGCCGAGACCACCCATAAACGCCGTCTTTCGGCACTGGGACCCGGTGGACTTTCCCGTGATCGCGCCGGCTTTGAGGTTCGTGACGTTCACTCTTCACATTATGGCAGAATCTGCCCGATTGAAACGCCTGAAGGTCCGAACATCGGTTTGATCGCTTCCCTGGCAACGTTTGCCCGTATTAATGATTTCGGCTTTATCGAGACTCCTTATCGCAAGGTTGTGAATGGGAAAGTTTCTCGCGAATTTGAGTATTTGACGGCTGATCAGGAAGAAGGCTTCAACATTGCTCAGGCGAATACTCCCATTGATGATCAAGGAAACTTCCTGAGCACGAAGATAGCCTGTCGCCGTTCCGGAGACTTTTATACTTTGGAGCCCGACCAGGTACAATACATGGATGTATCGCCGAAACAGGTTGTTTCGGTGGCTGCTGGTCTGATTCCCTTCCTTGAGCATGATGATGCAAACCGTGCATTGATGGGTGCGAACATGCAGCGCCAGGCGGTGCCTCTGCTCTCTTCAGAAGCGCCTTTGATTACCACAGGACTCGAGGCCAACGTGGCCCGTGACTCATGTGCGGTTATTGTTTCAGAGATTGATGGCAAAGTGGCATCGGTAAGTGCGGATCAAATCGTGATCACAAAAGATGGCATACTTCCCGAGAAGAAACTCAAGCACGATCCTGCAAATGGAATCTGTGTCTATCCCGTTCGCAAGTTCATGCGTTCGAATGCGGCCACCTGTATTAATCAGCGGGTTTTAGTCTCCCACGGGGAAGAGATTAAAAAAGGTGAAGTGATTGCTGACGGTCCTTGCACGAGGAATGGTGAACTGGCTTTGGGCAAAAACGTCCTGGTCGCCTTCATGCCCTGGAATGGGTATAACTTCGAAGATGCCGTACTGATCAGCGAACGGATCGTGAAAGATGATGTTTTCACTTCCATTCACATTGATGAGTTTGAAATAGGCGCTCGCGATACCAAGCTGGGACCTGAGGAAATCACTCGTGATATTCCCAACTTGGGAGAAGAGGCTCTGAAGAACCTGGGAGCGGATGGAGTTATCCGTGTTGGTGCAGAGATTAAGCCGGGTGATATTCTGGTGGGTAAGATTACCCCCAAGAGCGAAACGGAGTTGGCTCCTGAAGAGCGTCTGTTGAGGGCGATCTTCGGTGAAAAGGCGGCCGATGTCAAAGATACCTCCCTGAGAGTTCCTTCCGGTACTTATGGAATCGTGATGGATGTCAAAGTAGCCGCCAAGAAAGAGGCTGAGAAAGCTATTGAAAGGCGTAAGGAAGGTACCTCTTCCGAGGCGAAAAAACATTCAAAGCAAATCCAGGATGATTACAAGAGCAAGATGGATGCGCTCAAAGAGGAGCTGACCGAAGCATTGAGCAACATTCTTCTAGGCGAAAAGATTCCTTTGGATGTGGTCAACAGCGAGACGGGTGAAATTATTATTCCGGCCAATCGCAAGATCACCAAGACGCTTTTGCGTAAACTGGCGGCGGTCCATGATCTGATTGAGATTGATCCTTCGCCTATTCGCAACAAGATTAACGAAATCGTGGGAGGTTTCCACAAGAAGTTCGAAGAAATTCGCTCTCAGTATGAAGATGAACTTGGGCAGATTGAGTCTGGAGAGGATGTGGATCCTGGTGTCGTAAAATCTGTCAAAGTCTACATCGCCTCCAAGCGCAAGCTCTCTGTTGGGGATAAAATGGCCGGTCGTCACGGTAATAAAGGTGTGGTGGCCAAAATCGTGCCCGAAGAGGATATGCCCTTCCTTGCCAATGGTCAGCCAGTGGATATCGTTTTGAACCCTCTGGGCGTGCCTTCTCGAATGAATGTGGGTCAGGTATTGGAGACTCACCTGGGTTGGGCTGCCAAAGAACTGGGCTTGCATTTTGAAACTCCTGTTTTTGACGGTATCGGCGAAAAAGAAATCCATTCCTTTTTGAATAAAGCTGGTTTGCCGGAGCATGGAAAGACTCATTTGATTGATGGCCGAACCGGTGAGCAGTTTGATCAGGAAGTGGTCGTTGGTTATATCTACATGATGAAACTGGACCACCTGGTGGCTGATAAGATTCACGCTCGTGCTGTGGGGCCCTATTCGTTAGTAACTCAGCAGCCTCTGGGAGGTAAAGCTCAGTATGGTGGACAGCGCTTCGGAGAAATGGAAGTCTGGGCACTGGAAGCTTATGGCGCCGCTTACGCTCTGCAGGAAATCCTGACGGTTAAATCTGATGATGTACAGGGGCGTACACGCATCTATGAAAGCATCGTAAAGGGAGATAACTCCCTGGATGCAGGCGTGCCTGAATCCTTCAACGTGCTTGTCAAAGAAATGCAATCCCTGGGTATGGATGTTCGTGTCGGCAGCGGCGGTGAAGAAGGAGCCCTTCTGGCCAGCGCTCAACTGCTCCAGTCAGGTGCACCCTCTCAGCCTTCTTTTGGAGAAGGCACTGACTTTAGCGAAGACGAAAAAGAAGAAAGTTCGGAAAAGGATACGTTGGCTTCTCTGTTCGCAGATGATGAAGAATAATTGAACCGGATAACTAGAAAAGAGATAAATGACTACAAACACAATTCAGCAAGATGCAGCTCGCAAGCTGTTGGGCATGGGGAAAGTAAACCAGGTGGATTTTGTCTCCATTACCGTGGCGTCTCCTGAAACCATCCGGTCTTGGTCCAAGGGGGAAGTCAAGAATCCCGAAACGATTAATTATCGTACTTTTAAGCCTGAGAAAGGCGGCTTGTTCTGTGAACGCATTTTTGGTCCGGTAAAAGATTGGGAATGCTCTTGCGGAAAATACAAGCGCATCAAGCATCGCGGAGTGGTCTGCGATCGTTGCGGTGTCGAGGTAACTTTGGCTCGCGTTCGCCGCGAGCGTATGGGCCATATCGAATTGGCCGAACCTGTTACCCACATCTGGTATTTTAAGTGTGCTCCTTCCCGCATAGGGTTGATTCTGGACATGAGCATCAAGGAGCTCGAACGTGTAGTTTATTACGAAGACTACATTGTCGTAGAGCCCGGTTCAACAGGTCTTACAAAGCACCAGCTTCTGAATGAAATCGAGTACATGGAAGCATGCTCGATGTACGGTGATGGCTCTTTTGTAGCTAAGATGGGCGCCGGTGCCATTCGTGAGGCTTTGGAGAAGGTGGACTTGCAAGAGGATATTGACCGCGTCTCGGAAGAGATGGCGGCAACCAAAAGCAAGCAGACAAAGAAGAAACTGGCTCGCCGGATCAAGCTTTTGCAGGGTTTCCTTTACTCGCACACTCGTCCTGAGTGGATGGTAATGACTGTGCTGCCGGTAATTCCTCCGGATTTAAGACCTTTGGTTCCTCTGGAAGGTGGAAGGTTCGCGACTTCAGATCTGAACGATCTCTATCGCCGCGTCATTAACCGCAATAACCGTTTGAAGAATCTTCTGGCGTTGAAGACTCCGGAAGTGATTGTTAGAAACGAGAAGCGCATGCTTCAGGAAGCGGTGGATGCTCTGTTGGATAACGGACGTCATGGGCGTGCGGTTTCAGCGGTCGGCAATCGTGACCTGAAATCTTTGAGTGATATGCTCAAAGGCAAGAGCGGACGTTTCCGCCAGAACCTCCTGGGTAAGCGCGTCGATTACTCCGGCCGTTCTGTGATCGTGATTGGTCCGGAACTCAAGGTTCACCAATGCGGTTTGCCTAAGAAGATGGCTTTGGTTCTGTTTGAGCCGTTCATCATCCGCCGCCTGAAAGAGCTTGGATATGTGCATACGGTTCGTTCTGCCAAAAAGTTGATTGAGCGTCAGCCCAGAGAGGTGTGGGACGTTCTGGAAGAGGTAACTCGCGGTCACACGGTTCTTCTCAATCGTGCTCCGACTCTTCACAGGCTCTCCATTTTGGCGTTTGAACCGGTCCTGATTGAAGGAGAGGCTATCCGTATTCACCCTCTGGTTTGTACGGCATTTAACGCGGACTTCGACGGTGACCAGATGGCTGTTCACGTGCCTCTGTCTGTGGAAGCACAGATGGAAGCCCGTTTGCTGATGCTTTCTGCACACAATATTTTCAACCCGTCCAGTGGAAAGCCGATCATGACGCCTACGCAGGATATTACGTTGGGTTGTTACTATTTGACTGCGGATCCCCGTACGCCTGAAGACAACAGAGAAAAGCCTTATCTTTTCGGTAATAAGTTCGAGGCTATTTATGCCTACATGGATGGATCGATTCGGGTGCATGAGAAAATCCGCATTGCGAATCCTGATTTCAAGCTCAAGACGATTTTTGGTGATTCTGAAAACCGCCTGATTGAGACCACTGTAGGACGTGTCCTTTTCAGCGAGGTCTGGCCTAAAGAACTGGGATTTTTCAACAAGGTCGCCGGCAAGTCCCAACTGGGTAATTTGATCGGTGCCTGTTACAAGCATTGCGGCCATGCACGCACTGTTGAAACTCTCGATAGACTCAAAGAGTTCGGTTTCCGTTATGCCACTCGCGCCGGTCTCTCCATCGGAATGGTCGATATGATCGTGCCGAAGGAGAAACCCCAGCAGATTGAAATTGCGCAAAAACAGGTCAACGAGACTCAGAAACAGTTTGCCCGTGGTTCGATTACCAGCGGTGAGCGTTACAATAAGATCGTTGATATTTGGACGCACTGCAGCGATGAGATCGCACGCGTGATGCTCACTACGCTTAAGGAGAACGAGGGTAGGGCTGAGTATAATCCTCTCTTTATGATGGTGGATTCGGGCGCTCGCGGTAATAAGCAGCAGGTGCGTCAGTTGGCTGGTGTGCGTGGATTGATGGCCAAGCCTTCAGGTGAAATCATTGAAGACCCGATTCTTTCCAACTTCCGCGACGGATTAACCGTTTTGGAATACTTTATTTCGACGCACGGAGCCCGAAAGGGTTTGGCTGATACTGCACTTAAGACGGCTGACTCCGGGTATATGACCCGTAAACTGGTTGACGTTTCTCAGGATGTTATCATCCGCGAAGAGGACTGCGGAACGCTCAATGGTATTTGGGTGCGCGCAATTGTTGATGGAGATGAGGAGCGTGTTAAGCTGACTGAGCGAATTGTGGGCCGCCATGCCTGCGATGATATCTATGACCCGATGGATAGCAGCAAGATTCTGGTTCCTGCGGGGGCAGAAATTGATGAAATTGTAGCGGATGCAATTGATGATGTCGGTATAGAAAGAGTGAAGATTCGTTCCGTGCTGACCTGCGAAAGCCGGTTTGGTGTTTGCGCCTGTTGTTATGGACGCAATTTAGCCACGGGCCGAAAAGTAGGTATCGGAGAATCGGTCGGGATCATCGCGGCTCAGTCTATCGGTGAGCCCGGTACTCAGCTGACGATGCGTACATTCCACATCGGTGGTACAGCTTCCCAGACGTTTAAGCAACCTGAAATCCGCGCTCACTATGATGGTACTTTGCGTTACACGGATTTGCGTGTCGTAGAAATTGACGGCGGTCAAATTGTGCTCAATAAGAATGGTTCCATAGCGGTTCTTGATAAGGACGGTGAAGTTCTTGAGGAGCATAAAATCGTAATCGGTGCCTGCATTCTGAAGCCGCATGGTGCGGAGTTGAAGAAAGGCGAACTGCTGGTTCGCTGGGATCCTTACAATGTGCCAGTTATTTCCGAGCGCGATGGTGTGGTCCAGTTCCAGGATATCATTGACGGCATTACAGTGGAGCACGCCGACAGCACATCCGGCTCTACAAACCTGATGGTGGTTGAGCACAGGGATGATATGCACCCGCAGATCAACATCCTCGACGATAAGGGGAATATTCTGGGGGCTTACCCCATTCCTTCTGGAGCTCACATCGTAGTTGAAAACGGTGCTAAAATTTTTGCGGGATCACAATTGGCCAAGACGCCTCGCCGCCAGTCCAGAACCAGAGATATTACGGGCGGTTTGCCTCGGGTGGCAGAACTTTTCGAAGCTCGTCATCCCAAAGATGCGGCTGAAATTGCCCGCTTTGACGGGTTTGTGGATATCGGACCGACCGTCAAAGGTAAAAGGACTGTCATCGTTACGGACCCGAAAACAGGGGAGAGTGAGGAGCATCAGATTCCGTTGAGCAAACACGTGATCGTCTTCAAGGGCGACCATGTGAGAAAAGGTCAGCAATTGACTGAAGGCTCGGTGGTACCTCATGAAATTCTGGACGTTTGCGGTCCTCAAGAGTTGCAGGAGCATCTTTTGAACGAGGTGCAGGAAGTTTATCGGACGCAGGGTGTCTCGATCAATGATAAGCATATCGAGATTATTATTCGTCAGATGTTGCGCAAGGTCCGCATTACTGAGCCCGGGGATTCTCTCTTCCTTTGGGGAGAGCAGGTGGACCGTATCGCCTTTGAAGAGGAAAATAAACGCATTGAGCAAATGGGCGGACGCCCCGCGGAAGGTCAGCCGGTTTTGCTGGGTATTACCAAAGCATCTCTGCAGACTGATTCATTCCTGAGTGCAGCCTCTTTCCAGGATACGACTCAAGTGTTGACCGAAGCGGCGACCACCGGAAGAGTGGATGTTCTGCGCGGCTTCAAGGAAAACGTGATTATGGGTCACTTGATTCCGGCCGGCAGTGGTTTCGCGACCTTCAACTCTGTCAAACTCAAACCGTTGGTGAAACCGGTTGAAGAAGAGGTTGTCGTAGAGGAAGAAGAGCCGGAGGGTAACCCGGATCGCGTTTCAGAGCTCAAGAAAATACTTGGAACACACGACGTGTTCGAAGAAGAGAGCTTTGAAAAGGAAGCTGACGAGGATATTGAATCCTAAATTTTATCCTGACCGGGAGAGTTTTTTCGAAAAGACTCTCCCGGAAAGGAGTGTTTAAAGTAAGAAAACGGAGAGAAAGTAGCTCTCTGAATAAAAAAGTTAAGAGAAGTGATTGCCAAACTGGCGTCTCACTGCTAGGATAACGCGCTCTGTCTGCGTAAGGCAGATGATCGCAGAAACGATATAAAGAATGCCAACTATTAACCAACTCGTCCGTAAGGGACGTAACAAGTTGAATTATAAGTCCAAAGCTCCGGCTCTGGACAACTGTCCTTTCCGTCGCGGGGTATGTTTGCAGGTAATGACCCGTACCCCCAAGAAGCCGAACTCTGCCATGCGTAAAGTGGCAAAGATTCGTCTTTCCAATGGATTTGAAGTGATCGCATACATCCCTGATGAAGGGCATAACCTCCAGGAACACTCGATTGTTTTGGTGCGTGGCGGTCGTGTAAAAGATTTGCCAGGTGTCCGCTATCACATTGTCCGTGGTACACTGGATACGGCTGGTGTTGAAAAACGCCGTGTAAGCCGTTCAAAGTATGGAGTAAAGAAACCCAAGGCACCCGCCAAGAAGAGTTAATTTTAAGAATATGTCTCGTCGTCGTCGTGCTGTTCGTAGGGCTGTTGCAGAAGACGCTAAATATCATAGCGTCCTGGTTGCCCGTTTAATTAATAAAGTGATGAAGTGGGGTCAGAAATCTAAAGCCCAGAAGATTGTTCACAGGGCTTTTGATGTTCTGGCTGAGAAGAACCCCGGTGTGGAGCCAATGGCGATCGTTCAACGTGCCATTGATAACGTGAAGCCGCGCTTGGAGGTTAAAGCCCGCCGTGTTGGTGGTGCCACATACCAAGTTCCTTTGGAAGTGCCTGTTGATCGCCAAATTTCTCTGGCTATTCGCTGGATTGTGGCGTTGGCAGATGCTCGCAAGGGGATGCCCATGGAAAACGCATTGGCAAATGAAATTTCAGAGGCTGCTCAAGGACAGGGCAGCGCTATTCGCAAACGGGATGATATGCACAGAATGGCCCAGGCCAATAAAGCATTCGCCCACTTCCGCTGGTAAAAACCATTTATTCCAAAAGATACGCCCCGATTTATTTTGGCGGGGCGTTTTTATTAAATTCATTTTTTCTGTTAGGTGCAAGAAACACAAGACATACATAATAAGGTCATTGACCCCAATGCCGCTGATCGTGCTTATCCGCTTGAGAGAACTCGTAATATCGGCATAGCTGCGCATATTGATGCAGGCAAAACGACAACCACTGAGCGTATCCTCTTTTACACGGGGCTCATCCATAAGGCGGGCGACGTGCATGACGGCAATACGGTCACTGATTGGATGGAGCAGGAGCGTGAGCGTGGGATTACGATCACCTCGGCTGCCATCGTCTGCTACTGGACTCAGAAGGAGGAAGCAGGGATTACAAAGTCCTATGCAGGCATTCCTCACCGCATTAATATTATTGACACTCCGGGTCACGTAGACTTCACCGCAGAGGTGGAGCGTTCCATGCGTGTTCTGGACGGAGCTGTTTCTGTTTTTTGTGCCGTGGGCGGCGTTCAACCCCAATCAGAAACTGTTTGGCGTCAGGCTACCAAGTATAAAGTCCCCCGTGTCGCTTTTATCAATAAGATGGACCGCACCGGAGCCGACTTCCATTCGGTGATCGCTGAGATGCGCCGGAAACTGGGTGCCTATGCTTATCCTGTTGTTCTGCCTATTGGCAGTGAGGATAAATTCCAGGGAGTAATCGATGTCATCAACCAAAAGGCGATTATATATGATGAAACCGATGCGGATGGTATGCGTTATTTCATCCGTGAGATTCCCTCTGAAATGAGAGAAGAGGCCGCTCTTGAGTTGGAGCGTCTCATCAGTGCAGTTGCCAATAAGGATGATGAAATAGCAGAGCTGGTCATCATGGAAAAGCCTGTGAAGACGGAGCTGCTAAAGAAAGCTATCCGCCGCCTGACCATCGCTTTGGAGTTTGTTCCTGTTCTCTGCGGTACGGCTTTCCGGAAGAAGGCTGTGCAACCCCTTGTGGATGCGGTTGTGGATTACCTGCCTTCTCCGCTGGATATTCCCGCGGCAGTGGGAACGGATCCCGATGACTTGACCCAGAACGTTCCCGTTGAGACGAGCGATCAGGGTAAATTTACAGCTCTGGCTTTCAAGCTTTGGAGCGATCCTTTCGTAGGTAAATTAGTTTTTATCAGAGTTTATCGCGGTACTCTTCAGAAGGGCGATATGGTGTATAATCCTCGTATCGGCAAGAGAGAGAGAATTAACCGCTTGATGCTGATCCAGGCCGATGAACGCCGGGAAGTGGATAAGGTGTTCTCCGGCGATATTGCTGCCGTAGTGGGACTTAAAAATGTGACCACTGGCGATACCCTCTGTCTGGAGCGCTATCCGGTTCTTTTGGAACCTCCGACTTTTCCCGAGCCGGTTATCAGCATGGCCGTGGAGCCAAAAACGAAAGCGGACCGTGAAAAGCTTTCTATCGCCTTACAGAGACTTTCCGATGAAGATCCGACCTTCCGTTGTTTTACAAATGAGGAAACGGGTCAGTTGATCATTGCTGGCATGGGAGAGCTCCACCTGGATATTATTCGCGACCGTCTGCTGCGTGAGTTCAAGGTAGAGGCGTTTGTGGGTGAACCTCAGATTGCTTACCGTGAAACCATTACTTCGACCGCCAAGGGCGAGGGCAAGTTTGTCCGCCAATCCGGTGGTCGTGGACAGTATGGTCATGCAATTATCAGCGTGGAACCGAATACCCGCGGTGCGGGCGTTGAGGTTGTAAGCAAGGTAGTAGGCGGAACGATTCCTAAAGAATACATTGCGCCGACGATGGCGGGTATTCGAGAAGCGATCGATACAGGTGTTTTGGCGGGTTATACCATGGTGGATTTGAAGGTTACCATACTGGAAGGATCCTACCATGAAGTGGACTCGAGCGAGCTTGCATTTAAAATGGCTGGAATATTTGCCTTGAAAGATGCGGTCAAAAATGCTAATCCTATCGTCCTCGAGCCTGTAATGAAGGTCGAAGTCAGTACACCCGATGAATATCAGGGTGATCTTCTGGGAGATTTATCTCGCAGGCGTGGTAAGATAGTGTCCATCGAGTCGAAAGCCGATGCGATATTACTCAATGCCGAAGTTCCGCTTGCACAGATGTTTGGATATGCTACGGCTATACGGTCCCTGTCCAAGGGCCGTGCGTCGTATTCTATGGAGCCATCGCATTTTGAACAGGTGCCGGCTTCTGTACTTGAAGTTATACTTGAAAGATCCGTGCCGAAAGCGTCACGGACTGTGTAAACCGATTGGCGGGCAGGTTTGCCTGCCGTCGGAATAAATGTTAGTTAAATAAAAATATGGCTGGACAAAGAATTAGAATCAGGCTCAAAGCTTATGATCATCGTGTCATTGATCAGTCCGCGAGTGAAATCGTGGATACTGTCAAGCGCACCGGTGCTCGCGTAGCTGGCCCGATCCCTCTGCCGATGCGCGTAGAACGCTATACCGTGCAGAGGTCTCCTCACGCGGACAAGAAATCCCAAGAAACTTTTGAGCAAAGAACTCATAAGCGCCTTTTGGACATTCTTGATCCGACTGCAAAAACCGTGGACGAATTGAAAAAGCTCAATCTTCCTGCGGGTGTTCATATCACCGTTAAGGTATAAAGTAGAAGGAATATGGTAGGTTTAATAGGTAAGAAGCTTGGCCACACCCGCATTTACGATACCGAGGGAAATGCTGTTCCTGTAACAGTAGTCCTTGCAGGTCCTAATCGAGTGGTACAATGTAAGACTGTTGAGAAAGATGGTTACAGCGCAGTCCAGCTTGGGTTTGATGATCAAAAGGAAATTCGGATCAATAAGCCGATGGCTGGGCACTTTCGCAAGCACAATGCAGCGCCCGTTAAGAGATTGCGTGAATTTCGCGATTTTTCTCTCAAGGTCAAGCAAGGTGATGTCTTGAGTGTGGATGTGTTTGCCCAGGGCGATTATGTTGATTGCATTGGGATGACGAAGGGTCGCGGTTTTGAAGGTGTCGTGAAGCGCCATGGTTTCCACGGAGCTCCTGCAACACACGGTAGCAAAGGATGGAAGCGCAGATCAGGCGCTCTTGGTTGGCGCCGGCCCGGTACAATTGACAAGGGCAAGAGAATGCCTGGCCACATGGGCTGTGTCCGCCGTACGGTGCAGAATTTAAAAATTGTGGGGATTCTCCCCGAAGACAATGTCATCCTTGTGAGCGGCTGCATGCCTGGTGCTGAGGGCGACTATGTAATTATTCGTGAATCCAAAAAGAACCCCAAGACCACTGTTCAGAAGTAGGAGTTAAAGCATGAAGATTACAGTTAAAGATTTACAGGGTAAAGATCAGGGTCAGCTCGAAATCAGTGCTCAGCTGGAGCGTTTCGAAGAGCTCGGCAATAAGATGATTGGAACCCAGGCTGCTCACGAGGTTGTTACAGCGATTCGCGCTGCCAGACGCTCGGGGACGGCTTGTACCAAGACTATGGGCGATGTTGCCGGAACCGGCAAGAAGCCCTGGAGACAAAAAGGAACCGGGCGCGCTCGTTCGGGTTCATTTGCTTCACCGATATGGGTGGGCGGCGGTGTCGTTTTCGGCCCCAAGCCTCGCGATTATTCCAAAAAGGTGAATCGCAAGGTTTCACAGTTGGCTCTTCAGAAAATTTTGAGCAATCGAGTTGCCACTGGCGACGTGGTTGCGGTAGAAGAACTGAAAATGCAATCGCCCAAAACGGGCCAGTTTGTTCAGATGCTTAAAGATATGAATCTGAATGAAGGTAAAGTTCTCTTTCTAGCTTCTATGGAGGATGATATCAACACGAACTTTCGCCTTGCTTCTCGCAATGTGCAGGGAGTCAAGATTATGAATAGCGCCACGGTCAATACCTTTGACCTGGTTGCTCATCCTAAAATTGTGGTAACCAGGAAAGCCTGGGAAAACATTGAAAAACGCATTATCACCCAATAGAGCATGAATTCTTTTGATATTATTAAAACGGTGCGTGTCACCGAGAAGGGGACTGCTCAATCCGAATTGAACAAGTACACTTTGGTTGCCGACAAACGGGCCACCAAGATTCAAATCCGCCAAGCCGTGGAAGAGCTGTTCAAGGTGAAAGTGGTTAAGGTCAATACGATGAATGTTCGCGGTAAGACTCGCCGTCAGAGAACGGCCAGCGCCGGAAAGACATCGGATTGGAAGAAAGCTATCGTAACGTTGAAACAAGGCGATAAAATCAGCCTGACTTAATACTATGTCTGTAAAAACTTTTAGACCTTTGACTCCTTCACTGCGCTATTTGACGGTAGCGTCTTTCGAGGAGATTACCAAAACAAAACCAGAGAAGAATCTGGTTAAAATCCGTAAAAAAACGGGTGGTCGCAATAACATGGGCCGTGTTACAGCACGCGGCATCGGTGGTGGACACAAGCAGAAAGTTCGTCAGGTGGATTTCCGCCGGAATAAATACGGCGTAGAGGCTCGTGTTGCCGCGATTGAATATGATCCTTTGCGTACAGCCTATCTGGCGCTTTTGGAATACACTGATGGCGAGAAACGTTACATTATTGCCCCCATTGGCTTAAAGGTGGGTGCTCGCGTCGTCAGCGGTCCTGAGGCTCCGGCTGATCTGGGTAACAGTCTGCCTTTAAAGAATATTCCGATGGGTTCCTCGATTCACAATATCGAGTTTACTCCCGGTAGAGGCGGTCAGCTGGTGCGTGCGGCAGGTGGAATGGCTACACTGATGTCCCGTTCTGAGGGGTATGCGCAGATTCGTCTTCCTTCGGGAGAAATTCGCAAAGTGAAAGAAGACTGCTATGCGACACTCGGACAAGTCGGAAACACGGATCATGAGAATGTGGTTATCGGCAAGGCGGGTCGCTCTCGCTGGTTGGGCCGCAGACCGTTGAGTCGTGCAGTTGCAAAGAACCCTGTGGATCACCCCATGGGTGGTGGTGCAGGTAAAACTTCCGGTGGTGGTCACCCCGTAACTCCTTGGGGTGTTATAACCAGAGGCTTTAAGACTCGTAAGAAAGTGAAATATTCAAATCGTTACATCGTGACTCGCCGGGATGGACGTGCGATGAAAATGAGATAAGTGAGTTATGGGACGTTCAATTAAAAAGGGTCCTTTTGTAGACCCGTCCTTGATGGACAAAGTACAAAAAATGAATGCCAGTGCTGCAAAAAAGCCGATTAAAACCTGGTCACGTCGTTCAATGATCACTCCAGATTTTGTGGGCTTAACCTTGAATGTGCATAACGGAAAGCTCTTTTTGCCGGTATTTGTCACGGAAAATATGGTGGGGCATCGCTTGGGCGAGTTCGTTCTGACTCGTACCTTTAAGAAGCACGGTGCGCATACTGCAAAAGCGGAGTCTAAATAAGGAGAAACATGAGAGTTTTAGCAATAACAAAAAATATTCGTATGTCTCCGCAAAAGATGCGCGAGGTCACCAGGCAGATTCATGGAATGAAAGCTCTGGATGCCCAAGCCGCTTTAGCCTACGTGCCGCGTAAATCTGCCCGTGCTGTACTTAAGACGTTACAGTCGGCTGTTGCCAATGCGGTAAATAATTTTGGTCTGGAAGAGGGTTCTCTCCGGATTGTGGAGTCTGTGACGGGTGCTGCTCGCACATATAAACGTTTTACACCCAAGGCTCGCGGTTCGGCGGGACGTATCCTCAAGAGAGGATGCCACGTTCGTATCGTGTTATCTGACATGAACTAATTTACTAGACATGGGACAAAAAACTAATCCAATTGGCCTGAGACTTTCTTTGAACAAAGACTGGCGTTCTCGCTGGTATGCTCCAAAGAGTGAGTTCAGCAAACTTCTTGCTGAAGATGCTAAGATCAGGCAGCTTCTCAAAACAAAACTGGAATCAGCCTCCGTGCCGCGCATTAATATTGAGCGAGCCGGGAGCCGCTGTCGCGTGACTATTTTTACAGCCCGTCCTGGGTTGGTCATCGGCCGTAAAGGCGCAGAAATTGATAAGATGAAAGAAGAATTATCAAAGATGACCGGTAAGGAAGTGTATGTAGAAATTCAAGAGGTCAAACGTCCAGAAATGGACGCGCAGCTGGTTGCTGAGAATATCGCCCTGCAGCTTGAGCGCCGTGTGTCTTTCCGCCGCGCTATGAAAAGATCCATCCAAGTGGTGATGGATGCTGGTGCTCAGGGAGTAAAGATTCGCTGTTCGGGACGTTTAGGAGGTGCGGAGCTTTCCCGCTCTGAGAATTATCATCAGGGAAGGGTACCGCTGCACACTCTGCGTGCGAACATAGATTATGGTTTCGCTGAAGCGCAAACCTTGTACGGAAAAATCGGTGTCAAGTGTTGGGTTTGCACTGGTGAAATGGAGAAAAAGCAAATATCCCAGCAGACCTCCCGATAGGAGGCAGGAAGGACAAATATGGCTTTAATTCCTTCAAGAGTTAAATATCGTAAACAACAACGAGGTAATCGTGCTGGTATAGCTTCGCGGGGAAACTATCTCGCGTTCGGCACTTATGGTTTGATGGCAATGGAACGCTGCTGGATGGATACCCGCCAGTTGGAAGCTGCTCGTGTAGCAGTCACGCGTGCTATGAAACGGCATGGAAGGGTATGGCTGAGAGTGTTTCCGGATAAACCGGTTACCAAGAAGCCGCTGGAAGTTCGTCAAGGAACGGGTAAGGGTGCTGTTGATACCTGGGTGGCTGTGATTCGTCCGGCCAATATTTTGATGGAAGTGGAAGGTATCACAGAGACGCAGGCGCGCGAAGCATTTCGTCTGGCTGCCTGCAAACTCCCGATTCGTACTAAGTTTATCGGGCGTCATCGCGCTGCGAATGCATAAGGAAAAAGTATGAAAATATCTGAAATTCAAGATCTTACTACCCAAGAACTTCTTGCGAAAGGTCGTGATCTCCGTGTTGAGCTCTTTAATCTTCGCTTGTTGAAGGTTAGCAGCCAGCTGGAAAAGTCACATCGGATTCGTTCCATTCGTCGGGATATTGCACGTATTGAGACGCAGATCTCCAAACAGCGCAAAAAATCAGCCTAAATTAAAGAGATATGGAAAATATTGAAACAAAAAAACCTGTCCGCAAGGAAAGAGTCGGGAAGGTCGTCTCCAACAAGATGAATAAAACTATCGTAGTGGAGGTTTCCCGTCGCCACGCACATCCTGAATTTAGGAAGATTGTTACGACCAAGAAGAAATTCTATGCTCATGATGAGAAGCAGGAGGCAAAGATTGGTGATACGGTTTGTATCGAAGAAACCAGGCCTCTTTCCAAGCTCAAGCGCTGGAATTTGGTAAAAGTAGTCAAACAGGCCAACATCTAAGAGGAGAAACTGAAAAATGTTACTAGTTCGTAGTATTTTAAATGTCGCCGACAACACAGGTGCCCGCAAGGCAGCTGCTATCGGCGTGTTGGGCAAAAATCAGGAGTATGCCCGCGTGGGTGATGTTATTAAAGCCCATGTCAAGGAAGCGAGTCCGGATGGCACTGTAAAGAAGGGCGATGTCGTTAACGCTGTCGTGGTTCGCACAAAGAGAGCAATCTATCGCAGTGATGGATCCTCTGTGCGTTTTGACAGCAACGCTATCGTTATTGTTGATAAAGATAACAACCCCAGGGGAACGCGTATTTTCGGTCCTGTTGCTCGTGAATTGCGCGATAAGAAGTTTTTGAAGATTATTTCGCTCGCACCGGAGGTTGTCTAAGGTTATGGAAAAGTTTGCAAAAGATAAGAAAAGCGCTCTCAAAGCTATCCGGAAAGGTGACACGGTTGTGGTCATCTCCGGCAGCAGAAAAGAGAAGCACGGAAAACCGGCATTGCGTGGTCAGCGCGGCAAGGTTCTGTTTGTATTGCGCGATAAACAACGCGCAGTTGTTGAGGGTCTGAACTTGATCAAGCGGCACACTCGCCGCTCTCAGCTCAATCCTAATGGTGCCATTATTGAAAGAGAGGGTACTATTCATATTTCAAACCTCATGAGAGTGGAGCTCTATGATGCCCGCCAGAAGAATAAAGAGGCTGCAAAGTAAGGATATAAATGAAAGCTAACAGACTCTATCAAAAATATGTGGATACGGTTCGTCCTTCCCTGGTTGAAACCTGGAAGTATGAAAACGTTCATCAGATTCCTCAGCTGCAAAAAGTAGTCATCCGCATGGGGTGGAACACCTCAACCGAAAAGGGAGCAGTTGATGATGCCATTAAAGAACTGACGGCAATCACCGGCCGCAAACCTGTGGCCGACCGAGCACGCAAAAGCGTTGCTAATTTTAAACTGCGCAAAGGACAGCAAATTGGTTGCCATGTAACCCTGCGCCGTGAAGTGATGTTCGAATTCCTGGATCGCCTGATCTCAACAGCGTTGCCTCGCATTCGCGACTTCCGTGGTATTTCACCCAAAGCCTTTGATGGCCGTGGTAACTACTCCATTGGAGTGGACCAGCAGGTGATCTTCCCGGAAATTGACGCTGATAAGGTTAAAAGAAACCAGGGGATGGATATCACAATAGTGACTTCCGCAAATACAGATGCGGAAGCTCTTGATCTACTGAAAAAGCTCGGTATGCCTTTTACCGGGAAACAATAATTACTATGGCTAAAAAGTCTTGGATCGAACGTGAAAAGAAAAAGCGCGAACTGGTGGCGAAGTATGCTGCTAAGCGCGCGGAGTTGAAGGCCAATCATGATTACGTTGCACTCTCTAAGTTGCCCCGCAACTCCAGCACTGTGCGTCTCGTAAACCGCTGTACGCTCAGTGGTCGTCGTCATGGATTCCTTCGTAAATTTGGTCTCTCCCGTCTCGCTTTCCGCGAGATGGCCCGGAATGGTCTTATTCCTGGAGTAACAAAAGCAAGCTGGTAAAACCGATATAGATAATGGATACTATTGCTGATTTTTTGACTGTGATTCGCAATGCGGGTTCCGCTTTGCACAAAACAGTGACTGCTCCTCACTCCAAAATGAAAGAGGCCATAGCCCGCATCCTTAAGGACGAGGGCTACATCCTGGATTACTCAGTAGAGGGAGAGAAAATTAAAAAGCTGACCCTGACTCTGAAATATCAGAACCGCAAGCCTGTCATTCAGACGTTGCGGCGCGTGAGCAAGCCTGGGATTCGCTGCTATGTGGGTACCAAAAGTATTCCCCGGGTTCTGGGTGGATTAGGCATTGTCATTCTTTCCACACCTCAAGGGGTTATGACTGGTGTTGAAGCTCGTAAAAACAACTGCGGAGGCGAAGTCCTCTGTTACATCTGGTAGAAAGGAGAATTAAAGATATGTCTAGAGTAGGAAAAACTCCCATCCAAATCCCTTCTGCCGTAAAGGTGACAGTAAAAGGTCAGGATGTTTTTGTGGAAGGCCCCAAAGGTAAGCTCTCTTTCAAGACTTTGCCTTATACTTCGGCTAAAGTCGAAGGTAGCATCATAACGATCGACCGTGAAGGTAATAACGCTGAGGCTCGCATGATGCACGGTACTTGCCGGGCTCGTATCGCCAATATGGTTGAAGGCGTTACCGCAGGATATTCAAAGAAACTTGAGATTCAGGGTGTCGGCTTCAAAGCAAGCGTTGCCGGCAATGTCGTGACGATGAATTTAGGTTACGCTCATCCCTGTGTGTATCCTTTGCCGGAGGGCGTGAAGGTGACAGTAGATGCTACGGGGACCAAACTTGCAATTGACGGTATTGATAAGAACGACGTGGGTCGCGTGGCTGCTGAGCTCAGAGCTTATTATCCGCCAGAGCCTTATAAAGGTAAAGGTGTTCGTTATGAAGGCGAACATGTTGTACGTAAGGAAGGTAAGACTGTTCAATAATTGATTTGATTACAACCCGGAGACGGTTTATGCCGTGTCCACTATAAAATGAATAATATTCAGAAAAACAGGTTGTTGAGAGTTCGCCGCTGGCGGATTCGCAAGAAAGTAAAAGGCACCCAGATGCGCCCCCGTATGAGCGTTAAATTTACTGGCCAACACATTTATGTCCAGTTTATTGACGATGAAGCGGCCAAGACGCTTGTGTGGGTCTCCACTAACAACAAGGAGGGCAAGAGCTCGAAGCTAGCTGCTAATGTAAAGTCGGCGATCACTGTCGGCAAAATGGCGGGTGAGGCTGCTAAAGCGGCCGGTATCACTCAGGTCGTTTTTGACAGAAACGGGGCTCTCTATCACGGAAAAGTGAAAGCTCTGGCCGAAGCAGCGAGAGAAACGGGACTGGTGTTCTAATTTAAAATCAGGAGAATTTACTGTGTCAGAAGCAAAAAATATTAATCCCCGCGGAGGGGGCAGACAGGGTCGCTCTCAGCGTCGCTCTTATGATCAGAAGAGGTCCGAGTTCGAACAGGATAAGGGGCCGGAGTTGCACGAGAAGGTTGTGTTTATCAACCGTTCCTCGAAAGTGGTGAAAGGTGGACGTCGCTTTAATTTCAGCGCGTTAGTGATCGTGGGAGACCGTGAAGGCAAGTATGGTCTTGCTTTGGGTAAAGCCAATGAGGTTGCCGATGCGATTCGCCGCGGCAATGAATTAGCCCGGATGCGCATGGAGAAGATTTCCTATAAGGGCCACACTATTCCCCATGAAGTAAGTGCTGCTTACGATGGCGCCAGAGTCCTTCTTCGTCCTGCATCAGAGGGTACGGGCGTGATTGCTGGCAAAACTGTTCGCGCGGTCTTGGATGCCGTAGGTGTCAAGGACGTTCTCAGCAAGAGTATGGGTTCCAACAACCCGGCCAACGTGGTCAAAGCCACGATCGCCGCGTTGAAGAAATTGCGTACCCGCGAGGAAGTCCAAAGTGTCCGCGGTATAAACCGTAAGCAAAAAGAAGAAGTAACGAATACTGAAGTTTAATTTCTATGCAATTGCATTCACTGAAATCCCGTGCTGGTTCACGCCATCGGGTCAAGCGCCTTGGAAAAGGTGAGTCTAGTGGTTTGGGTAAAACATCCGGTCGCGGAGGCAAGGGCCAGACGGCTCGTTCTGGTTCCTCCATTCGCCCGGGGTTTGAAGGCGGTCAGATGCCGCTTATCCGCCGCATTCCAAAACGTGGATTTAACAATATCCGCTTTGCAACGATTTACTCTGTTGTGAATCTGTGTGATCTCAATCAGTTTGATGAGGGAACTCGCGTGGATGAAACCTTACTGCGTGCTCACGGGTTGGTTCGCGGCACTAATGATGGTGTCAAGGTTCTTGCCACGGGTGAATTAACCAAAAAAATAACCGTCGTAGCTGATAAATTCAGCGCTGCGGCTCAACAAAAAATCGAAGCTGCCGGTGGTGTCTGCGAGGTTGCCCCGGCCAGGAGAAAAGAATCGAAGGCGAAGGCCTGTTGCGGTTCTTGCTCCTGTGAGAATCAATAACCGACGCAGATCACATGATTAAGAACATTGTCAATACATTCGTAAACTGCTTTAAAATTCCGGAGCTCCGCTCCAGAATTCTATTTACCTTGATTGTACTGGGTATTTGCAGGCTTGTTGCTATCATTCCTATACCCGGACTGGATAGCAGCGCCCTGAGGCAGTACTTTGATTCACATGCCGGATCCGGAGGTGGTCTGTTGGGTATGTACAGTATGTTCACGGGTGGTGCTCTTGAGCGCTGCGCTGTGGGCACACTAGGTATCATGCCTTACATTAGCGCCACCATTATTCTGCAACTGCTGACGGCCGTTGTGGGTAAACTGAGCCGACTGGCTCGGGAAGAAGGTGGTAGGGTCAAGATCATTCAGTATGGTCGTGTGTTGACGGTTCTGCTTTGTCTTGGACAAGGCTTTGTGATGGCATTGGCTTTTGAGCATCCCGGAAAGCTCTTCAGTGGCTTTGAAGGGAATCTCATCTTAGTCGACAATCTATGGTGGTACCGGATTCAGACAGCAATTTTGCTGACTACCGGTACCGTCATGTTGATGTGGCTGGGAGAACAGATTACTGAGCGCGGAATTGGTAACGGTATATCCCTGATCATTACGGTCGGTATTCTGTCTCGAATTCCACAAGCGGCTCAGGGCGTGAAGGATATGTTCTTTACGAGCGTCGATAGCCAGTTCAATATGGGGCACTTGATCCTCATGATTGTGCTTCTAGTAATCGTGGTGGCTTCTGTGATCGCAATCACTCAGGCCCAGCGCAAAATTCCTGTTCAGTATGCGCAGCGTACAGTTGGAAGAAAATCCTATGCGGGAACGACTTCCTTTTTGCCCTTGCGTGTGAACTATGCGGGTGTTATGCCCATCATTTTTGCTCAGGCCTTGTTGATGTTCCCCGAGAGCATCTTCACCTATCTGCACGGAGCCTTCGATGTGAAGCTTTTCGGCGAAATTGCCCGTCAGCTTCATGCCGGCAAACTTCTTTATCTAGGCCTTTACGGCGGCATGATCATTTTCTTCACCTACTTCTGGGTGGCGACTCAGTTTAACGAACTGCAAATTTCTGATGATCTGAAGAAACATGGCGGTTATATTCCGGGTGTCAGACCTGGCCAGGTGACCTGTGACTTTTTGCATCACGCGATGAGTCGCTTGACCTTGGCCGGTGCCATCTTCCTGACGATCATTGCTGTGATTCCCATGATGATGTATGGTTATTTTGGAATTGATTTCCAGGTGGCCAGCTTTTTCGGCGGAACCAGTATTCTGATTCTTGTCGGTGTTGTCCTAGATACGATGCGGCAGATTGAGTCACACCTGATGATGAGGCACTATGACGGCTTCCTCAAGAAGGGACGCATTCGCGGACGATTCTAAACCGGAAGCGAAGTTTGTTTTGATCTTTGATTTTAACGATTACTGTTTAAGCCGATAAAGAGCGCTCTGTGAAAATTCCGATTAAAGACGAAAAAGGAATCCAAGGGATGCGCGAGGCTGGACAGGTAGCGGCAAGGGTGCTCCGCGATATGGCCCAAAAGGTCCAGCCCGGAGTCAGTACTTTGGAGCTTGACCAATATGCCAAGGAAAGGATAGCCTTCTACGGAGGCAAGAGTGCCTTTTTGGGATATTGCGGATACCCTGCGCAGACCTGCATTTCGGTAAACGAAGTGGTGATTCACGGCATTGCCGATTCACGGCGTCTTGTTCTGGGAGATATTGTCAGTCTGGATGTCGGAGTTCTCTATAATGGCTACATCGGCGACAACGCCAAAACGGTTGTTGCCGGTGGGTGCTCTGCGGAGGCTCAAAAACTGCTGACCGTGACTGAAACGTCCCTTTGCAAGGGAATTGAACAGGCTAGGGCGGGAAATAAGGTTTCGGATATTTCCCGTGCAGTTCAGAAATGGGTTGAATCCAACGACTGCAGTGTCGTCAGGGAATTTGTTGGGCACGGAGTGGGGCGCAAACTCCATGAAGAGCCGCAGGTGCCTAATTTTTGGGAGGGTGGAAAATCCCCCACACTGCTTCCCGGGATGACATTGGCGATTGAGCCAATGGTCAATCTGGGAGGAGCAGCAGTAAAAATTTTGAAAGATGGCTGGACAACGGTTACCAAAGATGGTAGTTTGTCTGCCCATTTTGAACATACGGTTCTAATAACGAATGGAGAGCCGGAAGTCCTTACATGGCCAGATTAGGGGCAGTACATATTGCAGCGCAACTTTCTTTAAAGAGGAGTGATGCGTTGTGGAATGCGTGTTTTTCTAATGGTCATCAGGTAAATGCCTTTTTTTGTCCGGAGTTGAAAAGGGACCCCGTGCAACTTCGGCAGGGCGATTGGGTCCTATTGGAAGTATCACCTTTTGATTTATCAGAGGGTTGTATTTTGAGAAAGTTAAGTAAAAGCGATAACGATGAAAGTTAGAGCGTCAGTAAAAAGAATGTGCGAGCACTGTAAAGTGGTGCGTCGCAAAGGGATTATTCGTGTAATATGCACGAATCCCCGTCACAAACAGCGTCAAGGCTAACAAATAAACTATGGCTAGAATTCTAGGTGTAGATATTCCCAACGAAAAGCGCATTGATATTGCGTTGAGGTATATCTATGGTATCGGCCCTTCCATAGCGAAGGAAATACTTGCAAAGGCTAAAATTGACCCGAGTGTTCGGGCCAAAAACCTGACAGATCAGGATCTGTCTCAGATAGTCGGCATTATCCAAAGTGATGGTTATCTGATTGAGGGCGATTTAAGACGCGAAGTCGGTATGAATCTGAAAAGACTACAGGGCATTAAATGCTATCGTGGCATAAGGCACCAGCGTGGTCTTCCGGTTCGTGGTCAAAGAACATCAACTAACGCACGTACCCGTAAAGGTCCTCGCAGGACTGTCGGTGTGCAGCGCAACCCTAACGCCAAAGCTGGTATCCACTAAACGATTATGGCTGAAGAGACGAATAAGAAAAAAAACACGACTCCGGAAGCGGAGACTAAAGAAGAAGCTACGGCTGTACCCGCTGCGGCGCAGGCTGAAGCAAAAACTGAGGAAGCAAAAAAAGAAGCTGCTCCCAAAGCATCAAAGGGAAAGGCCGCTTCCAAGGCTAAGACTAAGGTAGAAGGAGCTCCTGCAGAAAACGCAGAGGCTGGGACTGAGGCAGGAACGGAATTTGGTGTCGTATCGGCACCCTCCGTCAGTGAACTGCTCGGTGAGGATATCTCTGCTGCTCGTAAGATCATCAAGATCAAGGGAGCCAAGAATATTTCCAATGGTATAGCTCACATTGAGGCGAGCTTTAACAACACTATCGTTACCATTACCGATATGCATGGCAATGTTATCTCATGGACGACCGCTGGTCGTGTCGGCTTTAAAGGTTCTCGCAAGAGCACAGCCTTTGCCGCTCAACAGGTAGCCCAGGATGCAGCACGTCAGGCAATGTCCCATGGTATGCGTGAGGTGGAAGTTCGCGTGAGTGGACCTGGGGCCGGTCGTGAATCTGCAATTCGTGCCTTACAGGCTATCGGATTGGACATTCATACCATCAAAGATGTGACGCCAATACCTCATAACGGTTGCCGTCCGCGCAAGCGTCGCCGCGTCTAACCCTATTAATAAAAGAGAGGAGAATTTAGTAAATTATGGCACGTTATAAAGGTCCGAGAGTTCGGATTAGCCGTCGTTTTGGCATTGCAATTTTTGGGAGCTCAAAATATCTCGAGCGCAGACAGTACCCGCCCGGAGTACATGGTCCCAAGATGCGTCGCAAGAGTAGTGAGTATGCGCAGGGTCTCATGGAAAAACAGAAAATGCGCTACTTCTACGGACTGCTCGAGAAACAGTTTCGTAATGTTTACGAGGCAGCAACCCGCCGCCGTGGTGTAACTGGTACGATCATGCTGGAAATGTTGGAAACCCGTTTGGATAATGTCGTTTATCTGTTGGGTTTCGGCCAAACTCGTGCTCAGGCACGCCAGATGGTGGTTCATGGTCACATTCTGGTCAATGGGAAGAAGGTCACGATTCCTTCTTACGTGATCAAGGTGGGCGATACAGTAGACGTCAAGGATAAGGTTGTCTCCCGTCAGCTCGCTTCCCATAACATGGAGTTAAGCACTAATCGCGTCGTCCCCGCATGGTTGGGTCTCAATAAAGACTCTTTCCGTGGTACGATTATGCGTATGCCTACGCGCGAAGATATTCAGCCTATTGCTAACGATCAGGCTGTTGTTGAGTTTTATTCTCGTTAATGTTTTGTTTCATTCAATAGAAGCAGGTATATGGGGTTTGCCTTTACGAGAGAAGGCAAACTCAGATTAAAACTGTTTCAAGAATATAATTATTTAATATGGCAGTAAGATTAGGCCGTTTTGAAATGCCCAAGCGGTTGTGGAAAGATGAAGCGACCGCTACCCCGACTTATGCAAAGTTTGTAGCCGAAGCCTTTGAAACCGGTTATGGTTACACCTTGGGCAATGCTTTGCGCAGAGTGTTACTTTCCTCATTGGAAGGTGCAGCCATCACCAGTTTTAAAATGGATGGTGCGATGCACGAATTTTCCACGGTTGAAGGTGTTGTGGAGGATGTGACCGAAATTGTTTTGAATCTGAAGAAAATTCTCTTCAAAGCATATACGCGTGATCCCCAGACACTGACTCTCTCTGTCAATAAGGATGGAGCCGTAACGGCAGCAGATATTCAAACCAATCAAAATGTGGAGTGTATAAATCCGGAGCAGATTATCTGCACGCTGGATAAGAAGCGCAAACTTGAGATGGAGTTTGACGTTCGTATCGGGCGCGGATATTTCCCCGGTGAAGAGAACAAAAAGCTGGATCAGCCTATTGGCGTGATCGCGATTGATTCTCTATTTTCTCCGGTGACTCGTGTTCGGTACAATGTTGAAAATGCCCGTGTGGGTCAACGCACTGATTACGATCGGCTGATTCTGGAGATTTGGACTGATGGTCGTATTACGCCCGACGATGCACTTACTCAAGGTGCAGCTATTCTTCATCATCACTTTGATGTCTTTGTAAATTATGACAGAAATGCGATTGAGTTTGAAGAAGAGGTCGCTCAAAGAGATGATCAGCGTTCTCAGTTAAAGAAACTCCTGAGCATGAGCGTTAATGAGGTTGAGTTGAGTGTTCGGGCCGCTAACTGCTTGAACAACGCTAATATTACCACGGTCGGTCAGCTGGCCATGAAGTCAGAGCAAGAGATGCTCAAGTACCGCAATTTTGGCAAAAAATCGCTCAATGAAATTAAAGAAAAGCTCGTTGCGCTGGGGCTGTCCCTGGGCATGAAGTTCGATAACGAGCTTGTTGAAAGTATTAAAGAAGTTAAACCGAATTCGTAATTATATAATCTAATATATGCGTCATTTAAAACGTACAGCCAAGCTTGGGCGTACTGGAGCACATCGCAATGCGATGCTCGCGAACATGGTATGCAGTCTCATTAAGCACAAGCGCATTACAACTACTTTGGCCAAAGCCAAGGCTGTTCGCCCCGTGGCAGAAAAAGTGATGACACTTGCTCGGAAGTCTTTGGTTCGTGAAGCATTGATTCGCGAGGCTCTCTCTAAAGAGGGAATCACCGATGAAAAGGCAATCCGCAGAGAGATGGGCAGGCGCGGAGGCTTGCATTATCGGCGCCTTGCGGTAGCTGATATTAAACAGGAAGACGCCGTTGCTATCCTTTTCAAAGAATTGGCTCCGGCACAGAAAGATCGTCCGGGCGGTTATACCCGCATTATCCACGCGGCCGTGCAGCGTAAAGGCGATGCAGCTCGCGTAGCTCTTATCGAGTGGGTGGATGGCGAAGTGACTACTTCTACTGCTCCCGTTGTGGATGTGGGCGCACCGGCCACCGTCTCTGAGGTAAAAGCCGAAGAAGCCAAAGCTGAAGCTAAGGCAAACGAGGGCGAAAAGCCTCAGGCATAAGCGAATTTTCTGCAATTAGTTCGAAAGCTCCCTCTGTGCGAGGGAGCTTTTCTGCTTTACAGGGAAGAGGTAATACTTTATAAACGAGGCTGGTATTGTTTCCTATGAATAAAGAACGCGTCTCATTGCCAATTGCTCTTACCATTGCGGGTACCGATAGTGGTGGAGGTGCGGGTGTACAGGCTGATCTTAAAACCTTTGCCGCGCTGGGGGTGCACGGTTGCGCAGCTATAACCTGTTTGACGGCGCAAAATCCCAAGGGCGTCCGTGCGATTCTCTCTTCACCTGCTGAATTTCTTCGCCAACAGTTAATTGCCGTTTTTTCTGAATTGCCACCTGTTGCCGCAAAGACGGGGATGCTTTACAGCGCGGAGTTGATCCATGTTCTGGCGAGTTTTTTGAAAGAGCATCCGGTGAAACTGGTTTTAGACCCAGTAATGATCAGTACCAGCGGCTCTGAGCTTCTCCAGGTGGATGCGGTGCAGACGATGTGCGAGGAGCTTTTCCCTTTGGCGGACTTGCTGACGCCCAACCTGGATGAATCTGTTCGCCTTTTGGGGCATGCCATTGAAAACCAGAAAGAACTTCAATCGGCCGCGCGCGAGCTTTATGACAAATTCGGCCGACCGATCTTGGCCAAAGGAGGCCATCTTCGCGACTCGGAAGAAGCCATTGATATTCTCTGGGATGGAAAAGCGGAATATATCTTCAGAAAACCTTTTGTGCTGGGTGTCTCTCCTCATGGAACCGGCTGCACCTTTTCCTCCGCCATTACAGCAGCTCTGGCCCAGGAGCATCCGCTGCCGGCAGCGGTGGAAATCGGGAAAAACTATGTGTTCCAGGCGATAAAAGATTCTGTGAAAATTGCAGATCATTATGCTCTGAACTGGTTCGGAAACCAATAGATTGCCCTTTAGACCTCTTCGTGATCGCCCGGATTGCAACCGAAATATCTCTGAATAAACTCTTTGACTATGAAGTCCCCCCTGAAATGGAAGCTTCTATCAGCGTGGGGAGCCGCGTCAAGGTTCCCTTCAATAATCGGGAAATTCTGGGATATGTGACCGAGTTGATTGAGCAGTCTCCTGAAACGGCTGCCGAGAGTCCCGATCTATTGCCGCAGGCGGAAAGTCGCCACAAACTCAAACCGATTCTGGAGATTATCGGCGATCAAAGCCTGATCACTCCCAAGGTAAAAGACTTGGCACTCTGGATGGCTGCCTATTACTGCTGCACCATCGAAGTGGCGCTGAGGAGTCTGCTCCCGGAGGTTGTTCGCAGGGAACAGGAGGGATGGAAAAAGCAGCTCTTTGTCAGGTATAACCCCGATGCGCCCGAGCCTGAAAAGCTGACCCAGCGTCAACAGGAGGTTTTGGCTTTTATTCAACAGCAGGGGGAACTGCCGCTGACGGATTTGATCGAGCAGCTTTCCTGCACCGCGGAAGTAGTGAGAAGAATAGAGCGGACGGGAAAAATCTCAATAGCATCGCTCAAAGTCCTTCGTGATCCGTACTCCAATGTCCGCATTCTTCCCACAACGGCTTTAAATCTGAATGAGGAGCAGTCGCCCTGCCTGAGGCAAATTACTCAAGCGATGGATAGTGAAGATCACTCCGGGACGAAGCCTTTTCTCTTATTCGGGGTGACGGGCAGCGGGAAGACTGAAATATATTTACAGGCCATAGCACACGCGCTGGAGAAAGGGCAGGGAGCTATTGTTCTGGTGCCGGAGATATCATTAACCCCACAGACGGTTGAACGCTTTAAATCACGTTTTGCTGAAGGACCGTTGCGCTCTCAGGTTGCCGTTTTACATAGCCACCTTTCAGCCGGGGAGCGTCACGATGAATGGCATAAGATTCGCAGGGGAGATGCTCGGATTGTGATCGGGGCCCGTTCTGCCATATTCGCCCCGGTGGACCCCCTGGGAGTCATTATTGTGGATGAGGAGCATGAACATTCTTACAAACAGGAGGAATCCCCGAGGTACAATGCGCGAGACGTTGCCGTAGTCCGAGCTCAAATGGAGAAAACTGTAGTCGTCCTGGGGAGCGCTACTCCCAGCATGGAGAGCTACTACAACGCAATCCAGGGTAAATACACACTTTTAAAGCTTTCCAAACGAGTGGATGACATCCAGATGCCGCAGGTCGCCATTGTGGATATGTGCTCGGAGATTCGAGTAGATCGAGGCATACCTCTCTTTTCAACCCGACTGAAGGAAGCAATCCGCTGTCAACTGGAGGAATCCCATCAGGTGATCCTCTTTTTGAACCGGAGAGGATATGCCAGCCAGCTACAATGTCCGGATTGTGGTTACGTTGCCGAGTGTCCCAATTGCAGCGTTTCTATGGTTTATCATCGGCGCGCTCAGCTTTTGAAATGCCATATCTGCGGGCATCACGTTCAGGCCCCTTATTGCTGTCCAGATTGTAAGAAACTTGATATCCGCTACTCGGGAGCGGGTACAGAACGAGTGGAAGATACTTTGAAGAAGCTTTTTCCAAAGGCCAGAATTCGCAGGATGGATAGTGATACTCTTAAGAAAAAGGAAGACTATCGCGATATTCTGAATGCTTTTGGGTTAGGGGAAATAGATATTCTGCTGGGAACGCAGATGATTACCAAAGGGCTTCATTTTCCCCGGGTGACCCTGGTGGGAATCCTCAATGCTGACATTTCGCTCCATCGTCCTGATTTCAGAGCCAGCGAACGGACTTTTCAGTTGATAACTCAAGTTGCTGGGCGTGCCGGCAGAGGGGATGACGAAGGGGAGGTGATTGTTCAGACTTTTACCCCATGGGCTCCGGCGATCCTGTATGCGAAGAATCATGACTATGAAAACTTCTATGCAGATGAGATCGTTTCGAGAAAAGAGCTTCATTATCCGCCAGCAAGCCGCCTGGCTCTTTTGACCATTAAGAGCATGGATGAAGAAAAACTCCAACTGACAGCTCAGCATATCCGGCAGATGCTCGATGGAGAATCATTTCAGTCTATCCGTCCTCTGGTTATCAATGGACCGGTTCCGGCCCTTCTGGAGCGCTCCCAAGGCTATTATCGTTACCATATTCTCTTGAGGACGGTCAAAATGATGGCACTGAGTCGAAAGCTTTTTGAATTGTATCAATCAGTCAAATGTCCCAAGGGCGTCAGTTTTACGGTCGATATTGACCCGATGGACCTGACTTGACCAGCATTGGATAGAATCATTAAAAGTCATTGATTCATGGGATGTGTTATTGGTTCAGATGCGGAATATGAAATTAGGCGTCTTTTGGGTGTATGTTTTTACTGAAAGCCATTTTTGCTGATTCTTATTGAACTTGGATACTCTTTTCCCGTTGAATGAAAATGCCCCCAATGCTACTCTCCCTCTGGATGAAAGGCAGGGTGGTGCAACCCTCAAAAAGCTACGGACAAGGGAAAACGGAATGCGCTTACTGACGAACAGGGCGGATTCCAATTTTTTGTTGTTTAAAGATGCTGTTGTGGATCAAGAACCTGCTCTCTTCTGAAATGCGATTTGTTGACTAAACATTATGAGTGCCTTTGATTTAGTTATATTGGCGTTGAGCAGCACGGCGATTCCTTTCCTGTGTACGACAGCGGGAGCAGGCACCGTGTTCTTTTTTAGGAAAGAAATACCGCAGGGAGTCCAACGCGTTTTTCTGGGGTTCGCTGCCGGAGTCATGATAGCAGCCAGTGTTTGGAGTCTGCTCATTCCCGCCATTGAAATGGCAAAAGAGCAGGGCGGTAATGGGTTGATTCCAGCAACGGGTGGTTTCATTCTGGGAGCCGGATTTCTCTGGTTACTGGATGCCTTTATGCCTCACTTACATCCGGGGTCGGACCTGCCTGAAGGTGTTCATAGTCGACTCCGAAGAACTACGCTCCTGGTGCTTGCCGTAACCTTGCATAATATTCCGGAAGGGATGGCTGTCGGGTTAGCGGCCAGTATTGCTCAATATGGCGAGACTGTTGTTATTACTACAGCTTCAGCAGCAGCGCTTTCTATTGGGATTGGATTGCAGAATCTTCCTGAGGGAGCGGCCGTTGCTTTGCCCTTGAGGCGGGAAGGAGTCAGTCGAGGCAAAGCTTTTTCACTGGGTGTTCTCTCCGCTGTAGTGGAGCCGATTGGAGCCGTAGTAGCGGTTTTGCTTTCCGGTGGGATTGTCGTGCTTATGCCTTGGATGCTGGCTTTTGCCGCCGGGGCGATGCTTTACGTGGTAGTGGAGGAGCTGATACCGGAAGCTCACCTTGGAGAACACTCCAACATTGGTACGATAGGAGTTCTTTCGGGCTTTTTAGTAATGATGGTTTTGGATGTGGCTTTGAGTTAAGATATGAGCGAAGAGAGGGTTTTTCTGCTGGATAGAAGCAAAGCACTCGAGTAACTTGATGTGGGCATCCCACCCGGTACGGGGAGAGATTTTTAGAAAATAATTATGAACGAAGAGAATTTGCGGGCAACGGATTTTATACGGGAAATAGTAGAAGAAGATTTAAAAAACGGACGTTATCAAAAAATTATTACCCGTTTTCCCCCTGAGCCCAACGGGTATTTGCATATTGGACATGCTAAGGCGATCTGTCTAAATTTCGGAATAGCCCGGGAATATGACGGCGTGTGTCACATTCGCATGGATGACACCAATCCGGTGAAGGAGGATACCGAATATGTTGATAGCATTCAGGAGGATATTAAGTGGCTCATTTCCGGCTGGGCGCAAGAATACCTCGGATTGAAAGAGGCCGACCGTGAGCCGACAGCGGTTGAAGTGGGTGGTAAGCTTGATTTCCATGCTCAGGTTTGCAGAGAGCCCGGAGTCAAAACAGAACCTTTTTATGCCTCCGATTATTTTGAGGCCTTTTACCAGTTTGCCTTGAAATTGATCCGAATCGGCAAGGCCTACGTGTGCGACCTGACGGCCGAAGAGGTGGACCAGATGAGAGGAGCCCCCGACAAGCCCGGAGTTGAAAGCCCCTACCGAAATCGAAGCGTAGAGGAGAATCTGGATTTATTTCAGAGAATGAAGGCTGGAGAGTTCCCTGATGGTGCCCGTACTTTGCGTGCCAAGGTGGATATGAAGAGCCCCAACGTCTGGATGCGTGATCCGTTGATCTACCGCATTCGCCACGTGTCTCATCATCAAACTGGCGACAAGTGGTGTATCTATCCTCTCTACGATTTTGCTCACTGCGTCAGCGATTATATTGAAGGCATTACTCATTCCATCTGTACGTTGGAGTTCGTTGTGCACCGTCCGATCTATGATTGGTTTCTGGAGATGCTTGATTTGCCAAGACCGCTGCCACATCAGTATGAGTTTGCCCGTTTAAACCTGACCTATACGGTTATGAGCAAGAGGAAGCTCCTGGCGTTAGTGCAGCAGGGCAAAGTGGCCGGCTGGAACGATCCTCGAATGCCTACTATTGCAGGGATGCGCCGTAGAGGATATCCGGCGGCGGCACTGAGACTCTTTTGTGAAAAAATCGGGATTGCGAAGCGTGAGAACACGATTGATGTTTCGCTTCTGGAGTTCTGCGTTCGCGAGGAATTGAATAAATGCGCAATGCGGGTAATGGGGGTGTTGAAGCCCATCAAGCTTGTTATTGAGAACTATCCCGAAGGTGTAGTCGAAGAACTTGAGGCGGTCAATAACCCTGAGGATCCTCAAGCCGGAACTCGAAAAGTCCCTTTCAGCCGCGAGCTTTACATCGAGGAGGATGATTTCCGGGAAATTCCTCCCCCCAAGTATCACAGATTGGTTCCCGGTGGAGAAGTGCGCTTGCGCTATGCCTATATCATCAAGTGCGTGGGTCTGGAGAAAGACAGCGAAGGCCGGGTTCACACTATCCGTTGCACTTATGACCCGGATTCCAAGGCCGGCGGAGCCACAAGCGGACGGAAGATAAAGGGGACTATTCACTGGGTTTCCGCTCCTCATGCGTTGAAGCGCGAAGTCAGACTTTATGATCGCCTCTTTAATGTAGAGGATCCGGCTGATGAAAGTGATGGGCAGGACTGGATGACTCACTTGAATCCGGGGTCGTTGGAAGTGGTTTCCAATTGCTTCATTGAGCCATTTGTGAAGGATGCGCAGGTGGGTCAGGTCTATCAGTTTGAGCGACTGGGTTACTTCTGTGTCGATGAAGAAATAGCGCAAGACGGTTCAAACGTGTTTAATCGCACTGTGACGCTTCGGGATTCCTGGGCGAAAACGCAGAACAAGTAAGGTGAGAAAACAGGTTTTCGTTTTTTTATACACCCCATCTATGGTCTGCTGATCATATTTTAATAACTATATAACTCTAAAAAACCAGGGATGAGTTCTCTGGTTTTTTGCTTTCAGCCCGTCATTATAAAACTTGCCAGGGTAGAGGAAGGTGTATAGGATGTCCCTGACTTAGTTTTTGATATGAACATAAAATACCACTGCATAACGAGGCTGGCAGCTTTTCTTCTGCTGGGAGGTACTTGCGCGGCATTTGCGGATACTACCGATAATGACCGCTTTCAGCCGGCTCTGACTCCTCAAGCTCCGCCAAAAGCACGGCCCTTCAGCTTGCGGGACGTGAAGCTGCTGGATGGCTTCTTCCTGGATGGGCAGAAAGTTTCAGCTGAGTATCTTCTCTCTTTGGAGCCGGATCGGTTTTTGGCTCAGTTCCGCAGCAATGCAGGCTTGGAGCCCAAGGCCAAGCGTTATGAAGGATGGGAGTCGATGTCGATAGCCGGACACTCTTGCGGTCATTATTTGAGTGCTTGCGCTCTGGCTTACGCCTCGACCGGGAATCCTGAGTTTCTGAAGCGGGTAAATTATATTGTTTCGGAGTTTGCCGAGTGTCAGAAAGCCAAAAACTCTGGTTTAATCAGCGCTATTCCCGGAGGCGAAAAGTGCATGGACGAGCTGCGCTCCGGAGTGGTTCGCTCGGAAGGGTTCAATCTGAACGGTATCTGGGTTCCATTCTATACGTACCACAAACAGCTTGCAGGCCTGCGGGATGCTTATCGGATTTGTGGAAACCGGGAGGCTCTTGAGGTGGCCCAAAAATTTGCGGACTATCTTTGGGATGTAGTGAAAGGTCTTGACGAAGAAAAGATGCAGCAGGTTCTCTTCTGCGAGCATGGAGGAATGAATGAAGTTCTGGCCGATCTTTATGCGGATACGGGAGAAGAACGTTACCTCACGGCCGCACGGCGTTTTCATCATCGGTTAATTCTGGATCCATTGATTGAAGGCAGAGATATTTTGCCCGGTAAACACGCCAATACGCAGGTTCCGAAACTGGTGGGTTTGGCCACCCTCTATGAAATTACGGGTAATCCTGCTGATCGGGATGGTGCAGAATTTTTCTGGGAGAGGGTAGTGCATCATCACTCCTATGTTACGGGCGGACACTGTGACCGCGAATATTTCTCTCAACCTGATAAACTTAACGATAGATTGAGTCAGGATACCACTGAGACTTGCAACGTGAACAACATGTTGAAGCTCACGCGCCACGTGTTTGGCTGGAGACCCGAGGCGGAAGTGGGCGATTTCTTTGAGAGAGCATTGTATAATCACATTCTTTCCAGCCATAGCCCAGAGGGGAGGGTCATTTACAATCTTTCGTTGAAGCAAGGTGGACACAAAGTATATCAAAGTCCGTATGACGATTTTACTTGTTGCGTGGGCACAGGCTTTGAAAATCATGTGAAGTATTGCGACGGAATCTATTTTCACAATGAATCCAATTTATGGGTGAACCTGTTTATTGCCTCAGAATTGAACTGGGAGGCCAAGGGAATTCGGTTGACTCAGGAGACTCGCTATCCCGATGAAAGTACGAGCAAGATCACATTGAGTTGCAAAAAGCCTGAGACTTTTACTTTGCAGCTACGGCACCCGGGCTGGGCTTCGGATGGAGCCTTTGTAAAGGTGAATGGAGTCGTAGAAAAGGCATCCTGGCAGCCGTCCTCTTTCATAAAACTGGATCGGCAGTGGAAAGATGGAGACGTGATTCAGATTGAGATTCCAATGAGACTGCGCAAAGAATCCATGCCGGATAATCCAAACCGGATTGCTGTTTTCTACGGCCCTATCCTGCTGGCAGCGCAATTGGGTGAAGTAGGGGATCCTTCTCAAATCCAGGAGGGTTTTGTGCCGATTCTGAAGATGAATGAAAAGGAGCCGCTCTGCAAATGGGTCAAACCCATTGAAGGTAAGTCACTGACTTTCCGAACGGAGGGCGTCGGTTATCCTCGAGATGTAGAGTTGGTCCCATTCTTCCGCCTGCATGGAAGCGAAAAACATTACACTGTTTATTTGGATGTCTATACGGAAGAGCAATACCGTGAGCTTAAGGAACGAATTGAAGCGGAAGAGGCGGCAAAAGCGCTCCTGGAAAAGAGAACGGTGGATTTGTTTTTCATCGGGCAGATGCAACCCGAACGTGATCATAACCTCACGGGAGAAAAAACGAGCGTCGGAGAGCATCAGGGCCGCAAGTGGCGTCACGCGGCAAGCGATGGTTGGTTTGCTTTTGACATGAAAGTGGACCCGGAAGTGGAGAATATCCTGACTTGCACCTATTGGGGTGGAGATCACCGTACTTTCGAGATTCAGGTCGACGGAGAGCTCCTGGCACGGCAGGAACTCACGGGGCAGCCGGCCCGGTTTATCGACGTTGAGTATAAATTGCCCCCCAAGTTCACGCAGAATAAAAATCAGGTGAATATAAAGTTTTTGCCTGTCGGTAATAGTTTTGCCGGCGGTCTTTTCGGGGTTCGGATGTTGAGGGAATAGAGCGCTTATTTCGCAAATTATTTTATTGCCCGTGGCTCTTCTAATCGCCGGCGGAAGGTGTTTCGATTGGCTGATTTAGTTCAATGAGAGCTGGAGGATTGGGGCTGGACAAAAAGCTCTTTGGATATATAATAATTCTGCTGCGGCGGTTTATTTCGCTAATACATGCTGTTTAAGCGGTGGTGGTAGGAAACGGGTGCATTGGTCTCGCCTTGGCAGTGTATAATGTATCTAAATAATTAACTTAAAAACAGATAGTAATAGTAAATATGAACAGTTTATTAGCGTTTGGGATGCCCGGTGGAACCGAACTGATAATCATTCTGGTAGTGGTCTTGCTTCTCTTCGGAGCAAAGAAAATACCTGAATTGGCAAAAGGTTTGGGAACCGGAATCAAAGAGTTCAAGAAGGCCACCACCAACATCAATGATGAGATTCAGCATGCGATAGATGAGCCTGTGAAGACGAACTCTGGTTCAAAGGCATCAACTCAAAAGACGGCTTCGACGGACGAGTCGAAAGACGACGCCTCACCCAAGGCTTAACATTTCTTCCCAATATTTTTTTTGTAGAAGAATATGGCTACCGAGCCTGAAGATCCGATATTGGATTCGGAGGACGAGGGTGGGCCGATAAAAGGTTTTCTGGAGCACCTGGAGGATTTACGCTGGGTGCTCTTGAAGAGCATAACGGCTCTGTTCGTCGCACTTCTGGTGTGCCTATTCGGCGCACCTTTCCTGATAGGTATCCTAAAATATCCCTTGGAGCAATCGGCCAAGCTGAGTTCGCTCTACGGGGGTAAAGATATCTCTATTGCAGTAAAGATTGGTACTAACTCCGTCGGGTTGTTCAAGCCGGGAGGGGAGTATCTTAAGGGTCTGGAGACGGCGCTCAACGTCAATTCCAATCAAAGTTTCGTCATAGATTTAAAGCCCATTATACATGGTACTAATAATTATCTGGGCTTTACTGTCAGTACCAATGAAGCGGATTTTCCAGAAAAAGCCCCTGTCGAGCTGCTCAACTTAAGCCCGGTATCGGGTTTTATGGTGGCGCTGCAAGTGGCATTTTATGGAGGGCTGGTTTTTTCAGCTCCGTTCATTCTCTTTTTTATCGCACAGTTCATCTTGCCTGCTTTGAAGGTCAATGAACTGCGCTATGTAAGGAAGGCCTTTATTTTCAGTATCGGGTTGTTCGCTCTGGGCGTTAGTCTTTGCTACTTCATGATGCTCCCCATCGCGCTGAGGGCGGCTGTCTGGTTTTCTAATCAGATGGGTTTTGGCGCGTTTCAATGGACAGCGGATACCTATATCGGTTTTGTGACCAAATTCATGCTGGCCATGGGGATTGGTTTCGAATTGCCAGTCTTTCTGCTTCTCTTTGTAAAGCTGGGATTCATCAGTTATAGCACGCTGGCTAAGAACCGGAAGATTGTCTTCGTTGTAATTTTGTTGATTGCAACTGTGCTGACTCCTCCGGATGCAGTGACGCAGATTGCGATGACGATTCCGCTTTATGCACTTTTTGAACTGACGGCTCTAATAGCCTGGTGGTGGGAGCGCAAAGATAAGAAGCTGGCTGCGGCTCAGGAAGCTGCTGAGGAAGCGGAACGGGAAGTTCAGCGCAAGCGCAGGAATGAGCAGGTAGCGGCTGAAGCGGCCGAAGCAGAGAAGCGTAAAGCCGAAGGGGCTGCAGTGACTGCGACGGAAGTTCTCCAAACAGAGTCTGGCAAAACTGAGACCTCTGATGAGGGACAGGGTGAAACAGCCTCACAGGATGGGGAATCTGCGAAGGGGGCCAATACGCCTCAAGTGGAGCAGGAAGAGTTTGTCATTGAAGGGGAGCCTGAGCCGCCTTATGTTCCTCCTCTGCCCGACGCCGGCTATCAACCTTATCTGGAAGCATTGGAAAACTCCAAGTCTTCGGCGGATTCTGAAACGGAGACCTCTGAAGCAGAATCACCGGAAGAGGAGAAAACAGATAAAGAAACTCGGCAGAAAAAATTCGATCAGGTTGCTGATTCGGATAGAAACCCTGACATTCCCTTGTAAAATGAAAGTCTTAAAATATACCGATGCGGACTTCGACGCGAAGTTCAGCGCCGTGCTGGCAACGTCGAGTTTATTCGATGCAGAAATTGAGAAGCGAGTTCTCAATATCGTAGAGCAAGTGCGGCTCCATGGTGATCAGGCGCTGGTCGACTTCGCTGCTCAATTCGATAAGGTCCAACTGGATGTCTCTCGTCTTAAGGTTACCGTAGAAGAGGAGGTCGCTGCTGCATTAAAGACAGTGATTCAACCGGGAGTGGACGGTGCCCTCAAAGAGGCTCTGAAAAACATCACCTCTTTTGCGAAGAAATCTCTTCGGAAGAACTGGCAGTCGAAAAATTCGCACGGCGCCCTGGTGGGAGAGAAGTTTGATCCTTTCAAGCGGGTCGGAATTTACGTTCCCGCTGGGAAGGCTCCATTGGCCAGCTCTGCCCTGATGACCATTAGTTTGGCGAAGGTAGCCGGATGCAAAGAGATCGTCGTTTGCACGCCTTGCGGCAAAGACGGCGCTCTACAACCTGAGCTGCTTTATGCGGCTGTTCTTGCCGGTGCCACGGAGATTTACCGGGTGGGCGGTGCTCAGGCAATTGCGGCCATGGCCTATGGCACCTCCACAATCGGCAAAGTGCAGAAAATATTCGGGCCCGGCAATGCCTATGTGGTTGCCGCGAAACGGATGCTTTTTGGGCATGTTGCCGTGGATTTGCTCCCGGGCCCCAGCGAGGTGTTGGTGATTGCCGATTCAAGCGCCAAACCGGCTTATATCGCTGCAGATATATTGGCTCAAGCCGAGCATGGTTCGGGCAAAGAGAGGGTCTGGCTGGTGAGCACTTCGGAAAAAATATTGGAAAGGGTGGAGAAGGAAATCACTCGACAACTGGAGCGGGCTGAGCGTAAGGAGCTTCTTTCTGAAGTCCTGGAAAAAGGGACAGCTTTAATCTTGGCGAAAAACATTCAGCACGCTGTTGAACTGGCGAACCTCTTGGCCCCGGAACATTGTGAAGTGATGACAAAAGATCCCCGGAGCGTAGCCGAAGGAATACATACGGCGGGAGCTTTGATGCTGGGGAGTTATTCTCCGGCAGTCCTGGGCGATTATGTTGCCGGTCCGAGTCATGAGTTGCCTACGGGCGGAGCGGGCGTATCGTTTGCCGGGCTCACAGTGGATCAATTCCAGCGTAGAACAAGTTTGGTGGAATATACGAAAGAGAATTTGAAAAAGGCGCTGCCTGCTGTGAAAAAGTTCGCCGGTATGGAAGGCCTTACTGCCCACGGCCGTTCTGCAGAGCTGAGGCTGGAGGATTAATCCTTTTTATGGACAGAAGAGGTTTTCTGAAAAACCTGAGTTTCGGTGCTGCGGGGCTGCTCCTGCCGGGCTGCATCAGCACTCTGCCTGATAAGGGAAGGCTAGTGGGTGAAGAGCTCATTAGAGACTCACGTTTTAAAAAAGGTTTTCGCCTAGTAGACCCTGAGTTGAGGGTTCAGGATTATGGGCTCTGGCAGCCTTTTTCGGAAGAGAAGCCGGTTTGGGCAATCGCGCAATGGGGGACCCGCGAAAAAGTAATTCCTCTCAATCAGAGCTCAACTCTTTCTAATTCCTGCAAGTCGATTTCGGTAGTCCGCACTGGATCAAAGGCCGATTTAATTCTGGCAGTGAACGGCAACCAGGAATATAAAGGAGTACCAAGAAACGGTGATGAAATGTGGGCTCATCTGCTCGTAGAGCAGGAAATAGAGTCCTTGCCGCGCCTGGTGGATTTGAAGTCTTTAAAATTCCATCTGGAAGCCAAACTCCTTCATTCTATCCTTCACAAGCCGGAACTTTTTGACGATGGAAAACATGCCGCTCAGTATCAAGTTTTCTTTTATCTTCAGGATCGGAATAAACAATCTGAAGGTTATGGAGAGATGATCTGGTTTGGAATTCCGGTTTATGACAATCGGAAGCCTAAGACTGAGCGCTATGAGGCTCTGGATTTTGCCGGTTCAGGCATGTTTATTTGTACTTTAGCGCATGAGGACCTCTGTGCAGATTCTGCGCATGAGGGCAAATGGATTAGGCTGGAAGCGGATTTGCTCCCGGAAATGGTCAAGGCTTACTCCATTGCCCGGAAAAAAGGGTTTATGAAGAAGACCAAAAGCCTGGAAGACATGCATCTCACGGGGATGAACATGGGGTGGGAGGTACCCGGGCTTCTGGATGTCAGTTTACAGGTTCGGCACCTGAGCCTTATTGCGGAGAGAATCTAACGCACAAAGTGCAGGTATCTGCTTGTTTTTTGCAGAAGCCTGCACTTTGAGTGAGCCCGTTTTGGGTTGGGCGGAAGAATGGTTTTGATGCTATCTCCTCATGCCTCCCATAAAGCTACTGAGTCCACCCATTCCGTCTCTGCCTCCTCCGTTCCCCGTAAAAAGACTGATCATGATATCCTGAGCTATCTTGGTTTGGTCCACACTAGGACGTTCCGCATAGGCACCGGGATTCAAGGAGTATTCCAATTGTTCCCGCGTTGTGCTGAATGCACTGCCCATGCCTCGTGTTTGCCCATATTCCTGTTCCAGGGAATTGAGGAGAGTGAGTCTGCTCTGAGCTACGTCCGGGGGAAGATCAGGAGGAGGACCGCCTCTCTCGTTCATTCCCGTAAGACCCAGGACCAATATCGCGCGGATAGGGGTGCCTACCTCTTCTGAATGAATGGACCTGGAAAAAAGATCCGTTGCCTGTTCATTGGAGCCGACATAGTTCATGGCTACCCGGATGAGGTCCGCCCGGTCGGCCATCGTCAGTTCAGGATTCCCAAAAATACTGTGGATTAGCGGCATGGCATCTTCACCCATTGTTTTGTGGAGGAAATCCAGGATATCGCGATCCAGCTTGCCATCTGCCATCAGCTGACCAGCCAGAACCTGTGCCATTTCAGTATCGTGCAATTCAATGAGGAGGCTCAAGAGTTCCCGCTTGTCATCCCGTGCCAGGGAAGTATCGTTCAACATGTTCCGAGCCGTGGTGATTGAGATATTTCGAAAAAGCTCCGGATCCAGACTCAAAAGTATTCTTGCAATATAGGTGGCTTCTGAAGCACTGAGGGCAGTCGGGAGTATCTGGCTCAAAAGACCTATTGACTCTGAAGTGCCGATATCGCGCAGGACATCAGCCAGCCCCAATCGCGTTGAAGGCGGTACGGGAACCCCTTCACTGATGTTAATGGAGGCAGAGCGGATTTTGCCGGATGCGGACAGAATTACATTATGCCCGCTGGTATAGTAATCGCGAATGCTTGCAATGGGGCTTTTCTTTGATTCTGTCAAAGCCTGGAAGCAAAAAATGGCTCTCCGGAGTTTTTTGCGTTCACTTTCGTTATCCAGTGTGTAAAGCATCTCGATGAGTTCTTCGGGATCATCCTGAAGATAACCGGCGGTGGCGGAAGAAGAGCTCAAGGCCAGTTGATCGCGCAATTGAGCCATTTCTGCTTCCCAACGGGCACGTTCTTCACTTAAGAATTTTTCTTGAGCCAGAAGTGATGCTTCCGCAGAGTTGCGGGCATAAAAATGCTGTGCCACTGCGACAACCACCAAAAGCGCCAAGGCTGAACAGAGAGCTATATTGATTCGATTCATCTTCGTTCCTTCCAAAACATCTCAGATGTTTATCATATCCATAAGATACGCCAAAAGCAATTTTTGTGTCTCCAAAAAGTTCTTCGGGATACAGGGAGCTCACAGCCGAAGAAGAAGTGAGGAAAGTGGGGGAGAGTGTGGAAAAAAGTGAGGGTAAAAATTTTCCCTTTTTTTTGAGCAAAAAAAATCCTGAAAAGCGCGAGAAAAATCGTTGTGAATGATTTGTGAAAAGAGGGTTCATGAGGAGGTGTTTTAAGCAGGAACATTAGTTAATATAACAAGCTTTTAATGAAGAAGTTATATTGAAGTTATCAGGTTATTTTCAGGGTTCTGTGAATAACTTGTGAATAGAGGTATTGAAAGAGGTTTTAAGAATTTTTAAGAAAAAAGGGGGGCGAAGTGTAAAAAAATGTAGAAAAAGTTTCTCGAAGTGTTGACAAAGTGGGGCAAGATGTTAGAATGGATTCCGATTTTGAGGCCATGAGTGATCAGCAGACCAAACCGATGCGTTTTTATGCAACCTATCCATTCGAGATAGATTCCAAGAGACGTGTCCAGATGCCAGCCAAGTGGAGGCCCCCGGTTGTTCAGGAAGGGGGACGGCGCATGGCTGTTTTCGAAGTTGAGTTCATGCTGACACTGACCCGAGTTCGGGGTGACTCCTGTGCTTGTATTACCGCGATGCCGGCTGAAGTATTCGAAGCTTATGCACAAAAAGTGGATGGGTTGCCCTTGCTTGATCCGGCCGCTGAGCGTTTGCGCCGCTTTCTGGGTTCTCGCTCCGAGCCGGTGACGATGGATTCCGCGGGTCGAATCACTCTTCCCAAATGGATGGCTGATAAGGTCGGAATTGAACAAAAAACGGGCGCAGACCAAAATTCTACGACGGTTGTTCTTCGAGGTGAGGTAGATCGTTTCAGCATTTGGAGCAAACAGAAATTCGATGCCGATGAAATTGAGAACCAAAAGGAAGATGATCAAGAGCTAGAGAATCAGATTTAAAACTGTTGAAAGGGCAAGGAATGGAGAGTCTAGAATTACGAAAAGAAGTTGTGCATCCAGTAAATGGATCCAACAGGGCCGCTACAATGCAGCTTTTTGTACCCGCTTCACAGGCAAGTCAGGTTGTTGAGCCTGTGCGAACTGCGGTCGGTTCAGCACCCCAGGTAGGGGTTGCCGTGAGAATCGCCAACCCACAAACCGGGACTCCGATAGGACAAGTTCGATTCCTGGACTATCTTCTGAATCCCTGGAGAGCGATCAGTCTCCAACGGGATTTACGAGAGCAAAAAAGGATGGAGCGACTCTCGAGGGTGCAGGTTCTCCGGAATGATTTAACCTATCAGGATGTGGAAATTCGTTTAAGAGGAAAACTGATTTCCAGCCGAAAAGTTCAGAAACTTCTGAGTGAGGAGCTTGCAACCGAAAATTCTTTTTTCCGCTCCTTGTTTAACAAAGTACTCCGCGCATGAAAAGTGGAAGAACGTGCTCACAGCCCTGTTTTGTTGAAGGAGACGCTTCAACTGCTCTGCCCGAAGGTCGATGGGGTCTACTGCGACGGAACTGTCGGTGGGGGTGGACACGCCTCCGCCATTCTCCAAATGAGTTCTCCGTCCGGAGTCTTATACGGCTGCGATCGAGATGGAGATGAACTTGAGAGTACCGCCCGGCGGTTGGGTGAAGAGTTCAAAGAGCGTTGTCATTTTCAGCATGGAAATTATTCTCAGATAGAGATACTGTTTCCAGGGGTTCGCTTTGACGGAGTTCTCCTGGACTTGGGATGCAGCTCTATGCAGTTAGACCAATCCCATCGCGGTTTCAGTTTTCTGGGTGACGGCCCCCTGGATATGAGGATGGATTCGAGCGATCCCGTAAAGGCTGAATCTGTGATAAATGAATATTCGGCCGAACAACTTGCAGATATTTTTTACTACTACGGCGGAGAGAGAGAATCCAGAAGGTTAGCCAGAGCGATTGTGGAAGAGCGGATGCTCAGGCGGTTTGTAAGCACTCGGCAATTAGCGGATTTTATCGAGGCAAAAATGCCCAGAAGAGGGCAGAAGATTCACCCGGCAACACGAATATTCCAAGCTTTGAGGATAGAGACGAACCGTGAGTTTGAGCATTTGCAGGAGGCTCTGGAAAAGCTGCCGCCTTTGATCAAATCCGGAGGAAGACTGGCGGTTATTACATTTCATTCTGGAGAGGATCGAATTGTAAAAGAATTTGGAAGAGCCTGCGCAAGAGATTATGTTTTTGAAGGAAATGTCGATATCCCGGAGCTTCGTAAAGAAAGAGCGCCCATCCTCAAGATTATCACCCGCAGGCCCGTAGAGGCGACTCTGGATGAAGTGAAAGTAAACCCTCGAGCCAGAAGTGCCCGGCTCAGGGTCTATGAAAAAATTTAACTCAACAAGCGATGAATACCAGAACCAACAGATCTCAACCCGGATGGAAGTTCTTGCCCTTCAAGTTCGTCCTGGGCTCAGTCGGTCTGGTCCTTTTAATTTTGATTTTGGGTGTGGTGCATTTGCGGCTGCAGCAGCAAAACCATGATTTGGGAGAGAAGCTCAGAGCTTGCGAATTTGAGCTGAGGAATATCCGGGAAACCAACTCAGTGCTTTCCAAGGAACTGGGTAGGCTGAAAACTCCTGAAAATATCTTGAAGCGAGCCGAAAACATGGGTTTAGAGCTCAGTCCCGTTATTGTGACTCAAATTGTCAGACTTCCGGAAGTTGAGATTCCGACTCCCGGAGAAGCTCTGGAAAAAGAAAAGTAAGCCATGTTGAGAAGTAATCAGATTCAGTGGATGCGAGCAGTGATCTGCTTCCTTATTGGCGGCTTTCTTATTCTGTCTGGTCGGCTGACTTATATACAGGCTTACCGTCATGATAAGTACAAAGGCATTTCCGAAGGACGCGTGAATCGCACCGAGTTTTTTTCTCCCAGACGAGGTGAAATACGGGATGTCAACGGCAATCAGTTGGCGGTTACGCGCGACGTGCGAACCGTCGTTTTAGACCCCGGTCTTTTAGCAAGTGTGGACCCGATCACCCGCCGTGAGTATTTAGATTTGGTTTCTTCTTTGTTGCATCTGGATAGAGGATTTTTAAACGAGAAGAGCCGTTTTTTTAGGTCTCAATCAGGGGATAACTGGGTTTTGCTCATGGACACCGCCGGGATGCCGGTGGTAACGGCTGCCGGAATTCCGATTTACTCACCTCTGGATACGAATGGCGTTCCCAATTCTGACGTGATGGGTATCGCAGTGGTGGATCAAAATAATCTGCAACTGACAGACCGGCAGGGGAAACCTCTTTATGCACTCCTGAATAAAAATCGCGAGGTAATCACGAATCGTTATGAGCGGCTTTTGAAAGAATTACCGGTTGAAGAATGGGAACAGGTCAGGAGGCGGATCAGCGAGTTCCCCATCGATAAAAACCGGGAAGGATACAACCGGAAGACGGCCCTTAACTATGAAGCGTTGAGGAAGATTGTGCTCTACTCGGAGCGCGACTTTAAACGAGAATACCCGAACGGCAGATTCATGGCTCATCTATTGGGGTATACTCAAAGTGGTGAAAAAGTGTTGGAGGGTAAAAGCGGCTCTATAACAGTCATGAAAGGGCTGGAAGGAGTTGAAAGGGCATTTGACGATCAACTGACAGGAACAGTCGGCTGGCGCGATAAAGTGGTCAGGAGCGATGGAAGCGAAATTCTTTCCAGTCGTGGGCATAGCTTTGAAGCCGGAGATGGCCTAACTGCGGTTCTAACTCTGGATTCAATCATACAGGGAATTGTCGAAGATGAGCTCAAGAGCGTCATGGAACGGCATGACCCGAAATCGGCCTCCTGTGTGGTGGTCGAGGTAAAAACAGGGCGGGTTCTCGCCTATGCAATCGCTCCGGATTATGATCCCAATTTGCCATCGGCCTCTGATCCTGAGAATTGGAGAAACCGGATTATCATGGATTTGATCGAGCCGGGCTCCACCTTCAAGATTGTCGCATTTTGCGCAGCTCTCAATGAAGGCCGTTATGGTGTGAAGTCTCCGATTGATTGTTCCTCCTGGAATTCGGAATGGGGCAGGAGACCCAAAGAATCCAGTGGCGGTAATTATGGAACTCTCACGATGGAAGAAATGCTGGCAAAATCCTCAAATGTCGGTTTTGCAAAAATGGGTTGGATGCTCTCGCCCTCGGTAGTTAATCAATATATACGCGACTTCGGATACCGCTCTTTAACCGGGATTATGCTGCCGGGTGAGCGGACACACACGAATAACGCGATTCTGCCTGATAAGGATAAGCTCAGCATCAGTCGTGTCCCCATAGGGCAGGGAATCGCCGTGAGCCAATTGCAGTCTACGATGGCTATGGGGGCTGTGGCTAATGGAGGCATTCTGATGCGTCCGCAGATATTGGATCATCTGGAAGATGATCTCGGGCGCTATGCTTATGAACAGATACCTCAACCCGTAAGAAGGGTCATGAGCGAAAAAGTGGCAAAAGAGGCTGTTCATGCTCTGAGAACGGTCACTCAAAAGACTCGTACACATACCGGAACCGCCTGGCGTGCGGATATGAAATATCATACAGTGGGAGGTAAAACCGGAACCGCACAAAAAGCAGCACCCGGCGGAGGCGGCTACCACCCCGATAAATACTATGCCTCTTTTGTGGGCTTCTTCCCTACGAGCGACCCGGTAATCGTGATGAGCGTCGTAGTCGATGAACCCAAGAGAATAAGCGGCTATTATGGTGGAACCGTTGCTGCGCCTGCGTATAAAAATATTGCAGAGGGAATCGCCCTTTACTGGGCTATACCCCCTGATAAAGATTTGGAAACCAATACGGTTAGAAGATGAAGTTAGCTCAATTAATAGCGGGTTTAGGCAAGGTGGAAACAGTGGGTTCTCTGGACCGGGAGGTAACGGGAATAGCCTATGACTCGCGCTGCGTGACACCCGGAAAATTATTTGTTGCTATTCGTGGGGTCGAAAGTGATGGGCACAATTTTATTGCTGATGTGGCAGACCGCGGCGCCGTGGCAGTGATTTGCGAAAGGAAAGGCACCAGCGGAGGGAAGATGACGCGGGTTATTGTTCCGAATACGCGTGCTGTTTTACCCTATATCGCCAGCGCATTTTTTGATTACCCGGCGAAGAAGCTGAAAATGGTGGGAGTCACCGGAACCAATGGCAAAACAACAGTCACCTATCTATGCAAATATATCCTGGAAGAGGCTCATATCCATACGGGGCTTCTGGGTACTATTCGCTATGAGATTGGAGATCGGGTAATCCCGGCACAGCGGACTACTCCGGAATCTCTGGATCTTCATTTCATGCTTTCAAAAATCGTGGCTGCCAATGGTCAGTGTTGTGTCATGGAAGTCAGTTCTCATGCCTTGGAGCAGAATCGGGTTGATGGAATTAATTTTGATATCGGGGTTTTCACGAATCTTACCCAGGATCATCTGGATTACCACGGCACCATGGAAAATTACTTTGAAAGCAAGAAGCGCTTATTTACTGAGGGAATAAAGGGCAAGAAAGATTTCAAAGCGGTGGTCAATGCTGATGCTCCCTTTGGACGGGAACTTATCAGAGAATTGAGTGGTAAATGCGATCTTTTATCTTATGGGTTGAGAGAGAATGCTGCCATTATGGCGTCGGAGATAGAGTTGTCTGCCCATAAAACCAAAATGAAAATCAATTGCCCTCAGGGAGAATTCATGTTGGAGACACCCCTGATCGGGCGCTATAATATTTCAAACAACCTGGCGGCTATAGGAGTGGGCTTATCTTTTGGAGTGAGCCCGGAGGTTATCGTCTCTGCTTTGAGTAAAGCCGCACCGATTGCCGGACGCTTGGAACGGCTGGATGCCGGACAGCCTTTCACCGTTTTAGTGGATTATGCCCATACGGATGACGCAATGCAGAATGTGCTGAGCACACTTAAGGAAATCACAAAGGGGCGCGTATTATTGCTTTTCGGATGCGGGGGCAGTCGGGATAAAGGTAAGAGATTGAAGATGGGGGCTGTAGCTGCTGACTTGGCGGATTATACTCTGATTACAACAGATAATCCTCGAAAGGAGGAGCCCAAGGATATCGCGACTCAAGTGGAGTCCGGCTATCTGACTCGGCGGCAGGATGGATACGAAATAGAATTGGACCGCGCACTGGCAATTGAGAGAATCATCAAGATGGCCAAAGAAGGAGATACGGTCCTTTTGTGTGGCAAAGGTCATGAGACGTATCAGGAATTTCATGGGCTGGTCGTGCCTTTTGACGACCGCCTTCATGCAATGAACGCGTTGGCTAATTTGGGTTATCATACCGGAATGGATTAGAACGAGTGGAAGCCAGAACATTAAAATTCATGAGCGAGGCGGCCGAAGGTTTGATTTACTTCGGAAGTGGCGATATTTCTGTAAAAGGCATTTTTACAGATAGCCGCAATCCTCTTCCGGGAGGAGCGTTCTTGGCAGTCGAAGGAGAGCGCTTTGACGGGCACGATTTCATCGAAGCTGTCGGCAAGGCGGGTTGCAGAGTTTTTATCGTGAGCCGGATTGAGGGGCATTCATTTCCTGAGAATAGCTCGGTATTATGTGTCAATGATACCGTGGAGGCTTATGGACGGATTGCTGCTGCATATCGAAGAGATTTCAAAGAGATAAAAATTATCGCTGTCTGCGGCTCCAACGGCAAGACAACAACTAAAGATCTGATTGCATCAGTGCTTTCCAAAAAAGGGAAAACCTTATCTAGCAGGCGAAGCTTCAACAACCATATTGGGGTTCCGCAAACGTTATTGGAGATTGACTCTTCGCATTCATTCGCCGTTATTGAAGCCGGGACCAATCACCCCGGGGAGTTGGCTGCATTACTCAAGATGATTGCCCCCGATTATGGAGTGGTGACGAGTATTGGACACGAGCATTTAGAATTTTTCGCGGACCTAGATGGAGTTCTGAGTGAAGAGGGATGCATTGCGGAAACCTTGCCATCGGAAGGCGCTCTCTTTATTCCTGAAGAGTGTTATGGCGTCGCTCAAATCACCAAACGCCTTGGAAAAGGTGTGCGTTGTGTGACGGTAAGCTGTCAGAGTCCGAAGAAAGCCGAGCTCTATGGAGAGTTGCAAGAGATCAACCGGAGCGGAACAGTTTTTAAAGTTTTTTCCAAAGCCAAGGAGGTGGGCACAGGTCAAGTGGACACTCGCTTCAAAACATGTCAAATACGTTCTTTGGGAGCACATCATATCACCAACGCGCTTCTGGCAATTTGCGCTGGAGAAGAAATGGGTGTTCCGGAGGATGATATTTACATGGCTTTGAGCGAGTGTCCCGCCCCAGAAATGCGGACTGAAGTGAAGGTTGTGGGAGGTCTGACTCTCCTCATTGATTGCTACAATGCCAACCTGGATTCGGTTTGCGCCGCGTTGGAAACGTTAAAAACCCTGGGGAATATTGAGAGTGAAAAAACGGTCGCTATTTTGGGCACGATGGGAGAGTTGGGCAGGAGTGCCGATGAATCCCATCGGCAGGTTGCGCTCAAAGCAGCGGTAACAGGGGTAGCATGTGCGCTTTTCTGCGGAGAGTATGCAGGAGAGATGTGCGAAGTCTTTAGAGCAAACGCTTCTGCGAATCAGTTTTCAGAAGCTTTTGACACACCGGAGGCGTTGTTTGCTGAGGTGGATCAGTATGTATCAAAGGGAGATTGCGTGCTTTTAAAAGCTTCCCGCTCTCAGAAATTCGAGCGATTGGTGCAGAAGTGGAGTCCGGTAGTATGATTTACCAACTTTCACAGTACATACTGGATATCGCCAAATTGCAGGGATGGGAGGAATCTGTCTCATGGCTCCGTATCTTTTCTTATGTTTCTGTGCGAGCCATGGGTGCGGCGCTGACGGCGTTTGCTCTTTGCATGTTTTTAGGCAAGAGTGTGATTCAGTGGCTTAAAGGTATTGCTCCCGAAGATTATACCCCGGAGTGGGCAAAAAACACTCCCGGGGAAAGTGGTGCCAAAAAAGCAGAAGAAGCCGTGACCGAAGCCCTCAAGAAGAAGCAGGGAGTTCCCAGCATGGGCGGAATCCTGATTGTGGGCGTGATGGATGTGAGCGCTTTGTTTTGGGGTGTTTGGAATGAACTGCTGCTCCTGACGGTTTTGAGCATGATTGTTCTTGCGGGGCTGGGCTTTTATGATGACTACCGCAAAGTGACACGGTCAGGAGAGGGCTCTCCGGAGTGGGTTAAAGTCGGTGTGCAACTGGCTCTGGGATTGATCCTGGTCAGTTATCTCTATATGGACGGACGAGTTTCCTTTCTGATCGAAGAAGTAATGGTTCCGTTTTACAAAGAACCGATTATGTCTGTCGGAGTGGTCTCTTCAATTGTCGGAGCCTTTATCGTTATTCTGGCGGTGTTCGGCAGCAGCAATGCGGTCAATTTGACGGATGGAATGGATGGCCTGGCGATTGGATGCACCTTGATATGCACCGTGGTTTTTCTGGTAATTACTTACCTGACAGGGCGTGTGGATTATTCCGCCTACTTGAATTTAACTTATGTCCGCGGGGCTTGTGAACTGACTGTTTTTTGCGCGGCCCTCGGAGGAGCCTGTCTGGGTTTTCTTTGGTTCAACTGCCATCCTGCGCATGTTTTTATGGGGGATACCGGCTCACTGGCGATCGGCGGAGCATTCGGGATTATGGCGGTCCTGGTTCACCAGCCATTTATCCTTCTCATTGCCGGAGGTGTCTTCGTGATGGAGATTGGTTCTTCGGCTTTGCAGCGGTATTATTTTAAAGCGACACGTATATGGACAGGGACCGGGAAAAGAATTTTTTTGAGAGCACCTTTGCACCATCACCTTCAGCGTTTGGGGTGGTCAGAAACTCAGGTGGTGACGCGTCTCTACATTATAGGAGTCATTTTTGCGGTTTTGGCTCTTGCATCGTTAAAGATAAGATAACAGTGCGAATTGATGGAATCTAAACAGGATATAATAGCAGTTTTGGGATTAGGCTCCAGCGGAATGGCTGCCGCCCAACTGGCTTTGAAGCATGGAGCCCGGGTTTTTGTTTGGGATGAATCAAATTCAGGGTGTTTGGAAGAGCGTGCAGCCCAGTTAAGAGCCCAGGGAGCCACAGTAGAGCTGGGCGTGAATAGCCTGCCTCATACAAGAATGGACTTGATTATAATTAGTCCAGGAATAGCCCCGAAAAGCATCTTGGGGAAGTTTGCATCACAAGCCGGCTGCGAGGTCCTTTCAGAGTTGGAATATGGATGGAGTTTCATGCAGGAAATTCCGACGATTGGCGTCACAGGAACCAATGGGAAGACGACTACGACAGAGCTCTGTTCTCACATATTGAACGAAAACGGAATTCCTACTTGCGCCTCGGGCAATATTGGCTATCCGGTTTCTTCTCTGGCGTTGGAGAGCCGGAGATTCCCTGTAAATTTGTTTGAGGTAAGTTCTTTCCAGCTTGAGAGAATTAAAAACTTTCGCCCCAGAATAGCCTTGCTGACCAATATCACTCCGGACCATCTGGAGCGATATCCAGCCATGGAAGATTACTTCTTAACCAAGTTGGAAATATTCTCCAGACAGGGAGCAGAGGATTGGAGTGTCATCCAGTGGAGTGCCGCCCAGCAGATTCTCAGGCAAATGGAGAAATCTGGAGGAAAGAAGATTAATTTAAAATCCCGCCAGATCACCTACAGTGCGGAGACTAACCAGGCAGATATGCACGTGGAGGATGGCTGGATCGTTTACAAGGGCTCTCATGGCCTACCTAAGGGGAAGTGGTTGGATATAAAAGAATTAAAGCTTCTGGGAAGTCATAATCTAGAAAACGTGATGGCGGCGCTCCTTGCTGCGGTCTTGAGCGGAGTTCCGGCTCAGCAGGCGTGCCAAAGTGCATTGAAATTTGAGCCATCCGATCACCGTTGCCAACTAGTGGGTGTGGTCAAAGGGGTTAAGTATATTAATGACTCCAAAGCGACCAATGTGGATGCGACACGTCAAGCATTAAAGATGGTCCCAGAGGGCAAAAAAACATGGTTAATTGCAGGCGGAAAAGATAAAGGATTTGATTTCGGAGGATTGGAAGATTTACTCTCGTGTCGTGTGCGTGGAGCCATTTTGATAGGCGAGACCCGAGAACGGATTCGCAAGGAATGGGAGCAACATGTGCATTGTATGTTCGCCAATTCGCTGGAAGAAGCCGTCTATTATGCCGCCCGAAACGCTGTCGCAGGAGAAGTAGTTTTACTCTCCCCGGCTTGTTCAAGTTTTGACATGTTTAAGAGCTATGCTCACAGGGGTGAGCTGTTCTGCGAATATGTTGAGAAGGTTAAGAAAGAGAAAGAGATTTAAACTGTAAAAGATTCGCTGAAATTCTCGAGAGAGAATTGACTATCGGATCGAAATGGGCCACAATAAAAACAGATGATGTTATGAACGATCAAGACAACAAAAATACGTTGATATCGCAGGGTTCTCGTCTTCAGCAGCTCTCAGGTAAAAAGAAGTCAAATCTGGCTGTTGCGATGTTTGCAATCCTGTTTTTTCATGCTGCCGTCCTTGGAGCATTGCTGATTCAGGGCTGCAAGCAGGAACCACCCCAGCCTGAGGCGACTGCCACCAACGAAGTTGCAATACCGACCAATTCCTCTGCCAGTACCATGGGAGATGCCGGCCTGCAGTTTCATGACGATTATCCGGGTGCCGTCGTTCAGCAAGCGACTAACGCGACGTTGCCTGTGGCAGAACAATCGCGCGCAGTGGCCGCTTTACCGCCGGATACTAACGCTGTAATTCCTGGAGTACAGGGATTGCCCGGCACGCAGACTCCTCCTGTACAGCCCGGGACAGTTCAAACGGGTACCCTTACACAGACAGTTCCGGCTGCTTCTGAAATGAAAGAGCATACGGTCAAGAGCGGTGAGAATTACACCAAGATCGCCCGTGCTTATCCGGGATTGACTGTAACGGATTTGTTGAATGCCAACCCGGGAGTGGACCCTCGTTATTTGCAAGTTGGGCAAGTGGTGAAAATCCCTCCGGCTTCCGCATCAAAGGCCACAGCGACGGTTTCAGCCGCATCAACTGCGACCGATACGCAGAATAAGCCGGCACTGGGCTCAGAATATAAAGACTCGGAAGGGCAAACGGTTTATTTAGTTGCCCCCGGTGATTCGTTGACCCGTATCAGTAAAAAATTTGGTGTGAAGATTGCTGATCTCAAAAGTGAAAATCGCCTGGCCAGTGACCGTATTAACGTGGGCCAGAAACTGAGAATACCCAGCAAATCACCTGCGGCACCCGCCGCGCCTTCTGCTCCGACAACGGACACCGGCGCCCTGGCACCCTTGCCCCAAACAACAGAAAGCGGGAGCGGAACAACGCAGTCCACGGGAAGAACCACGATTACCCCACTTGGTAATTAGTAGGAGTTTCCGAGAGTTTTTGCATAAGCGATGCTTGCAGCATATTGCATCGCAGTATTGTCCGGGGTGGATCTGTGCGAGCCTGCAAAGGTGCGTGTGGCCACCCCGTAAGTTTTGTGCGGATTCGGGAGAGTTAAGGGAGTTATGAAACATATAGTAGGGGTGATTGTCTTCTGCGTGGCAATGTTGATTGCCATGGGGCTCCTTGCTCTTTACAGTGTTACTTTTTCTAAGATCGAGAAGAAAAACAGCACTCCTCAAGTGCAAACAGCTTCGAAGGTAACTTCAACAACGAACACAGCCTTGGAGGAGAAGGCATGGAAAGTGCCGCCTCGAAACATTCAAGGGATGAATAGCTTCAAGAAGCAGGCTCAATTTGCTTTTGCGGGTGCGATTTTATGTATTTGCCTGGCGCTGTTTTTTGACTACAGGTTCTTGCAGAAAGATTGGGTTCCTATTTTATTGTTAGTCGTCTGTGCGGTTCTATTGACTGCTGTGTTTTTCCCAGCGCTGGGAGGCTTAAAAGTGAAAGGTGCAGCTCGTTGGGTTCGATTGGGAATCAACTTTCAGCCTTCGGAACTCGCCAAGCTTTCCATCATTATTTTCCTCGCCTGGTATGGAGCCAAATACCCTTCACTCATTCGACATTTCTGGAAGGGCCTTATTCTGCCTATGGTGATTGTTTCTCCGCTGGTGCTCCTGATTTTTAGAGAGCCCGATGCGGGAACGACTTTTTTTCTTTTGGCTTTGACTACCTGCATGTTGCTGATCATGGGTGCTCGTTGGTATTACTTGTTTATCCCAGCGGGCTTGCTGGGCACTGCTTTGAGCGTTTGGCTTTATTTTGACCCGGTTCGAAGAGATCGAATCCTCAGCTGGCTGGATTTGGAAGGAACCAAGTACGGCGTGGGAATGCAGGGTTACTCTTCACTCGTGGCTTTGGGCAGCGGCGGTTTGTTTGGTAAGGGACTGGGAGAGGGAAGTCAGAAAATGGGCTTTTTGCCCGAAGATCACACAGATTTTATTTTGCCGATTATTGGGGAGGAACTGGGCCTTTTTGCAGTCCTTTTTATTGTTCTTCTTTTTGCGCTTTTAACTGCATGTGGTTTTAAGATTGCATTGCGTGCTCGCGAGCGCTTTGGCGCCTATCTGGCAATGGGAATTACGCTCATGATCGGATTGCAGGCCTTTATCAATATCGCTGTTGTGACGAGCGTATTACCCAATAAGGGTATGCCTTTGCCATTTATCAGCCGTGGAGGAAGCAATATTATCATGCTGCTGGGAGCGGTTGGTTTGTTGCTGTCGGTTGCCTTGCGCGGTAACTCGGGTAAAGAGGGCGATCCTCTTGTGTTTGAAGAGGAGACGCTTGTGGAAGATGAGGAGAATGTATTCACGACAAAAAAACCACCTGATGATGAAAAAAAGTGAGAAAAAAGGGCCTTTAGTCGCTATTGCCTGCGGCGGTTCCGGGGGGCATTTTTATCCGGGTATAGCCGTTGCTCAAAAGCTTTACAATGCCGGGTGTGAAATTCTCCTGATTGTGACCGAAAAGGAGATCGATCAGGTCGCCAGCGCGCAGATAAGAGAATTTCGAGTGGAGCGAATGCCTGCGGTGGGGCTGACGAGTCGAAACATGCTCTCGTTTTTTCTTCGTTTCATTAAATCGTATTTAAAAGCAAGAAAGCTGTTTCGTAATCTGCAGCCCAAGGCGGTGTTGGGGATGGGAGGCTTTTCGAGTGCACCTACGGTGTTGGCAGCGCCGTCCGGGAAATGCAAAGCTTTTATTCATGAAGGCAATTCGATACCCGGGAGGGCGAATCGTCTGGTAGCGCCTTTTGTGCATACCGGTTTTGTCCACTTTCCGCAATCTGTTTCCAGGTTGCGCATGCGCAGAGTGGATGTGGTGGGGATGCCTGTCAGAGCAAATTTTTCTCCTTCCAATGAAGAGATGTCCAGGGGCTGCAAAATGATGCTGGGGCTCGATCCTGATAGACCCGTGCTTCTAGCGATGGGAGGAAGTCAGGGAGCCCGTGCGCTGAATTCGCTAGTGGTGGCAAGTCTCAAGAAAATTTTACGAAGAATACCCGATTTGCAAATCATTCACCTGACGGGCCAAAGAGATTTTGAATCGGTTCAAAAAAGCTATCAGGATAGCGGTGTCTCTGCGATGGTTCGAGAGTACTTTGCGGAGATGGATTTGGTGATGGGAGCCGCTACTGTGATAGTGAGTCGGTCGGGGGCCTCTTCTCTGGCGGAAACGGCTCGGATGAGAATTCCTTCCATCTTAATTCCACTACCCACGGCTGCCGATAATCATCAGTATTACAACGCGCTGGCCTTCGAAGAGACAGGAGCTGCAATTCTTTTTGAACAACCCGTGAGCCCGCTTCAGGAAGCGGCTGTGGATGACTTTGCAGATGTGGTGAGCTCTCTCCTGACAAATGAAAAGAAGCGTTCAGCAATCTGCCACGCTTTGGCAGAGTGGGGCGAAAGAGACGCAGCGACAGAAATTGCGAAAAAAATAATAGAGGTTGCGTTGCCTCAAGAAAACCTGAATATGGATTGGAGCACTGAGCCCGTAGTTTGAGATGTTGAGCTTGAGAACAGAAAACAGAATAGCATTTGAAGCACTGCTGAAGAACACGACTGCAAAGTCAGTGGTTCCGCCCAAAGCTTATTTGGCAGGAATAGGGGGAATAGGAGTCAGTGCTGTGGCACATTTGCTGATGGATAAAGGCTGGAGCGTCAGTGGAGCGGATGTGCGCGAAAGCCAGGAGACTCGTGCGCTGAGTAAAAGAGGGGCTAAGATATATCTGGGGCATTCTGCGGCTAACTTGAAAGACGATCCGGTGGACGTTCTGGTGTATTCTTCTGCTGTAAGCAAAAAGAAGCCGGATATCGTTGAGGCAAAAAAACAGGGAGCTCTCCTTCTTAAAAGAGCGGAGGCCTTGGCCTCCTTCATGAATTTATATCGTGGAATTTGTGTGGCAGGGATGCACGGCAAGACGACGGTTACCGGCCTGCTTGTTCGGGCTATGTGTAACTTGAACCTGGAGCCCGGTTATGCTGTGGGCGGTTTATGCCGTCGGTTCGAACCCCATGCCCGCTTGGGCAAAAGCCAATCCAGCTGGTTTGTGGCAGAAACCGATGAGAGCGACGGGAGTATCCTGGAGTTTGAGCCTGAATACGCATTGATCCTTAATTTGGATCGGGATCACCTGGAGTATTACGGCAATGAAGAGGGGATTGAAAATACATTTGCACAATTTTCGCGGCAGGTTCAGAAGAAAATAATCTGCTGCGCCGATAATGAGTGGGTTACACGGTTGAGCAAAGAGCATTTTAGAGAGAGAAGCATCTCTTTTGGCTTCAGTCCACAGAGCGATTATCAAGCGGTACTTCGAGAAAATTCCTCCAAAGGAGAGCAAGTTTTTTGTGTAAGAAGAAGAGGCGTTGATTGGGGTGAATTCAAAATATGTTTGATGGGAACTCACAATGTCAGCAATGCAACGGCGGTGATAGCTCTTCTAGCGGAGTTGGGATATTCGCCTCGAGAGATAGCTGGAAGTATCGGCGACTTTAATGGAACGAACAGGAGGCAAGAGATTCTGTTTAAGAACCAGGACTACCGGATTATTGATGATTATGGTCATCATCCTGCTGAAATAGAGGCAACTATTCGTGCCGTAAAGGCTCAGGGAGGACGTCTTCTGGTTGTGTTCCAGCCTCACCGCTTTACGCGTACCCAACTGCTGCTCGAAGAGTTTTCCACGTGTTTCAAAGAGGCTGATCGTTTGTTCCTCACTGATGTTTATGCCGCCAGTGAAGAACCTATTCCCGGAGTAACGGGCAGAAGTATGGCCGATGCGGTGAGGGCTCATGGACAAGAGGTGGAGTATTTGGAACACTTGGAGGACGTGGGCGGAGTAGTGGCAAAAAACTCACGTCCAGGAGATATTATTTTATTTTTGGGAGCCGGTGATATTACTTTGGAAGCTCATAAATATGCGGCGTTATTGGATGGAGCAAAAAGCCAGAGCTAGACATGGAAAATACAGAAATTAAAAAGTGGCAAGACGAACTGGAAGAAGAGTTGTCGCCTGAGACAGTTCGAAAAAGGGATTACCCCATGAAAAAATTGACCACGCTGAGAATCGGCGGTCCGGCTGATTTTTATGTGGAGCCTTCCTGTACCGATGAGCTAAAGAAAATCTTAAGCTACTGCGCAGGAAGTGGAGTTCCCTTTTTCCTGTTGGGCAGAGGGTCTAATCTGGTGGTCAAAGATGGCGGAATACGGGGTGTGGTATGCTCCCTGCGCAATTCATTTTTTTCTCAAACTGAAGTTAAAAATGGTAGGCTCCTCATCCATTCGGGTGCAGGGGCCACACTGAGGCAGATTGCGCAGTATGCTCAGGCCAGCGCACTGGCAGGTCTGGAGTTTATGGAAGGGATACCCGGAAGTCTTGGGGGTGGATTGCGTATGAATGCAGGAGCCTACAAATCGAGTCTGATGGATGTGGTGGAATCGGTTTCAGTAATGGGGCCTGATGGTGTTTTAGAGGAGGTGGAAGGTGAGAATATTCATGCGGATTACCGCAGCTGTGCTTTCTTCGAAAATAAAATTGCTTTGTCTGCGGTCCTGCGGGCTTATTCAGGCGTTCCCGAGCAAATTAGAGAAAGAATGACAGAGATGAGAGAGATGCGGCTGAAGACGCAAACTCAATCTCCCAGCGCTGGGTGTGCTTTCAAAAATCCACCCGGATGTTCTGCGGGTCGATTGATAGATTCCCTGGGGTTGAAAGGTTTCAGCGTTGGGGGAGCACAGGTTTCGGATAGGCATGCTAATTTTTTAATCAATAAAAACAACGCAACATCCCAGAATATTCTCGAGCTGATTCAAATAATTCAAGAGAGAGTTCTGGCTGAATGCGGAGTGAATTTAGAGACTGAAGTAATGATCGTGGGAGAGGATGCAGGCAAGCAAATTGAAGAGTGAGAATTGCATGAATAATGGTAAACTGAAAGTAATTGTTTTTGCAGGTGGTATTTCAAACGAGCGGGAAATTTCGCTGAAATCCGGTGCGATGGTGGCAGAGGCTCTGCGCTCATCCGGATATCAAGTGGAGATGCTTGATCCGGACCCCGTAAAAGGGTGGAGTTTGCCCGATGGAGCCGGTGTTGTTTTTTTAGCACTTCATGGAACTTATGGTGAGGATGGACAGGTGCAGATGGAGTTGGATCGACTGGGCATTCCCTATACGGGCAGTGGTGCTGAAGCCAGCCGGATTGGTTTTGATAAGCTTTTGACTCGTCAGCACTGTGTTGCTGCCGGAGTTACGATGCCCCGCTCCTTTGTTCTAAAGAGCTGGCAAGCCGAAATGCCTGAAGGTTGGGAGCCTCCGGTGGTACTGAAGCCGCTCAGAGAGGGCTCCAGCGTGGGCGTCGAGATGGTGGACAACAAGGAAGATTTCGGCGCTGCATTGAAGCGATCATTGAATTACGGTGGGGTTGTCCTGATGGAGGAGCGAATTATTGGGCGAGAATTAACCGTTGGAATACTGGATGGTGAAGTGCTTCCGACGGTAGAAGTATGTCCTAAATCAGGCGTGTATAATTATGAAAGCAAGTACACGAAAGGTCGGACGGAGTATTTTTGCCCGGCTCAAATCGATGAAGCCTCTCGCAAACGTGCTGCCGATCTGGCTCTGAAAACGTTTCGTGCCGTCGGTGCGAAAGACTATGCGCGCATAGATATGATTCTGGACAGGAACGGCGATTGCTGGGTATTGGAAATTAATACGCTGCCGGGTATGAGCGAGACCAGCTTGCTCCCCAAGGCTGCAGCGGCAACGGGACTCAATTACTCTAATTTGTGTTGTAAAATATTAGAGATGGCGCTCAGAAAATAATTGCATGTTCAACAAAAGGAAAAATGCAGAGAAGAAGGTAAGGCCCTCTACACCTGAAGAGGAGGCCAAAGAGCAGAAGCGCCAGCGTATTAACCGCTGGTCCTGGCGCATCTCCTGGTGGATTCTTTTTTTGGCAATCATTGTGAGCGTTTATTTTCTTGGGAAAACCACCCTGGACCTTGTCTTGGAAAAGACCGTTTATACGAACCAGATGTTCACGGTTCGCGCGGTTGATGTGCGAGTTTTCGGCGGAGTATCCAAAGAGAGGGTGTTGGAATTCCTGGATGTAAAAATAGGAGAAGATAATCTGATGGCTCTTGATTTGCGTCAGATAAAAACCAGACTGGAGGGCGTTTCAGTCCTGGAGAAAATTTCCGTCGAGAGGGTTATTCCCGATACGCTCAAAGTTCAGGTATACGCCAGAGTTCCCGTTTTCAGGTGTTATGTTTGGGAGACCGATCCGATGAACCTAAATGAAGGGCAGTGGGTGGTACGCTATCTGGATGACTCAGGTTTCGTGATGGTCCCTGATGAGTTGTTTTACGAAGTTCACGCTCCGGAGCGCCTCCTCCTGCCTACACTGACCGGAGTGGCGGATAAAAACGTTCTTATTCCCAATCGTTACTGTAAAGATCAGCAAGTGAGCCGGGCGCTCAAGTTTCTTCGGCTCTACAAGGAATCCAGCTTTTTCGGCTTTGATGATCTGACGGAAGTAAATATCAGCGAATTGGGCTTTATTATTGCGAGGACGGCTCAATATGTAGAAGCGGTTTTTGATGCTAATTCTCTGGAGTTAGGTTTGGCTCGCTGGGAAGCTATCTATGCCTATTCGACTGGGCTGGAGCAGAAAATTAAGATGATTAACCTCTCTGTCTCAAACAATGTGCCTGTGATTTGGGAACCGACCCCGGCTCAGGAAGATAGGAATTCACGAACAAATAGAGTACGGAGTGTGAGAACTACTGGAGGGCGATGAACATATGTTATTCAAGAAGAGAAAACGGTATGCTACGGGTATAGAAATTGGCACCTCCAAGATATGTGTTGTTATTGCCGAGGTTTCTGAGAAGTATCCTTTCAGAGTGCTTGGAGTTGGGCAGAGCGTTTCCAGCGGAGTGCGAAAGGGGGTTATCTTTAATACGGAGGCAACCATAGCAGAGGTCCGCGCTGCTGTTGCCGATGCTGAAAGTCTGGCGAATGTCTCCATTGGTGAAGTGTGTGTGGGGATAACCGGAGGCCATATAAAAAGTGCTTTTGGCATGGGCGAACATATGTTGGAATCCGCCGATGGCAGAGTCACCGAAGAGGATAGGGAACATGCTCTGAGAAACGCCCTAGACTGTCCCCCAAAAGAGATATCCGAAAGCGTATTAGTTCTTCACCGGATTAAGCAGCCGTGCCTTCTGGATGGGCAATTGGAAGAGGCCGGTTTAAATGTGAGGGGACGAATTCTGACGCAGCCCCTGTACTGGATTTATGGGAATCGCAATCAAATCTTGGAGCCGATAAAAATACTGCAGGATTTATGTTTGGAGCCCAAATATCCTGTCTTTAATGGGTTTGCTGCGACCATCGCATTAATGGACGCCGAGCAGCGCAAAAAAGGCGGGCTCATTATTGATCTAGGAGCTGGAACGACAGAGTTTGCCTTTACTCATGGCGGGTGTATTCGATATGCAGGCTCTCTATCTATTGGAGGAGACCATGTCAGTAATGATTTGGCATTAGGCTTAAAACTGGAAATAGGCGTAGCGGAAAATTTAAAAACTTTTCACGGCAGAGCTATTTGCGATCCGCAGGCTAAAAATGCTCTGCTACCCTTTAAAACGCCTGCTGGAGAAAACAAGTCGGTGCGCTTTGACCACTTCCAGACCATTATGGAGCTCAGACTCAAAGAAATCTTTCAAATCATCCATGAGACTTTGGCTGATGCCGGGATGCAATTGGGGCTAGATCAGGGAGTCATGCTCTGTGGCGGCGGGGCCTGCATCCAGATGATATCCACATTGGCGAGCAGTGTGTTCCAGGCTCAGTCCTGGCCCTTCTGTTTGAATCATCTTGATGGAATATGTGACGCTTTAAAGAAGCCTGAGTTTGCCACTCCGATTGGATTGGCCATGTATTGTGCTTCTAAAATGTCTCGCAAAAAAGGAGGTCCCCTAGCCAATGTTTTCAGTTAGAAAGGGCTCACCGGTAAGAGAAAGGAGACTGAATGATTGAAATGAATTCGGAAAAACAGGCCGTCCCGAATAATGTTTTTGAAAACAAGTTGAATGCTCTTGTCCTGGGAGTGGGTGGAGCCGGCGGGAGGATTGTGAACGCTCTGTCTCGCACCGCATGCGAAGGGCTTGAATATCTTGTTTTGGATTCTGACGTTCAGAGTTTGGGGCAGATCACTCATTGCAAAGCCATTCAAATAGGTAAAAAAATACTTCGCGGTTTTGGAACTGGAGCCAGCCGGGAGGTGGCTCAATCGATTGCTGAAGCGGAAAAGGAGGCATTGAGACAATTGGTCGGGGGGCATTCTCTTTTATTTTTGATCGCCGGCTTTGGTGGCGGACTGGGCGGTGGCGTGGCTCCGGTAATTGCAGCGTTGGCGGCAGAGGAGGGTGTGTTTGTCATAGCTATTTCAATTTTCCCCTTCATTTGCGAAGGGACGGATCGATCTATGCGGGCCACTCGATCTCAGGAAGAAATGACGGCGAATGCCCATCTGCATATTTCCTTGCCTAATGAACTTCTGGCTTTGCAGGCAAATGAAAACGCTAACTTCATCGAATTATATGAGTCGAGCAACCGGATGATATCAGATGCGGTGGAGGGGTTATGGTTAAGTTTTTTCCATCCCGGACCGATGGCTTTGGATTTAGGTCTTCTGAGAAGTTCTTTTGGTTTCAGCGAAGGAAAGTGTCTGGGCAGTTTGGCTGTTGCTTCTGCAACCGGTGAAAGCAAGAGCAGAGTGGAATCTCTCTGGGAGACGCTTCTGGCTCACCCGTGGCTCAAGGCTGGCTCGTTATTGCGCGGCGCAGGGACTGTACTGGCGCTTTTTATCGGGAAAGAGGGTTTTTCTCTGGCTGACGCAGAATCTTTTCAAAGACGGATCGCCAGTGAAAATCCGGGCGCAAAAATAATGTTGGGGGCCTGTACGCCTCCGAAATATGATTCTGATGAGTTGAGGATCGTGTTGATTACTCACCCCAAGCGCACGGTTCGTGATGAAGAGAAAACCGTCCCGATTAATGAGGAGAAAGATCTGCTCTCACTCAATGAAGTAAGCAGCGAGATGTTGGAAAAGAAACGTCCCCCGACTCGCAATGTGCCTCCGCCGCCGGCTTTGACAAATTCTCAGATAGATATTTTGAAGTCGCAGATGCCTTCGGGTGGGCGGAGCAAACGCGGATATAATGATCCTAACCAGGGTGTTCTGGACCTGAAGATCACGAGTGTTGGGCGCTTTGACCAATGTGAAAAAACTTACTACAAAAACCAACCAATAGATGTGCCTACCTATTCCCGTGTGGGATATGAATTAAAGTAAACTAGAACAAGCCGGAGGTCGCGATGAGTCAAAAATTTATGTCACTGAAAGGAAAGCTTCTCCTGGATAGCGGAGAGCTGATAGGTTCCTTTTTCCACCAGTCTGCAGTCTATATTTGCGAGCATGATGAAGAGGGTGCAGTTGGGTTGGTATTGAACCATCCGGTTAGTGTCAAACTTTCTGACGTGTTGGTTCTGAATATTCCGGAAGTGTTTCATCATTCGGCGGTGAAAATGGGAGGACCAGTGATGCAGAAAAGTATTTTTTGCCTCTTGCGCTCGCAGGTCAAAAAGGACTCCTTCCGGGAAGTTGTTCCGACTGTTTATCTGACCTCTTCCTTGGAGGATATTTTTGAGGAAGACGCTCTGGAGAGGGTAGAGGATGCGCATTTCTTTTTAGGTTATGCAGGCTGGAGCGCCGGACAACTGGAAGAAGAAATTGCGAGGAAAGCCTGGTTGATTTCCACGGTGAGAATTACGGAGATATTCCAAAAAGAACCGCCCTTTGACCTCTGGAAGGACCGGATGTATCAATTGGGAGGCAAATATCGCTTTCTCGCAATGTCGCCCCGGAATCTTTATGACAACTAGGTTTGGAGAAAATCAGCTCTTGACCGTTCCATTTTTGAAATAACCGCTGCCGGATCAAAAAAAAGCCCCGTCAAATAACGGGGCTTTTTCGCACACTAAAGGTCTAATGGTTTAGTATTTCTTGGCGGTGCCGTATCCACGGACAAAGCCGATACATTGAGCTATCTCGGGAACTGAATTATCCCAGTTGTATTCGTACTCAATGGAAATGTTTCCTTTGAAGCCCTGGCGTTTGAGTTCATCCAGGACGGCAGGAATATTGGAGACACCCTGACCGTAGGGGACATCGTGGCCGCCGGCTGAGAATTCATGCAGATCCTTCATGTGGGAGCTGATTAAACGGCCTTCCAGAACCTTCAGGCCATAAACCGGATTCAATCCACTGCGGACCCAGTGACCCGTATCGGCTGCTGCACCAATGCGGGAATCGAGGTCTTTGACTGCATTGAATACAGCGACCGGATCCCATACCCAATAGTTGGGATCATTGGGACGGCGAGGGTGATTATGAATCGCCACCATTACGTCATATTCTTTGACCAGTTTATCAAGAATGGGTAAATGATCTTTGGGCGGCTCGCAGGAGAAAGCGCGGATATCCATCTTCTTGCAGAACTCAAAAATGCCGCGATACCCAGCTTCGTCTCCGGCCCCGGTGACACCGAAATTGACTACCTTCATGCCATGTTGAGCGAGCTTATCCTTCACCTTCTGCATATTCTCTTCGGACATGCCCGGGCCGACTCCCTGGTCGATATCCTTAGATATTTTCTGCCCCGGGAAAAACTCAATCACTTTACCTCCGGCCAAAGCATTCTTTTCGATGGCTTCAAAAAGGGTAAAACGATTGAACGAGTAAGCTTGAGAACCGATAAAGAACCCGCCGGTAGAGTATTCTTCGGGGATATCGGCTGCCGAAACCTGAGAAGCGCAGCACAGAAGTGCTGCGGCAGCCAGGACACATTGAATCTTAACTACTAGTTTCATAAAAAACGTAACGATTATACCGAAATAGGACCTCGGAGGCAAGGAGAACTACCCGGTAGATTTATTTACCGTTTTGCCTTTTTGGCCTCCAAGGGCCTACCGGTCCCGGCTCTCTTCAATCAGCCGGGGTTCACTTTTTTTCATCTTCTTTTTCCAGGTGCACCTTGATAGAACCAAAGGTTTTTAAGGGATTACTCTTCTGCGGTTCTTTAGTTACCTGGGTATTCAGTTTGGCACGAGTGTCGCGGACCGCTTTGACAATCCGATCCCCTGCAAAATTATCAGCCGAGTTTGCCTCGAAGCCGCTCCACTTTGGAACTTCAAATTTTTTGGGTTGCTTCTGTCCCATCTCCAGTTTGAGACGCATGATTCGTCTCTCGGCCAAGGGAACAAAGGGACTTTCAGGATTCAGCGTGCCAATCCTTTTCAAGGCCGCCTTGGCCGATTCAAGATCTTGCGCATTGAGGAAAAAATCAGCTTCCCGATTGAGCCACTTGGCAATTTTGCTGGGAGTCTCTCCCGGAGTATTGATCATGACCTCCATTTGAGCAATGGCTGCATTCACCTCACCGCACTGATAGGCATATAGAGCAGCCAACTCCTCGCGGGACTCCCAGTCAGCAGGATGTTGAGCCAGATGCTCATCAAGTTTTTCCATTTCTTTAACCCAAAGTTTATCGTCTTCTTTTGTTTCTTCTCCCTTTTGAGACGAAGATTCCGAGCCCGAAAGAGTCAGTTCTTCCGGTTTGATCGGCCCCGGGGAATTCACCTGTGCGCGCTTGGCATACGTATCCCGGACCACTTTGGCAATTTTCTTGTCGTTGAATTTAGCCAGAGAGGGGTCTGTCTCCGGCACTATGTAAGTGGAGGCTGCCTCTTTTTCCAACTCCATCTTGAGAAGAGAAATTCGGTTTTGAGCCATATTGGCCGGGGCACTTTCAGGATAGCGTTTAATAATCCGCTCCAGGGCCGTTTTGGCTCCGGATAAGTCGTGAGCCCGGATATAGAAATCGGCCTCCATGTTGAGCCACTGGGCTACTTTCTTTTTGGGTTGCTCCGGGATTTCCAACAACATCTCCAACTGTGCCACCGCCGCACGGACATCCTGGCAATCCCGAGAATAGATAGAGGCTAATTTTTCGTGGGCATCCCAGTCGTGAGGATGGTCTTCCAGGAATTGAGCCAGTTGGGCAACTTCTTCCTGCCAGGTCACCTCCGGCATATCCCATCCCTTGAAACCTTTCACAAGCCCCAAGTCCTCCACAATCCGAATGACTTTCTTCGTTTCTGGAGTTCCTTCATTAGGGAGACAGAGACGGCTTTTTCGCTGTAGGGCAAACGAAGCCGCTTCACTTCCCGGGTAGCGATCTACAATGGCTTGCAGAGCCTCCTTGGCCCCCTCCAAATTCCGAAGGTGAACAAGCCGCCAATCGGCTAGGCGATTGTATATAAGAGCTCCCAGCTTCGGATCCAAACTCGATTGGGAGAGCATCTCATTTACAACCTCCTCAGCACGGGCAACGTCCTTCAAATCGTCGGCAAAAATGGCAGCTTTGAGCAGCTTCCCCTCAAAACTATTGGGGATATCCCGAAGTTGGCTTTCAATATTATCCAATGCTTCCTGGTACATTCCTCTTTTGCGAAAACCCTCGGCAATGGAGCTCAAAAAAGTCTTTTCAACCTTTTCGCCCCGCCCTCCAAAACCATAGAGAGCCTGTCCGAAAAAGTTACCGATTTTTGAACAAATAATAGGAGTCAGCCAGGCGGCAAGAATGACTCCCAAAACAGCTCGGAGTAAAACGCCAAACGTCCCCGCAAAGCCGGATGTTGAAAAAACCAGGTCGACTCCACACATGTAGATAAAGAGGGTAATCACCCCCACATATACCAGTGTCCGAAGGGCCTCTCTCTTCCAGTTCTCTGCCCCCATAATATGAGTCCAGAAGAAACGGAAGACGGCGCCCACTACCAGGAGTGCTATAATCTGATACGTGGCTACCCCGTAAAGAGCCAACACGAGTAATAAGAGCATCACCCACAGCCAGAACTGTTCACTCTTAAGCCTCAGTCTACACAGATTCAGCATTTTTTTCATTTGAAGAGAGTTTTGGGGTTGTTTAGAGGGCCTCTTATTCTCCGTCGTCACCAATCGCACCCACCGGGCAATTGCCTAACGCTTCCCGGCACAACTCTTCCTCTTCAGGAGTCTCCGGTTGTCGCTTGACGTAGGAGTGTCCCCCGGCTTCACAGCGCACAAAGACCTCCGGACACGTCTCCCGACACAGTCCGCAATCAATGCACTGACTATCACAATAGTAACGCCCCGGGGCGTTCTTCTCAAAACGATCTGCTAAGTTTGCCATGTGATTCCTTTTTTGTTTCTGTTAAGCCTTAAAAAATATCCCTCTTCCACCATCTTCGTGATGGTACAACAGTCAATTAGCTGAATGGAAGTTTTTTTTCAGGTCTCCAGCAGAAACCCGGTTTTTAGCGAATGGGAGAGAAACGCACCGAGAATAATCACCCAAGAGGTTAGATAAAAGTATTAGTGCATTTCGTCAGCCACTTCGGGATTGTTTTTCGTAAACTCTATCATTGCTTTTCCCAGTCGATCCATGAAGCCGGATTGAGCGAGCCGTTTCATCGTTTCCTGACTGTCGATTTTAACGCCGGATGTCGCAAATTCGTTTAGTAAATTACGGGAAACGCCAATACTTTCTTTAAAGAGAGCCAGGTCACCTGCATGGGATTGCTCCAGTTCATTCAAAAGATTTAAGCGGCCTTGGATCATTTCAGGGCTCAGTTTATCATAGCTATCTGGGTCTGAAATCATCATTACCACAATACTCCCCACGAAATCAACATCGTTATCACCGTATCCATCAACCATTAGTTTAACCATAGAGTCTGCATCCGAATTAATGCCAATATACTCGTCAAAGATCGAAACCATCTCCATACGTTCCGTGAGCTTCATCTCCGTTTTACTGAAGGCTTCTCGGATACTGGGGAGGGCTGCCTCACCCATCAACTCCAATTTTTTTCGCATCAGTGAGGTTTCTATATTTCCATCTTCATCGACAAATTCGATTGCCACTGCCAAGTCCGAAACGTCATCCCCACACTTTTCTTTCAAGAAGCTCAGGACTTTGATTAAGTTGTACCCAATTAAGTTACTCTTTGTATTTGCGGACAACATCTGTCTGAGCGATTTAATACACACGGAGCGGAACTCTTCCCCGTTGGCTCTCATTAAAGCCTGTGCTGCATGGCAAATTTCAGCAGGATTAGTTGCCGAGAGCATAGTTTCACAGAGTAGGGTGAGGGAAGCGGAGTTATTGAGATTGATGAGCACTCCCATGAGCCCCAGTCGAGAACTGGGGGGGACTGTTTCAATTTCGTCTCCGAAGTAGAGAGGGATTGAGAAGTTCCAATTGCGTATTAATTCGACGTTGTGTCCGCTTTGTAAATAGTCACGAATGGCATCAAGCGATTTTTCACCATTATCCCTCAGACCCTGAAAGACGAAGTAAGCCTCCCGCATTTGGTCCCGCCATTGGTTGCGCAATGGTGCATCTTCTTTTCTGATCAGGCTATTGGTATAATTTTGCATATCTTTAAAGCGTTCTACTAAGACCGATGGCTCCAGTTGAGGGACCGTCATTTTGGCCTTGTTGGAGATTTCCGCTTCTATGGCTGTTTCCAATTCCTTCAGAGAGGCTTGCAACTGAGCCTCGTTAAGGGTCCAGTCGGTACGTTGTTGATCCAGCGCGCGGGCGGAGGAGTGCTGAATCTGAAAAACAAGGGCCGCTGCCGCAGCCGCAACAAGAGCACTGATTCCAAGTAAAATATAAAGCTTTTTCATATTGGTAGTAAGTTGAGTGGTCTCTTTAAAACTCTATTTCTTCTATTTCTCTTTCTCTTTTGTTTCAAGGGCCTCTTTTTTCATTTTATCCAAGTCTTTCTGAATTGACTGCTCTAACTCTTCAATTTTTTCTTGTCGGCTCATTTCTTTTATTTTTGCCGCCAGTCTCTCCCTCTCCATCATGTCGAACTCTTTATCCAGCTCCGCATCCGGGTTGGCCTGACGCTCCAAATTTGCCCGAGTTAAATTAATCACTTCCTGCATCAGCTCATCATTGGCATACTCTGCTGCAATTGTATCTAAGAGCCCCAGCCGAGCAGTAATGAAGCCTTGCTTGCGTTCACCGGTAAGCGATTGAGTTGACTCAGTGGCAAAATAGTCATCCAAGTTCTCAAGATTTGATACCAACCGATAACGAGATTCCTGGTGCGACATATTGTTGTCTCCCCGCAGCAAAGTGAGGTACATCTCCGTGGCCATGGGGTTAATGCCTGAATAACTAAGCGCTACATTTTCGAAGAAGTTATCGAAAAGCCTCCTTTGAAGTATAATTCCTTCATCAGTTTTCTCACCAGCCTTCTTGTTTTCCCTCATGCGCAAAAAGGCCGCATAGCACCATTGAATATTCTCTTCTCCTAAGAGCTCTCTTGTGCTGGAAAAAAGAGAGGTATTCACAACTTCTTCGCCTGAGAACCCATTCTTAGTCATCCAGGCTCCCTCCTCCATAAGAGTGCGTGCAAACTCAGTGTCTTTGAGGGTTCTGAATAGAAGATTGTAGATGCTGGTGATATTGTTCATATTCTTGGCTGATTCCGAAAGAGCCTTGTTTATTTTATTAATAGTATCTGGATCGGTTACCACTTGTTGCCGTGACATCGCTATTTCAGGAGCGACCTTCTCCGTCTGGCCCACAATCTCCCGATACATATTCCGCGCAGCTTTGACGCAATGAGAGTGATAGGTTTCCGGAGAAATCTCTAATAAAACTTTGCAGAGGTTTTCCAACTCAGTTGCCGTTTGAGTGACAGGGAGCAATTGGCTCAAGAGTGCCGCCGATTCCATGGTGCGCATTCCGCAAAGTATGGCCGCGATTTCCTGCCGCAACGTATGGGGAGGAGGAAAATAAGGAAGCTCCAAATCTGTGTCCACTCCGCTTATGAAGAAATCTTTGATGGCCGGCAGTGCATTGGTGCCCGCATCAGCCAAACCCTGCAAACAGTAGAAAGCACGGTAGTTCTTATCTGATTCCGTTTTTTCCATCTCAAGCTCGATCAGGCTCTGTACCAGGAACCTGGGGTCCAGAGGAGCCAATTTCTGGATATCCAGCCGGGTGGTCTCGGCTAGTAGGCGAACTCGGGCCTCTTCCAGCTTAGCTTCCAGAAGCGCCTGCTCAGCGGAGTGTTCTTTTACCAGTTGTTCCAGGGATCGTTTAGACTTACCCAGAGATGTTTTTACCCAATACCCGCTGGCGCATATTGCAAGGCCAAGGATGACAATTCCGATTACAAATTTACTATTTCCCATATATTCTCTTCTATACTCTCTTAAAAACCAGAGCGCCTTTCACAGTGTCCCTTTCAAACTGTAATTGAGCAGGAAAATAAAAAAAGGCGGCTCTTCCGGGCACTACACTTCCAGTCAGCTTACATGATGAAACGAAATCATCAAAAAATAACTGAAAACCGACACGTGAATTTCTTAGCATTTTAAGAGAGTTGATGCAACTTTTTTATAAAAAAATTACAACGAACCTCAATCTATAGCGGATGGGAGAGGAAAGGGACAAAGAAACTGGAAACAGGATATTAGATCGAAGAGGAGGCGGAGAATCAGATTTCTAAGAGGGAACGGGTTTAACTCTGAGCATGTAGAAGAGCCAGCAGGAGTCCTTTAAGAGTCAGCTCGGGGTCAACAGAGGTGATATCGGGAATTTTTTCTGAAATCATCCTGGAGTATCCTCCTGTCGCGATAAAGGGCAGGTGTTCCAATTGAAATTCATTTTTTATTTCCTTAATCAGCTCTTTAATCAGCCCCCTGTATCCGTGCACGGCGCCAATGCGCATAGCGTCAGCCGTGCTCTTGCCAACTACAGAAGGCATCTCCCAAATTTCTATGCAGGGAAGCTGAGCCGTTTTTTCGTGGAGGTAAGTGGTCATGGTGGCCAGACCGGGAGCAATAATGCCTCCTGCGTAGTTCCCGGCAGCATTCACAATATCAAAGGTCACTGCGGTACCGAAATCAATAGCAACGGAAGGGAAACCATAATAATGGGCCAGAGCGATGGCATTTGCTAATCGATCGGCTCCTACTGAAGAGGGAATAGGGTAATCAATGCCGATTTTCCAAAGTGTCTGGCAAGTCAGTTCAAAAGGGGGCTTCTTCCAAAGGCGGGCAAGCATTTCCCTGGCTTGCTCGGAGGCCTGGGGGACGACACTGCAAAAGGCTGCCTGCTCGATTATTCTTCCCTGACAAAAGCCCTGAAGTAGAAAAGGCATGGAAGCGTTCTTCCAGGCAAGAGTGGGCAAATCGATCTGATCCAGGATTCCATCATGGTTGGCTAATCCGGCATGGGTATGCGTGTTGCCTATATCCAGGAGCAGATACATGAAAACTAGATTTTACAATATCTCAGGGAGAAACGACGCCCTTTATCGATACTCTTATTCTGTTGCGACGCCTTCTTCAGGAGCTTGGCTTTCCTCCAGCGCTGTTTGGAGCAGCTTTTCAAAATCAGGATTGGTGGAGGCTCCCAGAGAGACAGCTTTCTGGTAGTGATAATTTGCCAACTGCGGATAAGCCGGCTTGGTCGTGGCGTAGAGGACTGCCAGGTTATAGTGCGCCACTGAGTAACGGGGATTGGATTTCAGAGCTGCACGGAAAGCTTTTTCAGCGTCTGTGCGCAGACCGCGCTCACCCAACACCATTCCGAGATAGTTTTGAGTCTCGGCATTATTCGGGTCGATTTTGGCAGAGGTGCTCAAAAGCTCAAAAGCGTCGTCAATTTTACGATTCTTGAGGTTTAAGATGGCCAGAAGGTTGATTACGAAAGTATCTTGCGGATCCAGCGAGTAGGCCTTTTTGAGGTTGATTTCAGCCTCATTTAATTTGCCCAGTTCCAATTGAGCCGCTCCCAGGTTGCCCAGGGTATAGACGCTGTTTTCGTCCAGGGAGAGGAGACGCTGGAAAAGGCGTTCGGCCTCATTCATTCTGCCTTCGGAAAATTCTTTGACACCTTCGGCGGCGATCTCTTTGCCTTCCGGAGGAGCTGAATGGCGCAGGCTCGAGCCCATGGCGCTGCCTTTAGCCGGTTCGCCGGTGGAGAGTGTTACCTGGCTATCCAGGACCGCGCCAACACGAATCGGTTTACCCGGACGCATCAAGGCCAATTCTTCGGGAGTATACGGCTCTTTGGTTTTCTCATAAACCGCAATTTTTGCACGGAGCCGGTCTATGTTGTCGAGCAGCTTGGATTCAGCTTTCCGTGAGGCAGCATCGCGAAGGACTTTGTTTTCTTCTTTGAGGCCATCGACCATTTTCTCCAGGTCGCCGACCTGACGCTGAAGAGAATTAAGTTCGGAGGGGTTCGGTAAAGAGTTCGTAGCGGCTGCCTCTCTTGATTTCTGCAGCTCGAGCTCCATCTGACTTGAGGAGAGTTTTATCTGTGCCAGCTCGGCTGCTACGGCCTCATAGCGGCTCAGGGTACTTTCAATGGCTTCCTGTGATTCTTTCTTGGATAAATCAGCAGCAGCTTTGAGAGCCTCATTTTCAGCACGGAGCGTTTCAATATTTTGCGTCATCTCGGCAACAAGCTTCTCCTGCTGGAGCAGTAGTTTTTCTGTTTCCTGCCCCTTATCGCCCGGGGTGGCACTTAGGAATGTTTTGAGCTGTGTAGAAAGCCGTTCATTTTCTGCGCGAACAGTTACAATCTCCTTCTCCAAGGTTTGTATTTGAACATTGGCAGAGGCCTCTGAGTCTTCAGGGGATTTATCCTGTTTTTTCGCCTCTTTACGCAGAGATGAATTTTCCTCTTTGAGGGTGCTTAGCTGTGTGTTGAGTTTTTTAATTTCTTCGCGGGCTTTATCCAGGCGTTTAATTTCTCTGGATGAGAGTGGTTTGCCTTCCGGTTCTTCTGGGGTGAGATTTTTACTGAGATCAGCCAGCTGGATTTTGAGCAGAGCGTTAGTTTGAGTCAGTTCAGCAATGGTTTTTTCAGCTTTTTGAAGCTCCCTGGGATCAACGTTGGCCGGTTGAGCAGATGTGGCCTCACGGAGACGGGCATCCAGATCGTCACGGATTTTTTCCAGTTGAGCCAATTGCGTCTTTAAGGAACGGATTTCTGCATCGTTGGCGTTCTCCGGAGCATTGGGTCGCACCGGGGTCCCTTCCGTGGGAGATGCCGGCGGAGTGTCTACAGTTGTAGGGGGGTCAAACTGCTGCATTTTGGTCTTCACATATGAGAGGCGGAAATCCACGAGCTTTTGATTCCAGTTGGGAAACTCTTTTTTGATGTTCTCCAGGAAGCCCTGAGCGCGTTGATAAAGCTCATAAGCATCCCGTTTCTTGCCCATTTGCCAAGCTTCATCAGCGCCTAAAATAGTATTGTAGACCTCGATGTAGAGATCATCCACATCCCTCTGACCTTCTTGCGCTTTCAAGCCCGTTGGGCAAAAAAGCAGGGAACCTATTAAAAAAGCGGCCATCACTATGTAGGCCGGGCATTTATACCAGCGTCTCATCACACGGCTATTGAAACATATCGGGGGCGCTGATGCCAACAAAATCGCAGGAACTCAACTTGTGAGGGGGTCGAACTCTTGACAAAGAGTCGAATAACGCGTAAATTAAACCCATGAAGCGTTTTAGCATAAAAGTGAGTCGCCGCAGCTTCTTGAAAAGCGCAGCTGCGATGGCGGCAGTACCGCTTTGGTATGCGGAGGAGACTTTTGCCTTACCACAGGTTCAAGCTCCGAAATCTGCCAATGATAAACCCGGTATTGCTCTCATAGGCTGTGGAGGTCAGGGTAGGGGGGATTGTAGTATTGCCTCTCATTTCGGCAATATTGTCGCCGTTTGTGATTTGGATGAAAACCGCCTCAATGAGGCGGCCCAACAATTCAAAGCACAATACAAGTTTAAGGACTTCCGTAAGCTTTTGGAGTGCAAGGATGTAGATATTGTAATTACAGGGACTCCCGATCATTGGCATACGATGGTTAATATCGCTGCCAGTAATGCGGGTAAAGATATTTACTCCGAAAAACCTTTGACACTGACTATCGCCGAAGGCAAGAAGCTGGTGGAAGTTATTAAGAAGAATAAAACTATTCTGCAGGTAGGCAGCCAACAGAGAAGCGAACAGAATTTCCGCTTTGCTTGTGAATTGGTCCGAAATGGCCGTATCGGCAAACTCAAAAACATCTTGGTAGGACTCCCTACCGGTCCGAGAGAGGGCCCCTTTGCACCTCAGCCGGTTCCCGATTTTCTGGATTGGGACTTTTACCAGGGGCAGACAGGTCCTCGGGATTACACAACAAATCGGACGCACTACCAATTCCGCTGGTGGTATGATTACTCCGGAGGTCAATTGACTGATTGGGGTGCGCACCACAACGACATTGCCCAATGGGGCAACGGAACAGAGCTGAGCGGTCCTGTTGAATTTGATGGCCGCGCTCTGGGTGAGCCGATGATTGAAGGCGGCTACACCGCCGCGGCAGAGTTCCATATTGAGGCTAAATATGCGAACGGTGTCACGATGACAACAACCAACAGAGCCCCCTGTGGTATTCGTTTTGAGGGTACCGAAGGATGGGTTTATGTGGAGCGTGGAGGGACTAAATACAGTCATCCAGAGTTGGAAGAAGTGAAGTTTGATGACAGTAAGGATATTCGCCTTTATAGGAGTAATCATCATATGGGCAACTTTATCGAATGCGTCAAAAACCGGAAAGAACCGATTTGCCCCGTAGAGGTAGGGCATCGCTCTATCAGCGTGGCGCATTTGAATGTGATTGCTGTCAGACTGGGGCGGAAGTTCAAGTGGGACCCCGTGGCGGAAACGATCATAGGAGATAAAGAAGCAGAGGCAATGTTGTCTCGTCCTATGCGTAAACCTTATAATTACAGCTTCATTGGTCTTTAAGTTTCAAAGAAAGGAAAATAGACCTCTTGTCTTTTTTAAGCCATCCACAAAAGTACGTTGAATTTTCTTTATGGGGAATATAGAAAACTTTAGTGGAAAATTCAAAATAGGCTTGATTTTGTGGGTGTTTTCGACTAGAGATAAGGGTGTGTGTGTTGCTGTGGAAAAGCTTATTGCTGTTAAACTAATAACAAGGACGGCGTTTTGCGACTTAGTGAATTGCCGGTCTCGGGCGGCTAAAGATTTTCGGTGGCAGTTATACGTAATAAATTGCACAACATATGGTTATGAATAAAAAAATAACTTTCTCTGCGGCACTTTTGGCGGCGGCATTTTTGTCGCATTCCGGAGTGTTCCTGGCAGAGGGGGCGGAGGTAGCTCCACCCACGAGTATAGTAGCGGATGTTGCAGGGGGAGCTCCCTCGGCAACGTCTGAAGTTGTATTGGCAGCGATTCCTCCTCTGGGTCCAGAAGTGGGGGTAAAGTTTCAAGACGACTTCACAAATGGCGAAACCATTCTGGATTTGACCAAATGGATTCACTCAAAGACAGGACCGACGGATATACAAGTCGAAGCTGGTGGCGGTGTGTTTGCTGGTGAAGGGCAGTCGGGTATCAACCTTTGGGCTGGCCGCAGCATACGAACAACAGATGGGTTTTCTTACGGTCCAACGTCGCTGAAAGTGACGGTGGAGCGTCCCTACCTGAATCTGGTTGCCGGGACCGGCGTTAAAAGCGGAGTGTTTTTGAGCAATGCGGATCAATCCAACTTTTTCTTTCTGAGTGATGGTCTTCCTGATGAGGGCTGGGCTTGGAGCGTGAATTCGGTTGGAAGCGGTAATCCGATTTCCGCGTTTGCCCCCATGAATGACGGTTTGGAACATGTGATTGAGCTTGCCTATGATGGGACAGCCGTTGACATGTACCTTGACGGAGTTTATGGCGGACGAATCGATTGGGTTTGCTCCACTCCCGTTTATGTAGAACTGGGCTTCTACACACATCAAACAGGTGACGCCATACAAGGCGCTTTCGGTCCGATCGTGGTTGAGAACGTTGACTATAAACAGAGCCTGGTATTGCCTGGTGACATTGCCCGGCCGATCAATTCGGTCAAGGAAGTCAACAGAAGTTCCTATCCCGCGGCTGAATCTCCGGCTAAGGTGATAGACGGTGATGTTGGAACCAAGTACCTGAACTTCGGTGGTGAGAATACCGGATTCATTGTTACTCCCGGTTATGGCAAGAGCACCGTCAAGAGCTTCAAGATGTGGACGGCTAACGACGCTAACGAACGCGATCCGGATACCTATCAAATCTATGGAACCGACGATGTTATTACCTCAACGGATAATGGATTTGGTGACGGTGAAAATTGGACACTGATTCAATCCGGGACAGTGGCTTTGCCGACGGATCGTCAGGTCGCCGGCCCGTTAGTGAGTGTTAACAACAGCGTCGCTTACTCATCCTACAAAGTACTCTTTCCGAGTCTGAGAAAGGATGGCAATGCGCTTATGCAGTTGGCCGACATTCAGCTCTATGCGGACGCTGCAGGCACTCAGGGCGTACTCAGCTACAGTGATTCCATTATTGCGGTGCAACCAGTGTCAACCTGGAGCCATCTCTCTGGAGAAAAGGAATCTTCCCAGCACTCTATTGATGGTGATGTGAATACCAAGTATTACAGTGGAATGGGCGCTTATTCGGGAGTTATATTCTTACCGAGCAACCCCAAAACCATTGTAAAGAGCATGGTTCTCACCACCGCTAACGATTTCACGGAGCGTGATCCTGCATCCTTCGAGTTGTATGGAACGAACGAGGAAGTTGTTAGCAAAGATTATAGCCTTGGAAATGCTGAGGAGTGGACTCTGATTGCATCGGGTAACCTGGATTTACCCTTGGACCGTAAAACAGCCGCTGATCCGATTGTGATCTCCAGCGGAACAGTCTACTCGGCCTACAAGGTAATCTTCCCGACTTTACGCGTAGAGGGTACACCCTCCATGCAGATTTCCGAAATACAGCTTCTGGGTGCGGTTGTTGAGGCCGCTCCGGTCAGTCTGATTACACCTGCCGACACGATGATTGGGTCTGGTGGAAGTTTTCCTGAAAAAGAAGCACCGCAAGCCGCGCTTGACCGTGTTGTAGGTACCAAGTACCTGAACTTTGGTGGTGCTGGCTCAGGCTTCATCGTGACGACCGCCGGAGAGCCGTTCCAAGCCAATTACTTCATGTATACAACTGCCAACGACTCCAATGATAGAGACCCGCTGGCGTTTGAAGTTTTTGGATCGAATGATGCAATCGATGGTGCAGAAACCTGGACTCCCGCTGGAACAGGCGTGATCCAGCCCAGTCTCTTCCGTTTCCGTAACACCGCGCCGGCGTTCTTCGCTAATGGCAAAGCTTACAGCTCATACAAAGTCATCTTCACGCAGCTTCGTGGATCATCGATGTTCCAGATTGCTGAAGTGTATATGTATTGCAATGTGGAAGCTCCGGCTCTTGAAGAAGTAGTCGTGCAGAGTGGTGTAGAGGGAGATAAACTGACCTTTACTGCAGTTGCAAGCGGAACTGAGCCTCTGGAATACCAGTGGTATAAGGATGGTGAGATTATTGAAGGAGCCACCGGTTCGAGCTATGTGATTGAGAATGCCTCTCTGGCTGATACCGCTGCCTATAGTGTGAGCGTCGGTAACAGCAAGGGTAGTGATGAGAGCTTGCCTCAGAGTGTTGTTGTTTCTTCGAACTCTGATAATTTGGCACTTCTCTTGGACTTTGTGTGCGATGAAGCCGAAGGAGATGCCACATATGACCTCGTGACTGGCACACCTGCGGTGTTTACTGACCCGGCTCCTGCATGGTCAGATTCTGCACCTTCAAGACAATTCGGAACGAAGTATTCGGCTTACGACTACTCGTTGGAATTTGCTGGTGACTCCGGAGCAATGTTCAGCACTGAAGATATCGACATTGACCCGGCCAGCCCGAGCATGACCATTGATTTCTGGTTCCAGGGAATTCAGCCTGCGCTACAATGGCAGGAAATTTTCGCTATCTACGGTAACAGCAAGGGTACCTGCCCTGTGTTAGCTGTTGATGTGGATATGGCCGGTTACCTGGCCTTCTATGTGGGCTATGAAGAATTCAGCACTGGTGTTCTCTTCCCGAATGACAGTGAATGGCACAACATGGTGTTGGTCAATAACGCTCCTGCCAAGATTTTCTATGTCTATCTGGATGGAGTATTATTGGAAGGATTCCAGTATCCTGACACTATTCTCACCTTCCCGACAGTTGAAGAAGGTTATGGTAATATTGGTTGCTATATAGAGGGGATCGATCCCTACGGTTATGAGGATGACATGTACCTTTTCCTCAATGGTAATCTGGATCGTATTCGCGTATGGAGTGGTGTTTTAGGACCGAATCAGATGGATATCCCTCCTACTGATCCGATTCCTCCGTTCTATTATGACGATGTCAACTATACCGGCGACTTCAAAGGAAGCGTTGCATGGGACGAAGAAGCAGATACTTACACTGTTAAGGGTTCCGGCGCTGATGTCTGGGGTTCCAGCGATCAGTTCTTCTATGTTTACAATCCCATTCCTGGCGGCACGGATTTCGACATTTCTGTCAAAGTCGACAGCTTCCAGGCTCCTTCTGATGGATGGGCCAAAGCTGGCTTGATGGTTCGTGAAGGAAATGCTGAGGGTAACCAGATCGGCAATGCTCGCCATTTTTCTACTCAGACCCAGCGTCTGGATAGTCCGGGTAACTCATCGTTCTGGTCTTCATGGCGTACGGCTACAGGTGGTAATGTAAGCGATAACACGGCGGCAACTTATGGAACACTGACGTTCCCCCATTGGCAGCGTATTGTCAGCGTGGATGGTATCTTTTACAGCCTCATCAGTACAGATGGGGAAAAATGGAACCTTCTCGCTGCAATCGATACGAAGCTGTGGGAAGGGGGTGTTTTAGGCTCCGAAAATCCGCTTTATGTGGGTATGTGGGTGACCTCACATAACTCCAATAGCAACGATGCTACTGCGTCATTCAGTGACCTTGAACTCTCGGTGGGTTATGTTCCTATGGAAATTATCATCCAGCCGACTTCAGTTACCACTGTAGCCGGAGCGAGAGCTTCTATCCGCGCACTGGCAATTGGTACAGACATTAACCTTCAGTGGTTCAAGAATGGAGAAGCGCTTGAAGACTTCACAGGAAGTTCCTTCTATTGCTACGCCACTCCGTGGGATGCAGGTGATTATCATTTGGCCGTTTACCAGAATAATGGATTTATTCTGAGCGACGTGGTCACATTGACTGTCAATCCCGCCACTGAACCCAATGCGGTACAGGCCTGGGTTTATGACAATCCCAATCCGGGTAACTTGGACAAGGTAAAAGCTGCGTTCAGGAATTACACCAATCCGAACCTGGTTCTTTATCTGACTCAGTATTTGGAGACACCGACGGATCGCGCAGATAACTATTGTTCTTCAATAGCGGGTCTGTTGACTCCTCCGGAGACAGGCACCTATTACTTCTATATTGCCTCGGATGATCAGAGCCAACTTTGGCTGAGCTCCGATGCGACTCCCGCCGGTTTAGGCGGTACCCGCACTTGCGAGGTGACCGGTTGGGCCCCGAGTCGTGTTTACAACAAGGAAGCCAACCAGAAGTCAGTGGCAGTCAACTTAGAAGCCGGTAAGGATTACTATTTTGAGGTATTCCATGTGGAAGGCGGCGGCGGAGATAACCTCTCTGTAGCATGGGCAACACCCAGCATGGGTGACGTGCTCCCGACGCTTCCTATTGAGGCCAAATACATCAAACCTTACAGAGGAGCTCCTCCTACCATTTTGGGTATGGAAGTTCCGATCGTAGTTGAAGGTAATGGTGCAACCCTTACGGTGGAAGCCAAGGGTGCAGGCGAGATTACTTATCAATGGTACAAGAACGGTGTGGCTATTGAAGGCGCTACCGGTTCCTCATATACTATTGGTCAGACCGGCACCGGTGACGCCGGTGTGTACACGGTTGGCGTGAGCAATCCTGGTGGAACAACGATGAGCTCCGGCAAGACTTTGGTGGTATCTTCTGATCCTGCCAAACTGCAGAAGCTTGTCGACTTCCAGATGGACGAAGGTCAATTCCTTGAGACATCCAGCTCTGTGGGTAATGCGTTAGCCACTTTCGGCTATAACGCTGATCCTGGTGCTGTGGTCAATGGTGTTGCGGCTCCTTCTGGCTTAGTTGGCGACTATGCAGCGGAGTTTAACGGACAAGGCTGGCTCCTGGGTACTTTTGAAGGAACCCCGGTTGCCTTAGACAAACCGTTTACCTGGGAAGCTTGGGTCTGGAGAGATCCGCTGAGCACCAAGACCTACGAGGACTTCTTCCGCGTCGGTGACACGATCAAGGTTGGTATGAATACCGACCATGTCTTCCAGGCAACCTTCATGGGCATTGTTGACATCAACTCTGAGGTTGTTGTTGAAAACGACATTTGGATGCACTTGGCTTGCTCATGGGAGCCGGGCGTGGGAGTTACCTTCTACAAGAACGGTGCTCAAATCGCCTTTGTCTCCGTGACCTCGATGCCGAGAGCTTACAGTAACAACCGTATCTCATTAGGTTCAGATA
>CAZSTC010000001.1:114792-129257 GCA_964609795.1 uncultured Verrucomicrobiota bacterium
GTGACCTCGATGCCGAGAGCTTACAGTAACAACCGTATCTCATTAGGTTCAGATAACTTTGGTGGTTCAATCTTCCAGGGTAGAATGGACCGCGTGCGTCTCCACGCCGGTATGTTGCAGCCTTCACAGCTCGATGTGGGTGTAACGAATCCGAAGGCTCCTATTGAAGGAGTTACTTTGCTGAGTTACGGTTTCAATGAGGGTCAGACACCTTATGCCAGTGCAGGTCTGGGGAATATTGAACTCCTGGATGGAGCACAAGTGATGGCCGCCGCTTCCAAACCTGTTTGGACGGAAGGCCCGCTCGCCGGCAAGTATGATCACGCTCTCAGATTCAACGGCAGTGCTTATGCTCCGTTTAACACTGATGGTATCAACTTCGGTGATAAGAGCGACGTGAGCTTCTCGATGAGCGCCTGGATTAAGGACATTAAGGTTTCTACGTCCCGCCAAGTGTTATTCCAATCCTTGGGTAACAAGGCTGGAACTGCTCCGAGAGTCTCGTTCTCCATCAGTCCTGCTCGTGAAGTCTTCTTCACGACCATGGGAATTGCTGATTTCAACACTGGAATCAAGATTCCTGAAGGCACTGATTGGCATCAGATCGCTGTGGCTTACAATGCCCCCGCAGGTATCGTCTATGTATACATTGACGGTCAATTGGCCGGCACTAAGGCCTATACGGGTGGAGTGAACTTCGCTGCACAGGGAACTGATCTGAGTGGTTGCCTCGGACGCGAGCTCGGTGGCGCATTGCCAGTTACCGGCACTGTGGACCGCGTAACCGTTTGGAAGGGTGTTCTCGGATTAGAGCAATTGGATTATCCTCCTGCTCTCCCGGTTCCTCCGTACTTCTATGAAGATGTCAATTACGAGGGCGAAGCTCCTGGTAGTTTGGTGGAAGCTCCTAAGGGTACTTACGCGATTCAGGGAAGTGGTAACGGTATCAACGGCACAGAAGATTCCTTCTTCTATGTTTACAATCAGGCTCCTGCGGGTGACTTCGATGTCACCGTCAAAGTAGAAAGCTTGGCTTCTGTTTCCGGATTGGCCCAAACGGGTCTGATGGTTCGCGAGGCTGATGCCGACTTTGGAGTTCAGGCGGGAAGCTCCCGTTTCTTCAGCACACTGGTTTGGAATGCAGGTACAGAGCAGTCTTATAGTGGCGCTGCCTGGCGTTCTGTGGCTTCAAGCTCAAGTATGATCGATCCTTCCGGTGAGACAGCTGAATATCCGCATTGGCAGCGTATTGTTCGTATTGAGGATACTCTCTACGGACTCTACAGCGTCGATGGAGAAAACTGGACTGTCCTGGCTGAAGAAGACACCTCTGATTGGGCCGATGGTCCTCTGGGTTCTGCGTTGCCTCTCTACATTGGTATGTGGACAACTTCCGGCAATGAAGCCAGCAATGATGGTACTGCCGTGTTCTCTCACTACAATGAGGTGAAGGGTTTCGTCCCTGCAGAGATTATCGTACAACCGGAATCCGCAACTGTGTGTGTGGGTTCGCTGGCCGGATTCAATGTCTTGGCCCTCGGTACGGACCTCTCCTACACCTGGTATCATGACGGACTGATCGTTCCTGATCGTTATGAAGACACGCTCGGTACGCTCTTCGCAACCGAAGAAGCGGCCGGTACTTATTATGTGAATGTGACCCAAGGAACAACGGTTCTTGCCTCTGACGAAGCGGTGTTGACTGTTGTTGAGAATCCTCAGCCTGGTCTTGTCCAGGTGTGGAATTACGAAGGTCCTACTTCCATAAGTGATCTCATTTACAATCTGTGGAACTTCACTGCACCTGATGAAGTGCTCTTCCTGAATCCCGAAGGTTACTTTGAGACTCCGGAAAACCATGGTACTCTCTACGGTTCTGTGATAGTGGGTCTGATTACTCCTGAAGAGACTGGAACGTATAATTTCTACGTTGCCGCTGATCAGGAGGCTGCTCTCTATTTGAGCACGACCGGCAGCCCGGAAGATGTAAGTGAAGATCCAATTGCTTGGGTTTCTCTGCCCACGGCAAGCCGCCAATACGATCTGTATCCTGAGCAGAAATCTGCCGCGATCGAGTTGGTAGCCGGAGAAAGCTACTACTTCGAGCTCTTCCACAATGTGGGATCTGCTGGAGATAATCTCTCCGTAGCCTGGACAACTCCCAGCGAGGTTATTCCGGTAGCTGACGTTGTTCCGGTCCTCCCGATGGAAGCACGCTTCCTGAGCCCGTATGTGGGCGACCCGATCCCTGTGGGTCACTTGCCTGAGATTACTCAGCAGCCTGTGAGCCCGGATGTGCTCTATACAAGCGATGGATATCTGACCCTCAACGTCGATGTGACGGGGACAGAGCCTCTCACTGTGGTATGGTTAAAGGATGGTGTTGAAACGGGTTTGACCGGTAACACTATTGAGGTAGCTCGGACAACGGCTAATGCTGGCAGCTGGACTGCTCGCGTGACTAACATTGTTGGTTCTACGGTTTCTGACGCAGCTGTGATCAGTTTCCGCGAGCCTGCAAGTGGCTACGAAGCTCTGGTTGTGAGCAACAATCCTTGGGCATACTGGAGATTGGGCGAGACCGATGCTGCTGAAAAGGCCGTCGATTATGCTCATTTGCTCAATGCTTCTTTCGCCTCCGGCAACGTGCTGGGTATCCCTGGAGCTATTGCTCAGGATACCGATACAGCGGTCGCCTTCAGCGGCGGTTTGAAGAATACTGAGTCCTACAGCACAATGGTGGCTCCTGCTATCGGTTTGGAAACTGTCTCTGAAGCAACCCTGCTCTGCTGGGTGAAGAGAGACGGCGCACAGACTGACTACACGCCGATGATGGTGAACCGTTCAGATAAAGGTGTATTCACTGGATTAACCTTTGTCCATGGCAATGCTCTGGGTTACAGCTGGGGTAGCCAGCCGGCCGCATGGTCCTTCAATAGCGGACTGACAATGGCTGATGGAAGCTGGTATTTTGCAGCTCTGGTTGTCAAACCGACTGAAGCCGTCCTTTACCTGGGTAACGAGGCGAACGGTTTGATGAGTGCAGCTAACCCTGTCGCTCATGATCCGACTCAGATAGACACCCTCTTCACGTTGGGTGGCCAGGATAATGATGGTACAGACAGACTCTTCAAAGGTGCTCTGGATGAACCTGCTCTCTTCAATTATGCGTTGAGTGCAGAACAAATTCAGGAAATCTTCGAAACGGGTCTCTTTGGTGTCCTGACGGATCCTACCTTGACTTATAAGGTTGAGGGCGGGAAACTGGTCCTCAGCTGGTTGGTGTCTTCTCGTTGTGCCTTGGAGGTTGCTCCGACAGCAGAAGGTCCTTGGACTCATGCGGGGCTTCCCACCGAAGTCGACGGGACTAACGTCTACGAAGTTGAGCTGAACAAAGTGGGCACGGGCTTCTACCGCCTGGTGCGCTAGCTCCTAGCATTCAGAGTTGAGAAACTCTGAGTAACTTATTCAAAACTGCCGTTTGTCGAAAGACGAACGGCAGTTTTGCTATTGAAGAATGTCTCTTTCTTTCGAAGTGAAAATCTTCTACTATACCGGGGCGGATTGAGAATGATGATGAAAAAGATATTGAGATGGACGACGCTTTTGGTTGCGTTAATTGGTATAAATGTTTCTGCACAGGATGTCATACGCCTTTGGGAAAATGACGCTCCCTATGCGCAGGGCAAGGAAGATAAAGATATTCCAACATTGACAGTCTATCTGCCTGCTGAAGGCAAAGCCAATGGCTCAGCTGTTGTGGTTTGCCCCGGAGGCGGCTATTGGGGCCTCAGTGATTATGAGTATGAGGGCGCCGGATATGCGCGTTTTTTAACTTCTCACGGGGTGAGCGTTTTTGTATTGCGCTACCGTTTAGCCTCTAATGGATACCATTATCCCACAATTTTAATGGATGCCGCACGTGCAATAAGAGTCGTGCGTTCTCAGGCCCAGAAGTGGGGCATAGACGTTGATCGAGTCGGGGTCATGGGTTCATCTGCCGGCGGCCATCTGGCAGCTCTCTTGATGACACACTATGAGAAGGCAAACCCAGCGCTATTGGACCCTATTGACAGTCTGAGCTCCCGCCCCGATGTTGCAATTCTTTGTTATCCGGTGATTACATCCGGAGACTTTGCTCATGCGGGCTCGATCCAAAACCTTCTTGGCCCCAATTTCACTGAGGGCTTAGCAGAATACGTGAGCATTGAAAAGCAGGTGGATAAGAACACTCCGCCTTGTTTTATCTGGCATACTTTCGAAGATGAAGTGGTGCCCACCGAAAATGCACTCCTTTTGGCGGCTGCCCTAAGAAAAGCCGGAGTTCCCTTTGATTTGCATATTTATGAGAAGGGGATTCATGGTTTGGCTCTGGCCGGTAAACGTTGGACAACGACTCAGGGAATGGATGAAAAGGATTTTCATCCCTGGAGCCGAGACCTTATTTTCTGGCTGGAGGGGAGGGGATTTTTTGAAAAGAAGAAAGTAGAAGAAGCCCAGGAGAAAGTTGAAAAATGAAAAAGGCGTTTTTATCTCTAATAACGCTTTGTGTTGCCTTTGGGTTTACGGGGTGCTCCGGAACGAAGGGTTTTCTCGCCGAAGATGATTTCTCGATGTCGGACCCCTTCCTTTACAAGAAGCGGTATACAGAGGGTTTTCTGGATATGATAGTTCTTCGCAAGGGGAGCCTCTTCCCGAGCTATGAAATCACCGATTGCCAATACACGAAACAGGATTTATCCAATCTGGTTCTCCCCAGGAATCCCTATTTCGCCGATGATGATACGGTTAGAGTCCTAGGCCGTGATGGTGAAGAGCTGGGTGTTTATATAATTAGATTCACCGAAAATGAGAGCAGCACTCTTGGAATTGTCACTGAAGACGGGAAGATAAAGAAGACGACTGCGCAAGCCCGATTGGTAATTCCTTATCAGCTGCAGGTCAAGTATCTCAAGATAGGGAGCAAAAAAATAGAAATCCCTCAATAGACCTCTTTTGAAGATTTAGAGAGCTTTGGATTAATCAAGCTGAAGGTGGTGCGCGAGGGGGGACTTGAACCCCCACCCTTTCGGACCAGATCCTAAGTCTGGCGTGTATGCCATTTCACCACTCGCGCGTTTGGGGTGCCGCTGTAATTCAGGCGGAAACCTGCAAGGAGTGTAGCCGATTTATTGGCAATTATTCAATACAGTAAAAGGGGAGTGCTCTATTTTCTACGCTTCAATATCAGAGTTTTCTTACACAAAAAAAAGTAGAGCCTTTCCCAGAAGAGGAACTGACGACATACTCTGTAACAGGAAATGTCCCTTGAACCGTTTGGATTATTCTCCATTCTTCTTCGGTAGAGGTGCGTTCAAGAATTTCATAAAGGCTATCACTTACACCGAGCCAGGAGAGTCTGATTTTTCCGGACTGTAACGGATCAATAGAGATGTTTAAATGGGAGGCTTCCTGGGGCGTCTTATCTCCAATTATTTGCCAGCGGGCGTTAGTGTAGCCGGAAGGGGAAACGACATCCTGAGACGAATATTGGAGGCTTTCGAAATGGTCCATTTCCCACTTATCAGACAAACCGTCGTTATCTGTGTCGGTAACAGGAATACCCCGGATATTGAGTTCTAAGCCTTTTAACAAAGGTTGAGAGGCATAGGCGCCGGTGGTTGGTGAAGGCATGTTGGATATTTCAATTTGCCATTTCCCCCGAGTTGGCTCATAGAAATGATGAGTGGAAAAGAACTCCCAATCGAGTTCCTTCATCGCTCCAAAATTATAACGATGAAGAAGGCTGCGAGTGCCCGCTGGAGAAACCAGAGTAATTCTGAGCGTTCCGCAATCCGGACTTTGCGCCCTGACTGATAGGGAGACATCTTCACAAATCAAGCTCTCCTCCACTTCAAAAGAATAGACCAACGGTGTGTGAATGAGCTGAGCACGAAGATTGGAATCGCCCTCTTGAAGTTGATGAATAGTCTCCGCGCTGTTTTTTGAAATAAAAACGGCGGGGATGCTGCAGCGATCCATCTGAGCCATATTCACCAATTCTTCGGATCCTTCATTGTTATAAATGATGGAAAAGGATGCGCCAGCCTGGGCCGCGTAATCAACTTTTTGCCGGAACGTAGTCTCTCCGCGTTGTATTAAAGCGATTTTGCCTTCGAGATTTTCTTCAATGGGACTCACAACAAGCCCGAGGTCAACAATGTGGGTCAATAGAGTTGACTCATTGGCAAAGGGTGTATCCGAGATGGTCATGGGAATTTGAATTGGAGCCGGAAGGGTGTCCCCCGAAAGGTTGAGGGTGTAGCCTTCTTCAGGGATGAGCAACCCATTCTGAAGGTCTGCCGTATATTGCAAGGTAGAAGCTTCGGGGAGATGGGACCAATTTTGTGCCAGAGTGACGGCATAGCCGGCATGGGAGACTCCATAGCCGACGTTATGACTGACAGGGAAACCGGCTCCGTTCACCATAGTATCAGTGTCTTCAAAATCCAGATATTGAGCTGACTGAACCAGGATGTGACGAACGTCTCTGAGGGTCAGTTCCGGGTTTGCCGCAAGAATCAATGCACAAACACCCGAAACAAGGGGACATGAAAAAGATGTGCCCTGAGCCATTTTACCCGTGGCATAGTTATTAAAATCTTCCATGGGCGGGAAGTAATTTGCATAGTTGTAGCCCCGCTCGCCTGTGAAATCGGTCATAAAAAGAGGGAGAGTGTCCTCTGAGCTTCCCCCCGGGGCAGCTACTAAAAGATTAGCACCCGGGCTGGAGTAAGAAGCGTAGCTGGCGCTTGAATCTACGGCCCCGACAACAATAGCATTCCAGTTGTTGAAAGGTTCGTTATTTGAATCACCGAAATCAGACTTTCCGTTTACCTTGGAGCGCTCGTTACCCGAAGCGCGCACCATTACGATTCCCAGTCCGTCAACGGCGTGGTAGGCGGCTGTTTCCAGAGCATCTTTTACAATAGGGGAGAGCGGGATCATTCTTTCTTCTTCCCCCCAGCTCTGATTCTGAATACGGAGTGCCGTAGGTTCTCTCAAATAGAGCTCGGCCAGTTCAGCATCGGTGATGTTCCGTGTGTCGCCCAGCATTACCCAGCCGGCTAGAGTTGCTTGGGGGGCTACTCCCACGCCTCCTATGGCATTATATCCTGAGGCCGCTGCCAACCCGGCAACACAAGTTCCATGGGCGTGCCCTAACGTATAGCCCATCGGCTCAGGCGAGCTTTCCCGGGTAAAAACATTGTAATGAAAAGAGTGTTGCATTCTATCTTCAAGATCGGGGTGCTGTATTTCGATTCCCGTGTCCATGATAGCAATGCCGACACCTTCTCCCTGTGTCACGGCCCAGGCAGATCGGGCGCCCATATCCCAACCGGTCTGGATGCCGTTCTCATCCCGACGATCCAGATGCCAACACCAGGACCAGTATTTATCATTGGGCAGGTGCGCAAAGGAGGCACTTGAGGCAATTTCGATTTCATACTCCGGTGCAGCGTAGAGCACGGAGTCCAGAGTTGAAAGTTCTGCGGCCAGCTCAGCGGCTTGAAGAACTGATCTTGTTTCCAGAAGAGTATAGTCTCTTATTTTGAGTGGATGTGCCTGCACTTCGATACCCGAAAGAAGGGGCTTTATCTGAGAAAAATCAGTATCTTCTCTCAGCTTTAACACTACCCGATGGCCCATCACCCGAGTTTCCCCATTTTGCAGTTGAGCAGGAAATCTCTGGAAATCTCCGGTTGCCCGAAGGAGAGGGAAATCAAAAATAACCGCTTGAAGACCATTCATCTTCATTCGGTAGGTTCGAATATCCTGGCCAAGAGCTTGAGCCGGGATAAGGGCAACCAGGTAAAGAAAGAGCAATATCCTCAGAGTGTGCCGGGAAAAGAAATGGTTTTTCTGCATTCTCTATTTTTTCAATATTCGAAAAGTTTTGGGACCCGAGCCAACCTCTCGCACCAGGTGAAAAGAATCTGTGCTTGTGGTCAGAATCTCTTTGCCATTGAGCTGAATGAGGTCGCCTGTTTCGCTGAAAGCCGGCAGCCAGACTTCGGCGGTTACTCCAGCAGGAATATCTATAGAGAGCGTAAATTCGCTTCCCGGTACCTGACTGGCGTTGACACGGATAGTGCCGCGAATGGAGGGAACTTCAGCTTTAATCCAGTCCAAAGAGGCGATCTGAGGTTTGATGCGGATTTTTTTAAAGCCTGCTTCCAGAGGTTCAACGCCGACCAGCTTGCGGGTGATGATATTGGCTGGAGCCGCTCCCCAGGCATGGTTCCAATCCAGATTGTTTTTATATTTATTATCCCAGGCTTCTAAAGTGATGGTGCTGCCGAGCTGAATCATATTGAACCAACCCCGATCATCCTTCGCCAACATGCGCTCCAGGGCATAGTCCGAATCATGAGCCTCATAAATAGCATCCATCAGAAATTGAGAGCCATAAACGCTGCAGGCCATGCCGCGGGAGCGGATGAAGTCCATGACGGGAGCTTTAACCTCATCAGGGACCATACCAAAGGCCATGGGAAACATACTAGAGTGAAGCGCCATGTGTTCGGTGCCGATTCCATCCCGGTATGCGCCCGATTCAGGCAGGAACAGATGCTTGTTGAAGTTTTCTTTGAGCTGGGAGGAACGTTGGAAAAAGAACTTTGCGTCGTCATTTTCACCCAGAGTGGTCGCGATTTTTTCCATGAGCTTCAAAGCTTCATAGTGGTAGGCATTCACGACGGAATTCACCTCTTTAAAAACAAAAAAATCGGACTCTCCGGGTTTTTGATCCTGACCGAAACTGTTGGCCTGGGGCCAATCCACAATATCTCTCAGTTCCTTGCCGGTGTAGTAATGGACTGATTTAAGGAGATCAGGCGTTTGTTTGCCGGTTCGCGTGCTGATGAAAAGCGTCTCTTCATCGGCAAGCGGTAAAAGGGTTTTAGCTTTTAAATCGGTATAAAAAAGACGTAGCGAGCGAGCGTCTCCGGAGTATAGATAATCATTCCATGCGATCAGAACCGATTGGAGAATCCATTCGGTGGGCCAGGTAGCGTGAGTCATTAGGTGTTCGTGGGATACCCTTGCTAGGCTGTATTCATTATCCACGGCATAATGGGAGAGCTGGTTGATCAGTGCATCGGCCTCGTAGGGGATGCGTTCGCGGTCACCATCGACATAGATGCCGCAAAAACTGGTCGCTTTCATCGAATAACGGCAGAGCTCCCATATTTGATTCAGAATATCGTTGCTGCTTTCAAACTTCCCCGTCTCTCCAAAAAGATAGTAGGCAGACTCTCTGATGATTGAAAGAGGAGTGCCGAGCCGAGCATTTTTCGATTTTATTTCGCAGTAGCGGAAGGGAAAAACCTCTCCGATATAATCGGGCATTTTAATGGCTTGAGGGCCGGTATTGCGTCCATCGGGGCGTAATTTGAGGAAGTAAGTATGCGTCCCCTTGAGCAGGTTCAGTGCGTACTGCGCATATCGGATGGTGGCGCCCGGAGCCGTGTTGACACGACCCTCTTTTATGGCCTCCCCAAGGCGGATTAAAACGCTTTCCCCGTGGTTCTCTGCGGTCAAGGTCAAACGCAGCGTACCAAAAGAGGCCCTCTCAAAATCCACTACGTAAAGAGAGTTAGTTTCAGAGCTGAGGTCTTGAATTACGGCGGGAAGCTCATCGACTTTTTGAACGGGGTAGCGTGCCGCCTCGTATTCGCTTGTAAGCTCGTCTCCCATTCGGAACGCCTTAGGTTCGGCCCATTGGCTGGGGATATTATTATTCCAGGATCGCACCTGCCAGTAATAAACCTTGCCGGACTGAAGCTCTTTGCCGGAATAAGTCAGTGAAAGTTCATTATCGTTTTCCAGCTTTCCGCTATCCCAGAGATCGGGTTTTCCCTCGCCCAGCAGCGACGGAGAAGAGGCGACTCTAACCTGGCAGGCGGTTTGAAGTACCGCGTTCTCCTGGCTTCTAAGCTCCCAGGAGAAAATAGGTTTTTTGCTTAAGATGTTGGCAAACTGATAGGTGTCGGCTTTTGATACAGCTTCAGACAATGTTGTATCGATGAGACGCCCGCCTTGCCAGACGCGGTCTGTATGTTCCAGCAAATCCACACGTAAACCGACCGGAGCCAAGTCCAAGGTCGAGTGAGTCTCTGACTGAGCCCTCAATTGATACTCCGAAATGAGCAGCAAACCAGCCAGCGGCAACATGAACAAAAATCTTTTCAACATCACGAGAGTCGATTTTAATGGAATGAGCCGCAATTCTCAACGTTGTTTCTTCCCTCGTCTCAACAACGAAAAAACCACTTCTCGAAGAAACCATACAATACAGCACCAGACGAAAATATTTCCGGCTCTTCGATAGAAGCTTTGGGGCGCATCAGAGAAGACTTCTCCCACCGGAATTCTGATAATCTGTCCGCCTTTGCCGTAGGGATTGCCCGACGCGTCATAAAAAATCTCGTGAACCCTTCCGAAACGATCGATCCAACAGGTGATTCCGTTCTGGGTACAGCGGATGGCCGGAAGAGCGTTTTCGATGCTTCGGAATTGGGCATTCGCCAGGTGCTGCCAGTGCGCGCTGGATTGCTTAAACCATCCGGCATTGACCAGGTAGACCAGAGCGCTGGCAGAACCTGAAACGTGCTTTCTAACTTCTTCCGGGAAAACATCTTCAAAACAGATGAGCGGAGAGATCGGGGTGTTCTGGTTGGGCCAGGGGAAGGTTTTTGCCTCTTTGCCGGTGGAATAATTTCCGGTGATAGGGGTAAAAAACTTCAAGAAAGGGAGGTATTTGTATAGCGGTATATATTCACCGAAAATAACCAAATGCCTCTTTGCATAGCGTTCGATTAAATTCCCCTGGTCATCCATCATAAAGGCACAGTTCAGGAAACGTTTATTCTCGGGGTCTTCCAGGTCAGGTTCAATATCGTCAGAACAAAAAATAATCGGACAGCGCAAGTCGATAGCCATCTGGCTGACCAGATTCGATATATCCGAATCGTAACGAATATAGCCCGGGAGAGCGGCTTCAGGCCAGACCAGTAAGTCTACGTGGTTAGAACCTACCAAATCTCTGGTTGTTTGCAGGAGTTCATAAAGGCGGTTTTCGTTTTCTTGTGGGTCCCAAAGAAGTGTCTGAAGGATGCCCGGCTGAACCAGTGCGATGGAGAAAGTCATTTGAGCCTGCGTTGGAATTTTCTGACTTCTCTTTGAAACGGAGTGGGATCCCCAACCGATCAGCAGGCAGAGAATTAAGAGCCAAAAAGCTCCTTCCTTAAAGTATCGGGTCGAAAAGACTCCCATGAACCGTTCCTGCCTATCTTCCTTTAGAGCGTGGTTGCTCTTTAGGGCAGAGATCCAGTCGTAGCCCCCTATTATCCAAGATATCGAGAAGGCCACCATGAGAAAGGAAATGCCATAGACTCCGGTCCAGGAAGCCAACTGGGCCAGCGGTATGTTATCATGCTGAGAAACCCCGAGCATATTCCATGCAAAACCGCTGAAGAGCCATCCTCTCACCCATTCCAAAGAAACCCAGGCAGAAGCGGCAAAAAAAGAAAATCGAAAGAGCTGCATTTTTCTTCCCATTTTGTGGAGCAGCCAACTCCAGAGGCCCAGATAACAGGCCAGGTAGGCACTCAGAGAAAGCCACCCCAGAATAGCTCCGCTAGGAAAGGGCATGAGAAGCAGCCAGCGCAAAGTTAAAAGCCAAAAAGAAAATCCTGCAAGCCATCCTAATTTAAAAGCGCAGATGGGGGTATTGTGATTGGAATCCAGACCGGCCTTAGGTTTAAAGAGGTTTTCTCCATGTATAAGGAGAAAGGCCAGGAGCCCCGGGGCGACCCATCCCAAACTGGCGACTCCGGGAGTGGGAAAAGCCAATCCCAGTAACAACCCAACACTCATTGCTGCCAGCGTGAGGCCGGAGGGTATAAAAAACGATGGACTTAGCTTCATATTCTGAAAATTTGGCCCAGCTTTTTGCCCATACATTTAGAAGCGATCCAGAGACTGATGATCAGGATGAGCATCCCCAATACCCCCAGTGCGCAAGTATAGGAAGGCGCTTGCGGTTCTATGCGGGAAATAAGGTCCCACATCAGTTTGGTAATAGGGTAGAAAGCTTCACGAGTGGCGAGGATTAAGCTATCGCTCACTTCCAGGACGGCAAAACAGAAGGTGAGTATAAAACCGCCAATAAGATGCCCGATAATCAGGGGGAGTGTGATTTTGCGCAAAGTCCGAATGGGAGAAGCTCCGAGTCCGGTGCTGGCTTCCTGCAGCGTGATGCTCGCTTGTTGAAATCCCGCGCAGGCAGCTCGTACCATGTAGGGCAAGCGCCGTATACTATAGCTCACAATAAGAAGGATAACCGGATTCACACGGGGGTTGAGCCAGGGAATATCCACATCAAAAGCGGCCATATAGCCGAAGGCCAGAACCAGGCCCGGCAGCGCCAAGGGCAGCATCGCCAAGGTATCCAATAGCCACCCGTATCTAGCCTTGGACCGGGTGATTACCCAGGCAATCCCGACACCAAAAATAACATCTATTATGCCGCTGATAGAGCTATAATAGAGGCTATTGCGGATGCTGCTTACGCTTAGAGGGTGGGAGGCCAGGAAACTGTAATTCTCCAGAGTCCACTTCTCGGGCAGAACACTCATGAACCAGGGGCCCGCAAAGGATTGCAGAACCACCATAATGTTGGGAATCGCAGCCAGGAAAATAATGAAGGTAAAAAATGAATAGAAACAAACCTTCTGTCTCCGGCTGGCCTGAATTTCAAAACCGCCTGTGTGACCACTTCTCGAGACCACTTCATAGCTTTTATTCATGAAGAGAGCTCTGGCAGCGATGAAGAGGAGGGCTGTGACCAGCAACGTAAAAATGACGAGCGTGAATCCAATTGGGTTTGTATTCATATCGCTAATCCCGTCAAAAATCTGAACCGGAATGCAGCGGGTAAAATTGAACATCAGCGGTGTGCCTAAATCGGTCAAAGAGCCGATAAAAACAATGAAAGAGCCACCGAAAAGGCCCGGAATAATGAGCGGCAGCGTGATAGTGCGAAGAATTTTTCGGCCGGAGGCCCCCATATTTTGAGCAGCTTCGCGAAGCGAAGGATCCAAGGTGGACATGGAAGCCGATAGATTCAGATATAAAATGGGGTAGAGATGCAGCGCCTGCAAAATCACAATACCGGCCACACCGCCCATTCCCAGCCAGTGAATGGGCTGATCATAGCCTAGAATTCCTGTCTTCATCAAAAAACTGTTCAGGACTCCGTACTTTGAGAGTATTTGCTGCAGGCCGATAGCTCCGACAAACGGAGGCATCACCATGGGTAAAAGCAGAAGCGCACTTACGAGAGATTTCCCCGGGAAGATGTAGCGCGTCATAATATGCGCCATGGGTAGGGCTAGGAAAAATGCGACCACTGTAGCAGCAAGAGCGATCAGAAAACTATTGATACAAGCTTCCCGGATGAGAGGGCTTGAAAGAAGGATACTGAAATACTGTAAAGAAAAACCATCGACGCCCGAAAAAGCGCCATTCAACATAACCCATACAGGGTAAACCAGAAACAATCCCAAATAACCGAACATAACGGCCGTAACCAATGGGGCCAAAAAGCGTTCGGTGAGGGCTAAACCGGGGCGGCTTGCCCCGGCTCTTATCTTTTTTATAGGTCTATCGGTCAAAGAATGGGTTTTTGGAAGAGATGCAAATAGGGATTCCTAACAGAACTTTGTGAAGGTCCCCCAAAATTTTCAACTCCAGTGCGGCCATGGCAACTGTATACATCACACGACTATCTACCCTGGAATCTGCAGCAATACTGACTGCTGAACCCACCGCGATCCCCAAATCGATCGTGTTGAAAACACACGGCGCATTCGGAACCTTCATTTTCGCCTTACAATCCTCATGACCGCAAAGACCACAATAAGGGAGCATAGCCGGCAGAACAGATGTCCCTATCAGGAGCAAGGCATGGCTCTTTCGAATACACTCCGCGTCTCTTTCAAAAAAAGGGAGTGAAATTCTTTGGGAGATTTCAACCATCTTGTCTGCTATTTTTTGAAGATCGTCACCACTCACAATAACGATTTTCAAGGTGTCACGGCCCTTTGTTTTTGGAGCTGTGCGGGCGGCTGTAGCCATCTTTTCTGCAATCTCCAAAGCGGCTTTTTTGCGAATGCTTTCTTCTGTTTGAATCATATCCGGATATCTTGTTTTGTCGCCAGAGAAAGGAGGTGTTTTTTTGAGAAATAATCTGTTATTACTTATTATACTCCCGTCAGAAAATAGTCTCAATTCACCTATTTTTTTGAGTCAGCCTTGGTAGGTATCCAGCCTTCAGAAAATCTTTTCTAACAACAACGGAACAGATTGTAGCGCTTCACAATGGCAAAAATCAAGAAGACAAAAGGTTTTTTCGATGGACC
>CAZSTC010000002.1:0-117275 GCA_964609795.1 uncultured Verrucomicrobiota bacterium
ATGTCTCTGAATATGAGCATGGAAGCAACAAAAGAGTACGTTGAATTAAAAGCAAGGCGCTATCGTCTCCTCAGGGGTAAAAAGGCTAAGGGACAAATACTTAACGAAGTAGTCGAGACAACGGGCTATGATCGCAAACATGCCATTCGTCTTTTAGGTTCCTATGCATCTCGCAAACATAAGCCCAAAAGAAGGCCCGGACGGCCTCGCAAACTGACACCGGAAGACATTTTCATCATCAAAGAAATCTGGAAAACGAGTGAACAACCTTGTGGAAAACGTTTGAAGGTAGTCTTGGAAGAGTGGCTTCCTTTTTGGATAAAAGAGCAAGGCCCTTTGTCCGAAGGACAGCTTCAGCGCATTCTGGACACTGGAGCAGCAACCTTGGATCGTGTATTGGCATCGGTCAAGGCCAAGTGCAAAAAGCCGTGGGGGGCACCCAGGGGACTCCGAGCCATTCAAGCAGAGATACCAATCCGCCAAGGGCCGTGGACGGCAAACCGTTGTGGCTGGATAGAAGGCGACACCGTCGCCCATTGTGGCTCAAGCATCAAGGGCAGCTTTGTATGGACACTGACTTTGACCGATGTCATGAGCCAGTGGACCGAACTGGGTGCAACATGGAATAAGGGCCAGGAGAGTGTCATTCGCTCTTTAGAGTTGATACTCAAGAGGTTCCCATTCCCATTGAAGGGAATAGACACAGACAATGGGAGCGAGTTTTTGAATGCACACCTGCAGCGCTATTGGAAGGACCATCCCGACCGTCCGGTGATCACCCGCTCACGTCCTTTACCACAAGAATGACAACGCGCATGTGGAGCAAAAGAATCGAACACTGGTTCGTGACCTGATCGGTTATGATCGTTTGGATAAGCCTCAATGTGTAGAGTTATTGGAAGATGTCTATGAGGTATGGTGCCTTCAGAATAACCACTTTATTCCACGGATGAAGTTGCATAAAAAGTATCGGTCAGCAAGCCGCATCATTAAGGAGTATACGGCTCCAAAAACACCTTACCAAAGGGTGATGGAAAGTCCCCTGAGTGCTGACGCCAAGAGGAAGCTTCAATCCATCCATCAAAGCCTCAATCCCCTCAGGCTCCAGAGACAATGTGAGGAGAAACTAAAGAAACTTTACAACTGGATCGCAAATGAAAATCGTGTACAAAACACCCTCTAATTACATACCATCAAGACGCGCTCTCTTTTCGAGGCTTTTCTCTCAATTTCGGTGCGCTCTATTTTTGAGGCAATACGGCGCTTTACTTCAAAGCTCTTTTTGCTTTTTCATAAATCTCCATCAAAATCTGATAATTGATTTCGGGGGTATAATGCTTTAAATAGTGTTCACGCCCCGCCAAACCCATCTGCTCTCTTTTCGAATCCGAGAGCGATATCATTTTTTTTATGCCTGCTTCTGTTTGCCCCGGTTCAAATGGATTATAAAGAAAGCCCGTAACTCCATCGTGAACAATTTCGCTGCGTCCTCCCAGATCGGTCGCCAAAACGGGTTTGCCCATCGCCATTGCTTCAATCATCGTTAGTCCAAAGGTCTCATACCAGACTGAGGGAAACACCAAAAAAGTAGTTTGAGCCAACAACCGAATCACTTCATTTCGCGGAAGCGCCCCTGTAAATGTCACCCTAGGTACTTTTCGGGCTCGCAATCGTTCCTCCAAAGCACCCTCACCCACTACGGTAAGCGGATAATCTATTTTTTTCCAAGCATTCAGAAGCTCTGATACCCCTTTCTCCGCTGAAAGTCTGCCAATAAAAAGAGCACCCGGCTTGCACGGAAGTGATTGAATATTTAAGTGTGGATCATCCAAAAAATTGGGTTTAACAAAAATTTTCCCAGCTTCCAATCCACCCTGAATAAACTTTTCCCTGGAAAACTTCGAAAGCGCAATAAATGCGTTCACTTCTTTTTTAAGAAAATTCCTCCGCCGGGTGGCATAAAAAAGCCTGAGACTCAGAAAGGTTTTGAAGCGGCTTCCCCCTGGAAAACACCCCCTTATCAGACAGCGAGTGAATCTATTATCACGAAGACAATCCTCACAGGGGCGACCCTTATACATCAACTGCGCTCCCGGGCAAATCATTCTGAAGTTGTGAAGGGTGTACACGGTTGGGATTTTGCGTTCCTGAGCGGCAGCAAATACTGAAGGGGTCATCACCAGCCAATAATTATGCAAATGGAAAATATCCGGCTTAAAATCATCAAGGATTTTTCCGGCATCCCGTTTACTTTGCTCTGACCAGGAAAGATTGGCAAATGCGGATAATTTGCTACGCCAGCTCATCTGGTGTATTTCTGCATTGTTCCTCTCCCAGACATAAACTTCGTGTCCATGCTCCCGCAAAAGTTTCTCCTCTGCAAGGACAACGTTTCTTTCCCCGCCAGAAGGAATATCTGCATAATTATTGAAAGCTATCAGTATTCTCATTTTCGGTTGCCGAGCGCCCTGCCTGCTGTTTTAGGAGAACTCACGCGATCCAATTCTAATTGAAAAGCTCCGCATTGGAACTTTTTTCAGAAAAAGTTGAAAAGGGATTGACCGCAGAATCGTTTTTTGGCATCCTCTGCTGCGTTGCGGGGGCGTAGCTCAACTGGTTAGAGCGCTGCCCTGTCACGGCAGAGGTTACGGGTTCGAGCCCCGCCGCTCCCGCCACTATTCTTCGGAAATTCCTATCAGTAACGTTAGTCGTTGCTCCCTCTTTTTCTTACAGCGCGCATCGCCAGTTTTTTATAAAATAATTCCATTTTACTTGACCAAGTTGTGATAGTGTGCGAGAATGCTGCCTGATTGAAATTTTTGTTATGAAACAGGCAATATATACATCGCTGACCGCTTCGTTGTTAGCAGCATCTCTTTTCTCCGTTCCAGTTATGGGTGCAGAACACCCTGATCCTGTCACTGTTAGCATCAAACAAACAGGAGAACCTATTTCTCCATACATCTACGGCCAATTTATTGAGCATCTGGGTGAATGTATTTATGGAGGCATCTGGGCCGAGATGCTCCAGGATCGTAAGTTTTTTTATCCGGTAACTGGAGAATCTCCCGCTTGGGATTTTTTCAAAATCGGTGACGACGCTTATTCAGGTGCCGGCCAGCCCATTGAGCTTCTGCGCCGCTCTCCCTGGATGATACTGGGAAATAAAAAACTCTTCAGCATGAACAAAGATAATCCCTACGTCGGGGCTCATACCCCCACTTTAAATTTAGGGGACAAAGGAATGGGGGGCATCTATCAAGAACGCCTCGCCGTAGTCAAGGGCAAGAAATACTCCGGCAGAGTTATCCTTTCGAGCTCTGGCGATGCTACTGTATCGGTTCGCCTCGTCTGGGGATCAGGAGCAACTCAGTTTGCTGTAAAAAAATTTGAAAAGTTGAGCAATGAATTCGAAAAGTATTACTTCGATTTTACAGCGGACAAAACAACCGATAATGCCAGAATTGAAATCATTGCTTCCGGCAGCGGTACTGTAAAAATCGGAACTCTTTCCCTGATGCCTTCGGATAATATTTATGGCTTCAGAGCGGACACCCTGGCTTTACTCAAAGAACTCAACTCCCCTGTTTATCGTTGGCCGGGTGGAAACTTTGTTTCTGGCTACAATTGGCGTGACGGCATTGGAGACCCTGACCGGCGCCCACCCAGGAAAAACCCTGCTTGGACAGGTATTGAGCACAACGACGTCGGATTGGATGAATTCATGATCTTCTGCCGAGAGCTCAATACGGAACCCTACATTGCGGTTAACACTGGCGCAGGCACGCCCGAAGAATGTGCCGCTGAGCTTGAATACATGAACGGTGACGCAACGACTCCGATGGGTAAAATGCGTTCTGAAAACGGAAACCCGACCCCTTATAACGTAAAATGGTGGGCAATTGGCAATGAGATGTATGGTAATTGGCAAATCGGGCATATGACGGTCGAAAAGTACCTGGAAAAACATCAAAAAGTTGTAGAAGCCATGCGCAAAGTGGATCCCAACATTATTGGTGTTGCTGTTGGAGATTTGGGTTCCGGTTGGAGCAAGAAAACATTGGAAAACTGCAGTGACCACATGACCCATTTAAGCGAACATATGTATTGGCAGTACGACCCGGACATTGTTAAACACGTTTTCCGCCCCGCCAATGAGATAAAATGGAAGGCCGACGGGCATCGCAAACTGCGCCAGGAACTACCCGCCCTACAAGGGAAGAACATCCGGATTGCCATGGATGAGTGGAATTACTGGTATGGTCCTAACGTTTTTGGAGAACTGGGAACTCGTTACTTTTTGGATGACGGGCTTGGGACAGCAGTAGCCTTACACGAATTTTATCGTAACAGCGACATTTACGTTATGGCGAACTATGCGCAAACCGTAAACGTGATCGGTTGCATTAAAACGACAAAGACAGATGCTGAATTCGAATCCACCGGTTTAGTTTTAAAACTCTATCGCGAACGCTACGGCGTGACACCTGTTGCCGTCAGTAATGTGCCCAAGCCATTGGACATGGCTGCTGCTCTTACGGCAAATCAACGTGCTCTCACCTTTTCGGTGGTAAATCCCACTTCTGAAAAACAGGATTTAACTTTGGCCTTAGACGGAGCCGCATTCGGAAATCGTGCTCAGCAATGGGTCATTACGGGTCCGGAGCGCCGGAGCTATAATACCCCGGGCGAGCCAAGGGCCATTGACATAACCACGAGTCCTGTTCCCGCTTCAGGAAAGCTCTCTGTTCCTCCTCTGAGCATCACACTTGTAAGCTATGATCTGAAATAATAACCAGGTTTAAACTACAGCCACTTTTACGTGGCGAATATTGAGCATTGAAAAATGTTCTTTGCGAAAGCTGCTACTGTTCTTCCAATTCACTCAACTCAGTAGCAGCTTTTTCCCACTCCAGATTCCGGGACTCAGATTTCACCCTGTTTGAAATCAACTGTTGGTTTAAATCTTCCACGGCAGCTCTATCTTCGTAAAGCGAAGGATCCTGCAACTGGACAACAAGCTCAGCGTGCTGCATTTCCAGTTTACTGATCTCTCTTTCCAGTTTATTGACCAGCATTCTGAGTTCTCTCCTACGATTGGATAAAGCCGTTTTTCTCTGATTTTCTATTTTTTTCAGCTCCTTTGCTGAAAGTTCGGATGCCAGAAGATTCTTCTCCTTTAAATTCTCAGGTTGCGCATTAACCAGGCCTTGCGCTGCGACAATTCCATCACGCTCGTTGAGGGTTTGATTTTTTCTCAGATAATATTCATATCCCCCAGCATAAGTCGTTATGCGGCCCGAATGAATATGGAGAACTTTTTGGGCAAGGCGACGAATGAAGGTCACATCATGGCTGATAAAAATTAAAGTCCCTTGGTATTGCTCCAAGGCATCCATCAGCACTTCGCAGCTATCCATATCCAGATGAATTGTGGGCTCATCCATCAAAAGCAAGTTGGGTGGATTAAGCAGTAGTTTTACCAGGGAGAGTCTGGATTTTTCTCCACCGGAAAGAACGGATACTTTTTTAAATACATCATCACCGCGAAAGAGAAATGATCCCAGTATCGTGCGCACGGTCACTTCCAGCGGCGGATATGGAATATCCATCGCTTCCTCCAATACAGTGTGCTCGGGAGTGAGCATGTCGATTCGATTCTGGCTATAGTAGCCGCAAGATACTTTCAAACCCAAGGTGCGCTCTCCCATCTGAACCGGTAAAACTCCGGCCAGTAATTTAAGCAAGGTCGATTTGCCGGCTCCGTTCGGACCGATTAAAACAATACGTTCACCGCGGTCTACATCAAGATTAATTCCTCGATATACCTCGATAGCTCCATAAGAATGATGAACGTCGCTCAAGGTGATTACTCGCTGTCCACTGGATTCAGGCTGAGGAAACTGAATATGGATTTTAGGCTCATCACTTTCAGGCGCCTCTATTTTAACCATCCTCTCAATTTGTTTGAGCTTGCTCTGTGCCTGAGCAGCCTTGGTGGCTTTCGATCCAAAACGATCCACAAAACGCTGCAGTGATGCGATCTGTTCTTGTTGATTCCGGTAGGCGGCCCATTGTTGTTCAAGCCGGGCCGCGCGCTGGAGACAGTAAATATCGTAATTCCCCCTATATCTATGCAACCGGTTACAACGAAGCTCCATTACCAGCCCTTTATTTTGATCTCCCAGAACCGCATTAAGAAAGGAGCGGTCATGAGAAATCAGAATAATAGCCCCAGGATAATCCAGCAGATAATTTTGAAACCAAAGTAGAGTCTCTAAATCCAGATGGTTAGTCGGCTCGTCCAGAATTAGTAAGTCCGGAGCCATCACCAGGAGTCTGGCTATATAGGCCCGCATAACCCAGCCGCCACTCATCTCAGAAGCCGGTCTTCTAAAATCCTCTTCTCGAAAGGCCAGTTTCTTTAGAATATTCTGAGCTTTCGGCTCCAGCTCATACCCGCCCAATTCCTTATATTGGCGGCTCGCAGCAGAATATTGCACGGAATCTCGTTGCCCGGCGGCTTCTAAATCAAGCATCTCCTGGCGCAATTTCGAATGCGCGTCTGTGATCCCGACGGCCAAGCCCAGTATTGTTTGACTGTTTGCAGCCGGGGCCTCTTGTGGCAGGAAGCCCAAAGTAGTTCCGCGATTCAGGGCGATTGTCCCCGCATCCGCTTCTTCTAGACCAAGAATGATATTAAAAAGCGTGGATTTGCCCACACCATTTGCGCCTACCAACGCTACACGGTCACCCTTTACAATGCTGAAATTAACATCATTGAATAGCAGTCTGGGCCCGTAAGATTTACTGATACTGGAAACGGAAAGCATTCTGAATAGTATGATTGAGAGAAAAAAGTTTTCCTTTACTCCCCTTGAATATGAATAGAAAGTTTCGTGTTCAGAGGCCCTGACAACACAAGCCTCGGGCCGCGCTGGAGAGTCCTGAAAGAGGGTGAGCAGAGGCCGTTCAAATCTTCCGGCGCAGAGTGGAAATGTTCATATTTTTTGGGAGTAAATAGATTTATCTCATTCCAACTCTCTCCGACCGTAATTAACAACGCAGCCCCTTCTGTGCGGATTAATTTAAAAGAGCGCTCACTCAGTTTCTCTATCTTACATTCCGGAGCGAACTGCCAACAGGTCTCCAGCGGAGCAACTACTTCATCAGAAATCGGCTCGAAAAAATCCTCTACTTGCCAGGCATTCTTTTCAGGTATCATTTTTATCTGCCGTGAAACAGTCCCTGCCGGCAATTTCAGGAATCCCTCCATACAGAGATCAGTTTTCTTTTGGAAGAGCGGCTTTGCATGGCATTCGCTCCAAAGAAAAGGACCTCTTCTTTCGGGGTAGTTTATCCCCTGCAAATGTGGACCATTATGTGCCTGCCAACTTGTTAAATACTCCCTGGCTCTTAAGTCTCCATAATAAGCTCCCGTTCCCGGATCAATAATAAAAGCCATTTCCTTGTACCAAAGCGAAAAATGCAAAGCATCTAAATGACCGTGAGCTGCAGTTTCCAAATACCCCAACGGCGACAAATCCCAACGAGCCATCCAGATTTTCTGCCAACAAACAGCTATCCCTGTCTCAGGAAAATAAAGCCACCCGTTGCCAATTTCTTCACAGGAAGGTTTCCCATCAGCAGCAACTGGAGGAGGCTCTCCAAGCCAAAATTTGATACAGGTGCTATTTTCAGGAGACTCCATCCATTTCACCCACTCTTGTGAAATTTCGTTTTCTCGTTCCCAGAATGGAGTTACGTAAGCATCATCCGAATCTCCATAATCCCACGGTTCTTTTCGATTCTGAACAATCACAAAGTAATCCGCTGCACGTTGCAACCTTTCATAAACTTCGGGGCTGACAGCCCTCCCTGTTTGGTTTAGAGCCAAATAACTCTGCCAACAAAGTTCAAAAGAAAAAAGGTGGTAGTTCAACGCCTGCTCGCGGTTTCCACCATCCGGAGCGAATTGCTTTAAAACTTCCTCCTCCCACAAGGATTGAATTTGGTTCAAAGGAGCCGCCCACTTTTCCAGTTGCGGCCAGCGTGACAAAGCGCATATCAACCCCGAAAGTTCACCCAGCAAATGGTTATTAGCTGAAGATCCAAACGATTTATATCTCCAGACAAACCAAACATGGGCGGGAAGAACAAGCTTTCTCAATTTTGAGAGTGAGTTTCCTACTTCCTCACTCATATCCCCCAGACGCTTGTTAGCAGCTGTTGCCAGGGTGAGAGCATCTATCCAGCAATAGTTGATCAAGCGCAAGCCCCCTTCCAGGGCACTGGTCCAATTGTACCCATTCATAGGCGAGTTATGGCGTACCCAATGGTAAACCTGTCGGATAGCAAGCTTCATGGACCAGCGGTCATTTAAAATATAAGCTTCTTGCGCCAATCTGACCAAATGACCCCAGCGGCTCAACTCCCATATCAGTTTGACATCCCCTCCGTTCGGCAATTTGCGATGATTAAGGTGGGTAGAGCTCTTAATGGTTTCGACATTAACACCCGCTAAATAATCTTTCTGCCAGTCAGGGTGACGCTCCACCTTAAGAGAAATCTGTTTAAAGACAGTCGTCGAACCGGCCAATATTCGGTCTGAATCAAAGCGCAGCGCACTTTTTAGTTCTTCAGGAGCATCTTCCCGAGAGGGAATTTCAGGAAAAGCCCCCTCGCGAGGCTCCATACTCATTGAATGCAATCGAAAGTCCGGCAAGGTCCACCAATCCTTCCAACGACGAAAAAATTGGCGAACGCGCTCTTTGCGTTCCTCCTTACTCATTGCTCTGAAGCGATCTCTATACCACCGAAAATCAGGCATATCTCCTAATAGGATACAACCTTTCGGCTTTCGGCTCCAGCCGCAAAATAGAGAAGAGTAATTACTGTACCAAACCGAACTAGTCTAATTTGTCATTAATTCCCTTCAGACCTTGATAAACGGCACGTCGAAGGCTTCCCTCTTCATCATCGCAGCCGTACTCCCAATACATCGCGCCCAGCAATCCACGCTTCCTGATGTAATCGCATTTAATAGAAATAGAGGAAGGATCCTCGTACGTACAAACCAGTTTCCCCTCCTTATCCGTAAGATAGGGGACCATTGCCTTGGCATCCCAGCTTCGGGTATATGCTTCGCCTAATTCCAGGATTTTCCCATACGTGATATATCCTCCGATTCCATCGGTACCGCGTCCATAAAATGGCATTCCAAGCGTCAGTTTATGCGCCGGAATTCCAGCCTCTATATGCTTATCAACCCCTTCCTGGGCACATATCCAGCCGACATGCTCCGAGCGATACAGTGAAGCATGGTGTTTGGGAGGATTCCCCATATCGTAAGTCATGACATTCACAAAATCTACAATCGGCTCTAACGCCTTGAAATCCACATATCCTGCCCCTGCTGGTGATGCAAATGTAAGAAGTTTGTCTTTCCCGATCGCTTTGCGAATTTCTTTCATCAAAAGAGTAAAGTTATCAGTATCGTCCGCAGATGCAGAGATGTTGGCTGCTTTACTGGTCGGATACTCCCAATCCAGGTCAATGCCATCCAAACCAAAAGTTTCAACTACCTTCAGACAATCAGATGCAAAAGCAATCCGGTTCTCACTGGACGCTGCCATTTCACTAAAATTACCACTTCCCCATCCCCCTATGGAAAGCATCACTTTGAGAGCGGGTTTCTGCTTTTTTAACTCCACGATAGCTCTTAGACGATCAGGATTATCAATTCGCACGCCATTAAACGTTTTATTCACATGCCCAAATGCGTAGTTAATGTGTGTCACCATATTTGGATCAGGCATAATACGACTCCAGGAAGTCACGTAAGCCAAAACGATCCCCGACTCCTCACCGAATTGATTCTCTTTGCCGGCAAGCCAAAGGAGCGATCTCCCTAAAACTCTGCGATAGTTTGGATCTCCCATAGCACCTGCCCCATGTCCAGGAATCATCGTAACGATACGAGTTCCTTCATATAAATGCGTGTACAAGAGTTTAGGGGAAGAATCCCGGTGCTTGGTCTCAAGTAAGGTATGAACTCCATCTGATTGCCAAAGGCCGCCATATACTTCGTCATGAATAACAAAATCTGAAATTCCGCGGGTGATAAAGTGGTTCTTATCCGCAACCTGAACGGAAATTTCAACATCTTCATGATATGTAGAAGGCTTATATTCCTCTCCTTCTATCGTTTCTTTTTTGAAGAGATATTTGGAGCCGACCACCTGGCTAAATTCCGGCCACTCCGAATAGGAGCAGATGCCGTGATGAAGGAATAGAACCGGCTTGCCTCTTTTCACTATATTCAAATAGTCCTTTTTAAGGTCATCGGTTATTTCGTTCCATGTATCATAAAAAACCAACACATCATAGTTCTGAGAATTTTCAGGTTTGAGTAGTTTTTGTGCATCCGGATTCTTGTGTTCTTTCCAGGTAATATGCTCCAGGCTATCGAACATCTGAGTAAAAGCATCCCTATCGAAAGAATGGCCTTCAGTTACGACAGCTACACGCACTGGTTCCAAGGCCGGCTGTGCTGAGGAATCAATAGACATGGCTTTCAGAATGAGAGCCAATGCAATTATATTAAAATAGATGTATTTCATAATATATTTTTTATAAAGGTTTAATTTAGAAAATTAAATAAAAAAAAGTAGCTAGCATTTTAAAAGACGATTACTGGTGAAAGGGTTATGATTAAACTCTTCCCGCAACGTACTCAAAGGTCCATGCCCCGGGCAAAGAAGTGTATTAGGAGGAAGGCATAAAATCTGTTTTCTCAAAGTTTCTAAAAGCCGTTCCCTATCGTAAAAGGGGTATCCCAACGACCCTGAAAAAAGGCAATCCCCTACGATTAGAGCAAAATTGGAGTTACCTCTAAACCCGCTCACTCTATACACGACGTGATCAGGACTATGCCCAGGGGCAAGGCAAGGCTGAATACGGAACGGACCAAAATTTTGAGGTGGAGTGGAAGAAAGATTATTAAAGGAGTAATAATCGAAAAAAGAAGCCTCAGGAAAGAGTCTCTTAAATACGGGCTTAGCATTGACATGATCTCTATGGGCATGAGTCAGAAATACTTGAGTGAGTTTTAAATGTTTCTTCTGTAAATAGTCCAAAGTTTTTGTCGCCTGCCAACCCGGATCAAAAAGCACCGCTTCATGATTTTCATCACTCCAAAGAATATAGCTGTTAACAAAGTTAGCCTCATTTTCGTGAGGAAACCCCTCCTTGTCGCTATTCTGTATCCAAACGAGGCCCGGCCAATCTTCATAATTCACCGGATCCGGCAGCCAACCATCAGCTATCGCCTTTAGCCTTTGTCCCTGCACCCCGATAAGGTTTCCCAGCTCAACCCATTTTACCCTGGTATATGTTTCATCTGAAAGAGTTCCACTTTTTATCCAAGTTTTCCATTCGGACTCTTCAATGCCGGACGTGGCGATCATGGCTCTTTTGTCTATATTAAATATAGACTGCATTTTCCTCAGAATGTCGCCAATATGATCCTCCAATTGCATAAACGAGAATGTCTCAGAAAAATAGAATTCTGTCAACGAAACACGTTAGCGTCAAAATAGTTTCTATTCTCTGTACAACCTTTCATTTTCCACTTTCAAACATAAAAGAACGTGCCTAGTATAGCGCCGGTCGTTGAGTTATGAAAGCTCTCGTAAAAGCAAAATCTGAAAGGGGCCTCTGGCTGCAGGACGTACCGGAGCCTAAGATCAGTATCAATGACGTCCTTATAAAAATACACAAAACAGGCATCTGTGGTACAGACTTGCACATTTACCGCTGGGACGCTTGGTCTCAAAAAACGGTACCAGTACCTCTTACGATCGGCCATGAGTTCGTAGGGGAAATTGTTGAAATCGGGTCCAATGTAAAAGATTTTCATGTCGGGGATATTGTCTCTGGAGAAGGACATGTGGTCTGTGGTCGATGCCGTAATTGTTTGGCCGGACGCCGCCATCTCTGTCCGGACACAAAAGGAATCGGAGTTAACCGAAACGGCGCTTTTGCAGAATACCTGTCTCTGCCCATGACTAATGTTTGGCTGCACCACAAAGGAATAAACGAAGATGTGGCAAGCATCTTTGATCCATTCGGTAATGCAGTTCACACGGCACTCTCCTTCCCCGTGCTCGGAGAAGATGTGTTAGTCACAGGAGCCGGCCCCATCGGCATTATGGCCGCTGCTGTTGCTAAACATGCGGGCGCTCGATTTGTCGTGATTACAGATGTAAACGAGCATCGCTTGGAACTGGCCAAAAAACTGGGAGTAGATGTGGCTCTCAATACCCAAAAATCCTCCATTAAAGAACTGCAGAAAAAACTTGGAATGACAGAGGGTTTTGACGTCGGACTGGAAATGTCGGGCAATGCTCACGCCTTCCAGGACATGCTCGATAATATGTGCCATGGTGGCAAGATAGCGATGCTCGGCATCCCTGGCAGCCCAACGCCTATGGACTGGAATAAAGTCATCTTTAACATGCTCACTATCAAAGGGATCTATGGTCGCGAAATGTACGAGACCTGGTATAAAATGTCGGTGATGCTTCAGAGTGGGCTCAATATAGAACCGATCATCACACACCGCTTCCACTATACGGAGTTCGAAAAGGGATTCGAAGCGATGGAGAGCGGCCTCTCAGGAAAAGTTGTACTCTCCTGGTCCTAACGTTCCAATTAATCCTATAAACGACTATTTTCTATTCAGCACTAGAAAAAGTTTAAGATTGCTCTCATTTGAGGTGCGTCATTTGAAGATAGCCCGATAGTTATAGCGATCATTTGGAGCAACATCACCGTTCACAGTGAAATCTTTGGGCTGACCATTTTCCAGAATGTTGTCAGCCCATTTGAAATCGATCTTTTTCACGGTTTTTCCTCCCAAATCCAAGAGAGTTATGGGAATGCTCAGTTCCATTTGAGTTCCGTTTATCACCCTCTGGATTTTTGATTTCGTTATCCAGTGATAGTCACCTTCCTGTCCGCTATGTTGTTGAAGTACAGCAAATCGCTCAGGTTCTTCTTCAGCACTGCGGATAATAAAATCATACCCGAGCCAACCATTGTTTGGGTTCTCATCAACATCCAAGAAAAGTAACATCCAATGTTTTTCTGAAGGCCTCCCCATAGGTTCCAAAGTCCGCACGTAAAAAGAGAGATTTTCGTCATCTAAACTAACCTTCGCACTTATAATGTCGTGACGACCGGTTCGGTTTTGATAGATACCTTCACTACCCCACCCCGGGTGGTTGCGCCGAACAGGATCGCCAATATCATCACGAAACTCAGGACTTCCCGCCGCCCAATCACTAAAGTCGCCATTCAGAAGAATCGGATTGGAGGCCACTTCCGGCAATCGCCTCACTCCTTTATAGCGTCGTATATTGGCTATCGTCTGATAGTAGTAATTATCCTGATGCGGACATTCAGCAGGTTCTATGTCACGGCTGTATTCGGCATTGAACTGGTCGACAAAGGTCACTTCGCCACTCCCGTAAAAAGGCGAATTTTGTTTATTGAAACGCATCATTACCCATTCGTTCCATCCCGTAATAAAAACAAAGGGTGGGCTGACATCCAGCGCCCGATTCCATTGATCCTGATAATTGCGTCCCAAAGTATCCTGGCCTTCAGGCGGCGGCTGTTTTCCATTGTGGAAGCTCCGACCGTGAGCCCCTGGGTTGCTCAAGACACTTAATTTGCCATCTAAAGCATTTTGGGCCACGCCAACAGTCATTTGTTCGGGCCGATTTTCAGAGTCATAGAATATATGCTGTGGATAAACTTCCAACCAGCCCCACTGATTCGCTGCTGTAGGTCCGGTAAAGTAACTGGGCTGTGGTTTGCGATAAGTGAAAAAGCCGTTTAAATCTTTATAGCGGTCATCGTCATAGACAATAAGCAAACTCCTTGAACCGGAAACACGCTGCGCATTCTGCCAGGAGACACCCTGAGGAATGAGATTATCGTCCGAACTCCACCATCCTACCTTGTTTTTGGGATGTGAAATTTCCAGGTAATACTCTCCTGCTGGAAAAGGCTTATCAACACTGATTCCAAACCATCCATTATCTATAATTTTTGCAAGACGTTCTTCGGCTAAAAGCGAACCACCGGGAGTAGCACCTTTATAAAGTTTCATCGTAAATGCAGAATTCGTGCTTTCCCAAGTGGGGAGACAAGCAGAAACTCGCAACCAGGGTTTATTGGCATGAAAACTTTGCCCCAAAGTACCGTTCTCCTCCAGACCGATCGCTTTATCCTGCTTATTCCAAAGAGTTCCTAAATTCAGGGAAGCAGGATCTGCCAGAATAAGCGGCTTGCCTTCCCAGTGGTACCACAAATCTGAATAAAGGTTTTTGCTGTAAAACTCATCCCACAACTTTTGAACAGTGCTGGATGGATTCCCAAAAGGACAGAGAAACGCAATCTGGGGTGTACTGCCACCCGCCTCACGAACTCTGGTAAAAGCTCTACAAAGTGCCAAATATTGCTCCGGATAAGTCACCTGGTTGCTCGTGTCAAAAATTATGACGTCAACTCCCATATCAGCAAGCATTCGAGCATGTTTTTCAAATACGGCTTCATCGGTCGAAAGATAATAATCGAACCAGGACTTTCCCCAATGATGGTATTTCATCAGAGGTCCCCACGCGGGATGATTCTGATCGTTAATCGCCTCTGGGTATTTCTCCATAATGTTACTTACGTCAAAAGGTCCTTCAGTTCCATGGGCGCCCATCCAGAGAAAATAGAACATGCCGACAGTCTTATTTTCTTCTGGTGCACCTACTTCTCCTGCATTGGGTAGACTGCGACCCAAACCATCGGTCGCTACCCAAGTATCGCTGAAATTATCGCGTACAATTACGGGTATAGCGGTGGTTCCGCTCGGCTTGGAAATCTCTATACCAGGCTGGACTGGTTTACCAATAAAAGGCAAACCTGAATCATCGAAACTGAAGGGCTGTGTGTGCACACAACGATCACCCCAACCGTGTTCTTTCTTCTGTTTGGTATGATATACAATCCAATCTTCCTTTCCATCCGGTGATTTCACAAAAGAACAATGTCCCACCCCAAGCACTTTATCCTCGCCAGAGAAGATTGGAGCTTCTTTATGCTTTTTCCAATTTTCCGGTTTGCATATATCACCCCCAAGGTATTCCAGCATCCCAAGACAATAGTGTTCTGACCAACTACCACTAGCGGAGTAAATAATGAATATCTTGTCCTTTCGATATAAAATCTGAGGCCCCTCCAGAAGGCCACGTAAATGATCCGACCGTTGCTCCCAAGCTTGATCAGGTTCACTCAGGAGGGTCCGCTGAGCTACAATCTTCGTTGGGCTTTCCATGGGAGCGATGTATAGATTCTGAACTCCATCTACTTTGCCCGGCCAACCGGACCAGATAAAGTAAGGTCTGTTTTCCGAATCGACTAGCAGGGTTCCATCTATAGCCCATCCGCCTGTTTCCAAATGGTAAGGGGTTTGATTATAAGGCCCCATAGGGTCGCTGCCTTCTGATTCGATCACCCACATTTGATGATCTTCATTTCGCCCCGCATCGGCTGCTACATATATATACCATTTTCCTTTGTAATAATGTAACTCCGGTGCCCATATCTCCCGACTGTAGGGACCGGATGATGGTGCTGACCAAACCCATTGCGGCTTGGCATTTCCCAACTGACTCAGATCTTCCGTTTTTCGAATGGCAATTCCCGGGGCTCTTTCCGACCCGATCCTGTGAATATGGTAATAGTAACCCTCGTGTTGAACCACAAAAGGATCCGCTGAGGGAGAAGGAATTATTGGGTTCGAAAAGGTTTCGCCGGCAGAAACGGCTGAACAGCTAAACAAAAAAACGAACAGGATCCCAATCAGGCCTGTCCAGTGCCATGGTGAAAGGCGCATTCTCATGGAGATAAAGTTTATCGGCTAGAGACTCTTTAGTCAAAAAGAATAGCTCAGCAGCTTATAAAATCATATTAACAACCTCTATCGTATCAGTTTAAATTTACCGGAGGCATAGGCTTACGAAGTCGCGAATAACAAGTGAATCCATTATAATCTTCTTGAAGCGAATTTGAAAAGTGTTAGGCTTTCGACGGGTAGTTTGTTCTACGGAATCAAACTGGCATTTTCTTTTTTATACTACAGAAGTGAAAAGACGTTTTTCGCACATTGTGAAGCAGGAGCTCTATTGCCTGTTGCTGACTATTGTGTTTAGGGCCACATGAGCCCACTACAAACGAAACAGGTCAACCGTTATTGATCGAAAGTCTGCTTCGCTTAATACCCTCATTATAAATCTTCTATGACAATTGGGTTAATTTTAGCAACTGCCGCTCTGCTTCATCTTTTGAGTCTGGCCTGCTCGATGCGAGCTCCGCGAGTTTGGCTTTACAGTAATTCGATAGCCAACGGGCTTCTACTAGCTACTTCAATCGGTGTTTTGTGTACAGCCACCGAATGGGAATGGAAAAGCACATTCACCGTGGCAAGCGAGCAGGTTCATCTGCGTTTGGATGGGTTGAGTTCCATTTTTCTCTCTCTCCTTTCTCTAATAGGTGGTTTGGGAGCTGTTTATGCGTGGGAATACTGGTCTATTCAAAAACATCCTCTTTCTGCCAAATGGGGCCGATTATTCTGGAGCCTTCTGTCGCTCTGTATGGCTTTGGTACTCACATCATCCAACGGTTTGCACTTTTTAATCAGCTGGGAGCTCTTCGCTCTAAGTGCTTATTTTCTGATTACGTTACAGCCTCAGAAAAAAGAGGTTCGAAGTGCAGGCTGGCTTTATCTGGCAGTTTCACACGCCGGCTCACTCCTATTGTTTGCATTTTTTGCTTTATTAGCACAGAGAACCGGAAGTTGGGAACTGGGGCCAATGCTTGAACGTACAGACCTGAGCATACTTTTCTGGCTGGCACTGCTGGGTTTTGGCGTTAAAGCCGGTATATTTCCGCTCCATATCTGGCTTCCGTCTGCTCATGCCAATGCCCCGAGCCACGTCTCCGCACTAATGTCCGGGGTCGCCATAAAAATGGGGATTTATGGTATTGTCCGGTTTAGCGGCTGGCTTCCTATGCCCGGCAGCGCTGGTTGGGTTATAATCATTCTGGGCATAGTGAGCGCCGTTCTTGGAGTGGTTTTTGCCTTGGGCCAACATGATCTGAAGCGCCTATTGGCTTACCACAGTGTTGAGAACATCGGAATTATTCTCTTAGGAATTGGTTTTGCCATGGTTGCGATAAACCATGGAAAGGCAACTTGGGGAGCTTTAGCGATGGCTGGCGCCCTCCTCCACGTGTGGAACCACGGAATGTTTAAGTCTCTACTCTTCTTGGGAGCCGGCTCCGTGCTCCATTCCACCGGAACACGCAGAATGAGCGATCTGGGTGGATTGTGGAAAAAGATGCCTTGGACGACTGCCCTATTCGCCTTGGGTTCTGCCGCCATCGCAGGACTTCCCCCTTTGAACGGTTTTGTGAGCGAATGGTTAATTTACCTGGGCATGTTTTCATCAGTTATTCAGCCCTCCTCAGCCCTGCTTATTGCTATTCCTTCTATCATTCTATTGGCTCTCACCGGAGCACTCGCACTTGCATGTTTCGTAAAAGTCTGCGGAGTAGTTTTTCTGGGGGCTCCTCGAACGCCTGCTGCCAGCCATGCTCATGAGTGCGGTTTTTGGATGCGAATTCCAATGCTCATTCTGGCAGGTGGATGCGTGATGATCGGTTTAGCTCCTTTCCTGTTTTGGAAACTTCTCATTTCTGCTGTAGCTTCCTGGCATGGAACATGGGAATTGACTCCCATGCCTGCGTCCTTGAAGTTTCTGAGCCTGGCACATATTCTCTTAACCGTAGCAGCCACTGGTGGGTTTTTGCTGCTCTTTCGACATGCTCGCCAAAAGGGAATTCAACGACGCTTAACCTGGGATTGCGGCTACACAGCCCCCACACCCAGAATGCAATACACAGCTGGCTCTTTTGCTGGCATAATTACCGAATGGTTCAGTTGGATACTTCGGATCAAACGTCATGAAAAGCCTCTTTGCGGAATCTTTCCACAGCATGCCCACCTTGACAAACATACCCCCGAAACCGTTCTTGAGAAAATCATTGAGCCCTGCGCTCAATGGATTCTCTGGATTTCGAGGATTATCCGGCAATTTCAAAACGGACGCACCCACGTCTACATTTTATACATTATTCTGGGATTAATTGCTCTTGCCTGCATAACAATTTGCTGGAACTGACGAAACAGATTTATAACTCAACACCCTATTTTGACGTGTATTTGAACTTAATAGAAGTAGCCGAGTCTTTCGGCGTTTCTGAAAAAGTGGTTGAAGGATGGATTCAGCACAACGGACTCCCCTGTGTTTCCGATCGGGGGCGCCTCTTATTCGACCGGGCTCGCGTGGCTGACTGGGCAGGCTCTCATGGACTCACGGCGCGCACTGGTTTTCTAGCCCCGGAAGGGGGAGTTTTGACGGATGAGCTGGCTCTGGCTCCTCTGCTGATAAGGGGAGGGGTATGGCGCGAAGTCTCATCTACAGAAATCATTTCCGTTTTTGAGAAAATTATCCTCTCTCTCCCAATGCTTTCGCCTAATGAACAGAAGCTTCTCTCTCAACGCATTCATTTGAAAGAGGGTATCGTCTGGGCTCCTATTGGTGGAGGCTATGCTTTGCCGCACTTCAGCACCCGCATTTCCTTGGGAAACGACAAGGGTTTTTTAGCTTTGATTTTTCTTAAAGAGTCTTCTTCCTTCCGGGAAACTTCTCCGGATGGAAAACCGATTGAACGACTTATCTTTTTCGTTCCCCCCTCCCCTCGTTCACACTTTGGGATTCTCGCACGACTCAGCCGGCTGATTGCTCAAGGTCATTTGTGCCGCCCAAACGAAAAAGAAACGTCAGATGAAGAGTGGCTGGATATTTTTTCTCGATTTGATTCCAATAAGTTGCAGGAAGAGAAAAAATCACCCAAAACCAGAGGCACTGAATTATGAGTTTTGTTATCGATTTTTTGGAGCAGATGCAATTATTCCATATTTTATCGTCGGTTTTTGAATTTTTGATCAGCCTAGTCGTTTGGCTTTTATTGGCCCCCCTTCTACCCGGGATCGTCAATAAAGTTAAAGCCTGGGTCGCTGGCAGAAAAGGGCCCCGCTTATTTCAGCTTTACTATGATTTGGCCAAGCTCTGGAAACGCGGTGTTGTCCTCAGCGATCTTGCATCTCCCGGTTTTATCGCAGCAACTGCAGTCTCCTGGATTGCTATCCTGGCCGCTGCGCTGTTGGTTCCTTTAGGGCCGATTAGTTCCTTAATGAGCTTTTCCGGAGACGCCCTTTTGCTCCTCTATCTTCTGGCTCTATCCCGTTTCTGTACTTCATGGGCAGCTTTAGAAACTGGATCCGCTTTTGAGGGAATGGGGGTTGCGCGTGAGGTTTCTTTTGCCATCTTAACCGAAACGGCACTCATCACCGCAGTGCTTACCCTGGCAATAAAAAGCTCCAGTCTTACCTTGAGCTTCATGTTAGCACCGACGCCGGGAGCAGGAACGTTGCTCTTATTATTTGGGCTTTTTGCAGCCCTCCTGGCAGAAAGCTGCCGGGTCCCGGTCGATGATCCCAACACCCATCTGGAGCTTACGATGATTCACGAAGCGATGATTCTGGACCATAGTGGTCCACTCCTGGCGGCTTCTTTGCACGGAGCGGCAATGAAACTCCTTCTTTTCTCAGTCCTCCTGGTGAAAATAGTTTTGCCGCTAGGGGAACTCTCAGGCATAGAGGCAACTGTTTATTTAATCGCAGGAATTGTACTGGTCAGCATCTCTGTCGGGCTGGTTGAATCTTTCTTGGCTCGGTATGCTTTTAGAAAAGTACCTCTCTTTTTAACTACGGCGTTTCTTTTCTGCTTCTTTGCTCTCTTAACTGCGTGGAAAGGTTTTGCACAATGAACAGCTTTTTAAATGTATTAATTGGATTGGCTATAGGCCTCAATCTTGTTGCCCTGGGGACAGGGCGTCTGCAAGCACTCATACGCATTGTGGCTCTCCAAGGAGTAATTTTAGGGTGCGTACCGCTTCTTATTAAACCCGATTTTCACATCATAATATGGGGCTTCACTCTGATAACTGTCTTGATGAAAGGGTTTGTAATCCCGTCCCTTTTGCGGTGGGCTTCACGTGCCGCCAATGTAGATCGAGATGTTGCTCCTATGATCGGTTTTGTCCCCTCACTCCTTCTGGGGTCTGCGGGAATGATTGCCGCCCTGATGCTCTCATTTCAACTCCCCTTACTTCCAGAGCATCACGGCTCCTTATTAGTGGGTGGCTCTATGGCTACCATTATAGCCGGTTTTTTGCTTTTGGTCGGCAGGTCTAAAGCCATTGCACAAATATGCGGGTATCTGGTTTTGGAAAATGGTATCTACCTTTTTGGTTTGTTACTTGTGCATTCTATCCCCCTCTTAGTTGAAGCCGGTATCCTTTTGGATCTTATTGTAGGGATATTTGTTGCGGGAATAGTACTGGATCGCATCCAGCGCACTTTTGATTCCTTAGACACTCGAAAGCTAAATATTTTAAAAGAATGAGAGAATTGTTTTTAGTCCTGATTCCACTTGCAGGAGCCTGCTTCGCCGCGTTATGGCCCAGCGAACGAACTCGTCCCTGGTTTTTACCCGCCATTTCAGCAATCCACACCCTGCTAATGTCCTGGCTTCTGATAAACCCGCCTGAAATCCTTTTCCATTCCTGGATGGGGTTTGATCCTCTGGCACGCGCAATACTGCCGGTTATTTCTTTGCTCTATTTGGTCTGTTCCATCTATGGCATCCCTTATTTAAGGGCACATGGAGAGCGGCGAAATCGCGTTTTTGTTTCGGTAATCCTCGCCAGCTTGGGGTTAATAAGCGCGGCACACATGTCTCGCCACTTGGGATTGCTTTGGATTGCTACTGAGGGTCTCACCCTTTGTTTTGTGCCGCTCATCCATTTCAGCAGCAAACCCAGAGCTATTGAAGCCACTTGGAAATACCTGCTTGTCAGCGCTACCGGAATTGCTCTCTCCCTTTTGGGCTCCTTTTGTCTAGGTTATGCATCCTTGCATGGGGGCGGACAGGGAGACCTCACCTTTACGGCTTTAATCGCCCAAGCCGCCTCTCTCTCCCGTCCATGGGTTCTTATTGCCTGGGTCCTGATCTTAGTTGGATATGGCACTAAAATGGGCCTTGTACCGATGCATGCCTGGAAACCCGATGCATACGGGGAGGCTCCCAGCATGGCGGGTGCATTGCTGGCAGGCGGTGTCAGTTCTGTGGCATTTTTGGCATTGCTTCGCGTGCGCAGTGTCGTCGCTGCGGCGGGTGCCGGTTTGATCGCCGACCGCACTCTTTTATTCCTGGGACTTCTTTCCATGTTATTGGCTGCGTTTTTTCTCCTTTCCACAAATAATTTTAAGAGAATGTTAGCCTACTCCAGCATCGAGCAAATGGGAATTCTCTGTATTGGAGCTTCTCTCGGTGCTGTGGGGCTTTGGGCTGCGTTTTTCCATCTTTGGAATAATTGCATGGCGAAAGGTGCCATTTTTCTCAGTGCCGGAAATCTTCAACGCGGATCAGGCAGTTACACTACAACCGACGCCAAGGGCCTTTTTCTTATCATGCCGCACTCATCTCTGCTTTTTATGGCAGGACTCTTTGCGATCACAGCCTGTCCTCCTTTCGGTCTTTTTTTCAGTGAGCTGATGATTATTAAAAATGCCTTCTTTACAGGATACCCATGGGTTGCTGTGCTCTTTTTGTTTGCCTTAATGCTGGCTTTTTTTGGACTCACCCGGATTGTCTTCTCCGTTGTATACGGACGCCCAAAAATAAATTCAAAACAGCTTTGCGAAAAATACTGCGAAAAACCGGCCACTTTACTTCCCTCATTAATACTGATCGGAGCTGTTCTGTTTTTAGGTCTCTGCATTCCAAATCCACTTCGCCAAATCTGGTCTGAAGCAGTACAACAACTCATTCCAAACCTATGAACGTATTAAATTCTTTTGCACTATTTGCCAACGGTGAAGCTTTGGATTGGAATCAAATCCCCGAGTATTCCCTTTCAGACTTCATTCGGAATCTAAGTGAAGAGTTGGAGCTGGGAGCACGCATGGCCAATTTCTTCGCACTCCCGGAGGGTTCTGAAAAGAGATTGGTTGCGGTCTTGGCTTTGGACTCCAGCAGCGTGCTCTGTGTATCCCGCAGCCAGCCTTTTTCCGGTTCCTTTCCCTCACTAACGCCCAAGTATCCTGAAGCCCATCTTTTTGAAAGAGAAATATACGAACAATATGGGCTTCTTCCTCTGGGGCACCCCTGGCTGAAACCCGTACGTAAAAATCTCGATGTAATACATAACCCAAAAAACTTCTTCTCAGTGGAGGGTTCCGAAATCCATGAAGTTTCCGTAGGACCAGTTCACGCGGGTGTGATCGAACCGGGACATTTTCGTTTTCAATGTGATGGCGAAGAAGTCTTGCACCTGGAAATTGCTTTGGGCTACCAACATAGAGGAATTGAAGAAGCCTTACTCGGGGGGCCTCATCGTTTAAGTATTCATCAGATAGAGACAATAGCCGGTGACACGTCAATTGGCCATGCCACTGCCTATGCGCAAGCTCTTGAGGCCTTGGCTGGAGTTCAGGCCCCTTTATACGCACTATGGGTGAGGGCGATTGCACTGGAGCTCGAACGCCTGGCTAATCACACGGGCGATCTGGGCGCTCTGGCTAATGACGTAGCCTTCATTCCCACATCTTCGGCTTGCGGCAAAATTCGTGGAGATTTCTTGAATCTTACAGCGCTTTTATGCGGTAACCGTTTTGGCCGAGGGATGGTTCGTCCCGGTTTTTCCCCCATTGACTGCGACACAAAACGCCTGGCTCTCTTGAGTGAACGCTTCGTACAAACATTGCAAGATGCTCTTCAGGCTGTTGGCTGGCTTTGGGATTCGGCCTCTTCTCGTGCAAGATTTGAACAGGTAGGGTCCTTAAACACTCCCATGGCAGCAAAAATCGGGCTAGTAGGTTTGGCTGCGCGCTCCTGTGGACTGGTCCGAGACGTCCGTTTTGATCATCCGACTGGTTGGTACCGCTTCGCTCAGGTGCCCCTTGCCGTCTGGCCTGACGGGGATGTTTTTTCCCGGGCAAAGGTTCGCTGGCTGGAAATGCAGCATTCGGGCGAATTTTTAAAAGAACAATTTAATTCGCCGCCTGAAACCGAAAACGCAGATAGAATCACCCGTTTGGCCCCTGATAAATTGGCCGTCTCTCTAATCGAGGGCTGGCGTGGAGAAATATGCCATGTAGCCCTAACCGACTCGGAAGGGCGTTTTCGCCGATACAAAGTTACCGATCCTTCTTTCCACAATTGGATGGGGTTAGCCTTGGCTCTGCGCAATCAAGCAATCTCGGATTTCCCGATTTGTAATAAGAGCTTTAACCTGAGCTACTGCGGCTTTGACCTCTAGTTTTTCCTCCTATGTTTATACACGATACTCTTTTTAATCGACTTAAGCGAGGCTGCCAAACCATCCGCTTTCCACACGAGGCACCTCCTCCCTTGCCCGACCGCCATGGTGGTTCACTACGGCTGGAGAGTTCAAAATGTCCAAGCGCTTGTCTAGTATGCACACAACTATGTCCTACCCAAGCTGTTTCCAGGACATGTGAGAAACCTCCTGTTTTGGATCTTGGAAAATGCCTTTTTTGTGGAGAATGTGCTAAAGCGTGTCCATCTCAAGCTATTCTCAGAACAGGTGATTATCGAATGGCCGCCCGCCAGCGTGAAGACCTTCTATTGAGTTCACCTGGTAAAGAGGAAATTCGCTTAGCTTCTGCCCTGGAATCTAAAATGCTGAAAATGTTCGGGCGCTCTTTAAAACTGAGGCAAGTTAGCGCCGGGGGATGCAATGCTTGTGAAGCGGATATCAACGTATTGGGGACTATAGGCTGGGATTTAGGACGTTTTGGCATACAATACGTTGCCTCACCCCGACATGCCGATGGCCTTTTGGTTACTGGCCCCGTTTCCAAAAACATGGAACTGGCTCTTAAAAAGACATACGATGCTGTCTCTGAACCGAAAATTGTGATCGCTATTGGAGCTTGTGCTATATCCGGCGGCCCTTTTGCCAACCACGAGCAAGTCAATTCGGGCGTGGACACCATTCTACCGGTGGATCTTTATATTCCCGGATGCCCGCCACACCCTCTTACAATTCTGGATGGACTCCTTAGATTACTCAATCGTCTTGAAAAACAAGTTTGATGGCTCATACATTTAATACCATTTATCCCCTTCTATATTGAGTGATTATTACGGCTGAGATTGACAAAATGTAAGGGTTTGGTTTTCAATAGGCAGGTACGATGGAGTCGCACAGAGAAAAGGAAAAGGATTTTCAAAAAAGGAGATCGACAGCATTTCTCCCATTCAGTTGGAAAGGAATTGCTCGGTTTGGCTATGCTGATCGTGTTTTCCTTTTCAGTGTAGAAACCATTGTTGCGTTTATTTGCTCTCTCTGCGCTCTTTGGCTATTCTGCGGATCCTACTTTCCGGTTGTTACTTCCTTTGTCCAAGCTTTGCCTGAATCGCCCGCCAAAATCAGTGATGGCCGATTGCACTGGGATGATAGAGAAGGAGCTTTAGCCCAATCATCCAAATTGGCTATGGTTATTAATACCTACGGTGATGCCCGCTCTGGTCGTGAGTCTGACGTAACTCTTGAGCTAACCGAGCATCAGTTGAAGATTCATAGCTTTGGCTATTATACCGAAATACCTTATGGGAGCAGCGTGTTCTTCCTTAACCGCAAACAGGCCATCCCATGGTGGCAGGCTTGGATGGGGCCCGTCATTTTCTGGGTCTGGTTTATTGCCATGTTTGTTCAGATGCTTTGCTGGCAAGTTTTAAGCTTTCTTTACATGTTCCCTATAAAGTTAATCGGCTGGATATTCAATAGAAAAAGGGACTGGGTTGCCTGTTACTCTCTTGCAGGGGCAGTTCAAATGCCGGGGGCCCTTTTACTGGGATTGGCTCTGTTAGGGTACGAATCCAACCTCTACAAGCTGGAAGGCCTGCTTATTGCCGTTGCAATCCATTTCTTTGTAGCTTGGTTTTTTCTATTTACAACTCCCTTTTTTCTTCCTCCCGGGGTTAAACCAAAACCTGTTTTTTCAAGCAACCCTGTCCCTACTAGCCAAAACGAAACGGGTGCTGCCCGGCTGGGTAGGAAAAAGAACCCTTTTTCAAGTCAGCCAGCCAAGGCTACAGACACTTTTAATGGGAACAAGAATAATCCATTTAAATAGTATTAATTGATAGAGATACGGAAGCATGATTCATCCCACTGCTATTATTCACCCACGGGCTCGTATTCACCCCTCCGTGCAGGTTGGTGCTTATTCTATTATTGACGAATATGTAGAATTAGGAGCCGGATGCAAAGTTCATCATCATGTTTATTTAACAGGCCACATGACGGCCGGAGAAAACAATTTCTTCGGTGTCGGCTCTGTTATTGGCACTCCTCCGCAAGACACCAAATATAAAGGCGCTGCTACAAGTCTCAGGATTGGTAATGGCAATATCTTCCGAGAGATGGTCACAATTCACTGCTCCAACACTGATGCAGAAGACACGGTGATCGGAAATGAGTGTTTTTTCATGGCCAATAGCCACGTGGGACACAACGCAGTAGTCGGCAATCAGGTCATCTTGGCAAATTCAGCTCTGGTGGCAGGACACGTCATTGTTGGCGATCGTGCTTTTATTTCGGGCAACACCGCTATCCACCAGTTTGTTCGAATCGGAGAACTGGCTATGATTCAAGGTGTTTCCGCTATGAGCTGTGATGTCCCCCCCTATACCACAGCATTTGATAAAAATCTTATTGCCGGATTAAATAGTGTAGGTCTGCGCCGGGCTGGTTTTTCCGCTCAAGAACGGATGGAATTAAAGAGAGTTTATAATTTTCTTTTCCGCACCCAGCTTAAGCGAAATGACGCCGTTCATCAGGCTGAGCAACTTTTTCATCTGCCTCCATCCCGTAAAATGATAGAGTTTGTAAAATCTTCCAATCGTGCCATGCCTTGTGATGCGGAAACCCTTCATAAGGCTAACTTTAAAAACGAAAGACCGCTAGAATGATCACTCCTTTGCAGCTGGATTTAGTAGCCGAAGAGTTGGCCATACGCTGGAGTGATGGGACTGAGCAGTTTATTTCGCTGGAGGATTTGAGAAAAAAGTGTCCCTGCGCATGGTGTGAGAAAAACACGATTGCGGCAGCCCAAGCTCAGAAAGATTCACATAAGCCACCGTACAACAAGGAGTCTTACCAAATTCATTCTATAGTCCCTGTGGGCGGGTATGCTCTCCAACTTACTTGGGGCGACGGGCATGCATCCGGCATCTACAGTTATGACTATCTTCGGAAGATTCAAATAATCTGATACCTGTCTCTGCAGCTAATGAATAGAAAGGGCCGACCAGACCACGTTCTCTGCCAAAAAACGAAACTTCAGTTTTTTATCGTTATTCTTCGATTTTTTGAAGTATAATGAAGAGGTAACCGAGGGGAGTGACCCATCAGAGCCATTTCCCAACTAGAACTGCTGCTAGCACTATGAAACATATTGAAACTATCAGGGAGATGCAGAGCCTAGCCCTGGGCTGGAAGAGATCGGGGCTGAGCATTGCACTAGTACCCACCATGGGGGCTCTCCACGCAGGTCATGTAAGTTTAATAAAATGCGCCTGCCAATCTGTCCAACTTAGTGGGAAAGTGGTTGTGAGTATTTATGTAAATCCACTTCAATTTTCTCCTAATGAAGATCTTACAAAATATCCACGTGACTTACAGAAGGATATCAGAATTTGCCAGGAAGCAGGGGCAGATGCTGTATTCACTCCTACGGATTCACTCATGTACCCCTTTGAAGAGAAGTCATTTTGTCCTGGATTAAAGCACAGCACTTACGCGGTCGAGGAGACTCTGACTCAGTCCATGGAAGGTGTGGCTCGTCCCACTCATTTCAGAGGAGTCACAACGATAGTCGCTAAACTTTTTAACATAGTCCTGCCTGACTATGCAGTCTTCGGAAACAAAGATTTTCAACAGGCAGCCGTGATTCAACGCATGGTGAGAGATCTGAACTTCCCAGTGCAAATCATAAGAGCCCCCATCATCCGGGAAGATGACGGCCTTGCCCTAAGTTCACGAAATATTTATCTCTCAGCAGAAGAACGCCAGAGTGCCCTTTGTTTAAACCAGGCAATCAAAAAGGCAAAAGAAATAACATCCAAAGCCGCACTGCCCGCTGAAGAAATGAGGCTGGAATTAAAGACTTTTATTGAAAAGAATCCAGATACCAAAGTGGACTACATCGAATTTTTTAACCCGGAAACACTTTCCCCTGTGTCTTTAGTTTCTACAGGGACCCAAATAGCACTGGCTGTGTTTGTGGGAAAAACAAGACTGATTGACAACGATACCTTATAATTTCGATGAAGTCCGAACCATTAAAGTTTGATTATCTTGTTTTGGGCAGCGGAATTGCCGGAATATTCTTCGCACTTAAAGCCGCGAAAAATGGAAGTGTCGCAGTCATTACCAAGAAAGAACGAGCTGATTCCAATACTAACCAGGCACAGGGGGGAATAGCAGCCGTTACCTCGAAAGAAGATTCTTTCGAGATGCACATTCAAGACACATTGAATGCAGGCGCAGGACTTTGTAATGAACAAGTGGTGCGCACCATTGTCAGCGAGGGGCCAGACCGGATTGCTGATCTCATCGCATACGGCACCCAATTCTCAGAACGGGATATACCCAACCGTCGTGGGTGCAAAGAATTAGATTTGGGGCGTGAGGGTGGTCATTCCAAGCGAAGAGTTTTACACGCAGGTGATATTACCGGTCGCGAAGTGGAAACGGCCTTGCTCAGTGCTGCCTCCAAAGAAACCAATATCACTTTCTTTGAGCACTTTTTTGCGATTGATCTAATTCTATCAGACGACGGGAAAGGGCAGAAACAGTGCATAGGCGTCTATGCGCTGGATGCCGAAACCAAGGAAATAGTAACCTTTCAGGGCAAGCACGTAATCCTTGCTACGGGGGGGTGTGGGAAAGTTTATCTTTATACGACTAATCCCTATATCGCCACGGGAGACGGAGTAGCGATGGCATGGCGTGCAGGTGCTAGAATAGCGAATATGGAATTTATCCAATTCCACCCTACTTGCTTCTACGACCCAAAAGGCGGATCGTTTCTCATAAGCGAAGCTGTCCGTGGTGAAGGGGCTATTCTGAAAAATCTCAATGGGCAGGAGTTTATGGAACAATACGATCCTCGTCTGTCGCTGGCACCCCGTGATATCGTTGCGCGCGCCATTGATAATGAAATGAAGAAAAATGGCTCCGATCACGTTCTTTTGGATATCACTCACAAGCCTGCCCGATTCCTCATGGAGCGCTTTCCCAACATCTACCAGCACTGTTTTGAAAGAGGTGTCGATTTAACCAAAGAACCCATCCCCGTAGTTCCAGCAGCACATTATCAGTGCGGCGGTGTTCAAACAGATATTAACGGGAGAACTTCGATTCCTGGACTTTATGCCATTGGTGAAGTTGCTTGTACGGGCCTCCATGGAGCAAACCGTTTAGCGAGTAATTCTCTTTTGGAAGCCATTGTGCTTGCACAACGCGCGGCAGATTGCTCCTGCCTCGAAAATACGCAGGTAACAGAATATGAAATTCCAGCTTGGGAATCGGGCAAAGCTCAAAACGCAGATGAGTTGGTTGTTCTGAATCATAATTGGGACGAAATCCGCAGATTGATGTGGGATTACGTCGGCATTGTTCGCAGCACAAGAAGGTTGCAACGCGCAAAGGCAAGAATTGAAAATATCATAGAAGAAATTCGAGAATACTATTGGGATTTTAAGGTGACCAAAGATATTTTGGAGCTTCGCAATATAGCTCGAGTTGCTTGGATCATCATAGAGTCGGCATTACAACGCCCTGAAAGCCGCGGGCTCCACTACACGCTGGACTACCCGCTCCCCGTCCCCGAACTCAGCCAAAAAAGCACCGTCATTATCCGCCCCCCCAGCACTCGCTCCTGATTGCTATCCCTTTTTAAATGTTCAGGCCATGTATAGATTTGCACGAAGGCCACGTCAAACAGATCGTTGGCGGAACGCTGACTGATTCCGGTCAAGGTTTGAAGACAAACTTTGTCGCAAAGCACTCACCTTCCTGGTATGCAAAACGTTACCAAAAAGATGATCTTAAAGGTGGTCACATTATCAAGCTGGGCCCCGGAAATGACGATGCTGCCCGCGAGGCTTTGAGAGCCTTTCCGGGCGGTTTCCATATTGGCGGCGGAATTAATGAACAGAATGCGCTGGAGTGGCTTGACGCCGGTGCCAGTCATGTCATTGTCACAAGTTACGTTTTTCGGGATGGAATCTTGGACTGGAAGCGACTTGAAGCTTTAGTTCGCGTTGTTGGTCGGGAACGACTGGTCTTAGACTTGAGCTGCCGCATTAAAGATGGGGATTACTACGTAGTGACGGATCGTTGGCAAAAATTCACTACTTTGAAAATCACGCGTGAGACTTTGGATTTGCTCAGCCAGTATTGCTCGGAATATCTTGTTCATGCAGCCGATGTTGAGGGGCTCTGCCAGGGAATAGACTTATCCCTGGTACGGCTTTTGGGGGAATGTGTACAAATTCCAACCACCTATGCTGGTGGGGCAAGTTCACTGGACGATCTGAAACTCGTCACCCGGCTCAGCGGAGGTAAACTCGATATGACCATGGGGTCCGCATTGGATATTTTTGGAGGACATGTGAAATACGCCGACCTTGTGGCATTCAACCAAAACCTGCTCGACAATACCCCGTAGCTCTTCTAGAATAGAGCTATTATGAAACGGTTTAAACGTTGCTTTTGGGGGCCAATTCTATTGCTAATTCCTTTTCTTTTCCCCTCTTCACTCCTGGCTCAGGGAGGTGCTGAGGTTAAAGTCATAATGGATTTTCTAAACGGCTTTGGCTCAGCAACACTATCAAAACCAATCATTGATGTCGCCTTAAGACAGAGCACCTGTGGCGGAATTACATCCCCATCTCTTTTTCAGCATCCGGTTGTCGCCACCCAGCCTTCTACCGTTTCTTATCAATTGGAACTGCCCCGGAGTACAGGTTCACAAAAACTCTTTTTGGTAACAGATACGGGGTTGGCTGACGGAATTCAGTGGGGACAGTTAGACGCCGATGGAGTTCGATTCCTCATCCGAATCAACAATCAAGTAGTTCTGGATCAAACCCTCACTGAATGCAAGTGGATACACCATTGCATAGATTTGAACCCTTTCCAAAACCGTAAAATTAAAATCGATTTCATCACATTACCGGGGCGGAACACCGTTTATGACTGGGCCAATTGGGGAGAGCCTCGAATCCTTTTGTTCAACAATTCTATCCCCCTCCAGAACAATAAAATTCCTCTCAATGCCGGCGTAATTGCCTTTCAACATGACAGCACACAGGCTCTATCAATCAAATTAGCTTCTGACGATGGCATCCAAGTCAAAAATTGGAATTACCCTCCGGGGAATAATGCGACATCAGGAAACCGTTGGGATGTTTTAGAGTATGATTTCGATGATGCTCTCTCAACATCTCTTCAGTTCGATCCGCCAACCTCCGTTCGCTCCACGCTCATCGGATATTATAACCCTGACCTTTCTCTTGATTACATTACACCCGCTCAAGCCCTCGTCACCCCCAACTCCATCCTTCCCCTACGTTTCAAGGTTACCAATAAAGGTAAAGGCAAACTGACTAAAGGAACCGCCCAGGTGGTCGCATATGATGCTTCTAAGAATCCCATTGGAGCAGGTTCAATCCCCGAACTTAGAACTGATGATTCCTGGATCGGGGATATTATGTGGACTACCCCAGCTCGGACTGGACCTACTTTTGTCACCGGAAAACTTTTGGTGGGCGACTCTCGATCGGCTTTAAGCTCCAATTCCTCAGCAATCCGAATCAGTAACACGACCGAACAAACTCGCACTGCGTCCGTAGACATTATCCCAGATGATATGACGTCTTCCCAAGGATCCCGCTGGCTGGATAACGGAAAGGTAAAAATCGTTTTTTTACGTCATCAAACAGGCATTCATTACGCCAAAATATATAGTAAAAAGGGAGAAGATTGGGAACAGGTTGCTCTCTGGAAGCCGCTCATTCAGGTAAACCTCAATACACCGCAAGGTCCTGTAACATGGGAGCCTTCATTCACGCAAGTATTTCGAGGCCGTAATTCAGATTCTTCTGAGCGCTACACCAATTCCTGGCAATTCAGCTCCCCACTGCGAGATTCTGCGAATAACCTCTGGAATATCGGACTTAATGTTACTTTAGATAACGAAAAACCTGAATTGGATATCACGTATACTTGGAGTTCCACAGGCTCTCCTTCTGTTCATTCGCTCTTGGGACCCAATATCTATGTTGGTGAAGGGACATTTGGCGCAGGCAAAATTTCCGGACTTTTCCCCGGTTTGGAATATCTTTACGGAGCCGAAGCATCCTCCTCTACGCGCGATTTTGCAGCAAAAATCGCAGATCGACGTTCACCGGATTCGACTAAAATTACGATTCCTCTTATGGCCATCTCCTGGGGGGAAACGAATCAATCACCTGTTCTTAACCCAGAGCGTTTCTTCTGTCCGGATTCCACCAAGGATTACTGGAGCGTAGGTAATCAGCCCCAAAAAACGCTTTCGCTTTATTGGGACATTTTTCAAAAATGGGATGGTGTTCACGGGATGCCGACACCTCGCTTTTCATCTCCCAATTTTGATCAGGGAATGAATAATCACCGCTTGGCACTTTTTCTCCCTTCTATTCCGGATTACTTTCCGGAAAACCAGGATTATTCGTACTCTTGGACTCTAGAGCCCTATAAGGTGTATAGCCTCAATGCACAAATTGCCATCACTGATGGCCCGGTGCTGAGCTCAGTGCGGCACTACCTGAAAAAAAACAACGGACTGCCCTCCGTCAATGCTTGGCCACGCTCCCCATCGCAACAAAGAGAGCTCTGCCGAATAGGTTTTGATAGCGTTTGGGATGGTACCAATAAATGGGCTCACTGTATTGACTGGCCATACGCACCCGCACCGGGCTTTGCCACTTTGCTTTGGAACGATGTTTTTAGCGATTCTTCACTGGAGTCAGAGCGGCTGCCGGGTAAACCGTTTGAGGGCAAAGTTGCAGAAATAATTCAGGAGCGAATTCAGCCTATGGTCGATGGAATTCTTGCAACTGATAAAACAGGGAGCTCTCTTTCCAGCTCCAGCCAATGCCACATTATGCTCTGGGAATTTCCTTTTCACTACGGCTACCTGGAAGAAGCTTGGAATGCTGTTGAACAGCAAATTCAAAGCTTGATCGCGGCACAGGAAACTAATGGAAGCTGGCTATTCAAACCAGTCCAGACGCAACAAAAAACGCTGGGGCAAAGCGGAGATGCAACCATGGGCACAACAGCCTATAACGCTATGAAACTTCTCCGACATGCAAGGATAACCGGTAGTTCTTCAAGTCGCGAAGCCGGATTAAAAGCTTTGAGTTTTATCGGCCAATTCAATGTTCCTCGTGGCGGACAGGTCTGGGAGTGCCCTTTATACCAGCCGGATATTCTGCCAGCAGCCTACACAATAGGCGCATGTGTGGATGCCTGGCGTTTGACGGGAAATCTTGACCATATCGATCATGCTGTGAGGTGGGCAGATAGCGGAATCCCTTTCATTTACCTCTGGTCTCTTCCAAATAAACCGATGATGTTAGGATCAACCATTCCTGTTTTCGGGAGTACTTTTTATACTCACACCTGGCTGGCGGTGCCGGTTCAATGGAATGGATTGGTTTACTCCTATCACTTGATTCATCTGGCTGAGACTATGGAGAAAATAGCTTCTGGCGGAACGACACTCCCTCAAGGAATATTGGAGTTTACACCGAATGACTGGCGCAGCATTCAGGCGCATATTCTGGCGAGTGCCACACACCAGCAATGCATTGAGGGAAAACTGATCGGGACATATCCCGACAGCATCAGCAACTTTGAGAAGCGCAATGGTGCATTTATTAATCCAGAGGATATCCTACTCAACCAATTGGCTCTTGAAGGGTTTGACCCGGATATTCACTCTGTAATCCTGAAAAAAGATCAACCAGAGTACACGGTGTTAAGTACCGCAGCCACCATATTACAAGCAGCCTCAACTTCGCAGAAGTATGAGTTGGTGTTAAAATACTATGCCGGATGCACTATTTACGCCATGATTACGAATGTAGCGCAAAGGCCGGAAGAAGTTAAAGTTGACGGGACTGTACTCGCTTACAGTGAGGATACCATCGCAAGACAGCCAAGCTGGCACTACAATAGGGAGAAAAAGTGCATCTATCTCGCCGTCCCCAACTTAAAAGGGACTGCATCCATAGAGATAAAATAACCGAGATTTAATCCGTACTATCCACTTCGTCGATTTTAAGCACGGAGAAAGATAGAGCGCTTATAGCAATATCTCAGAATTCCGAAAATTATAAGCACCTTGGCTAATTCAGTGAAAAACGGATAGTAGTCGCCGGTGTATTGTTTCAAACCATGAAGCCAGTAATGCGTTAGCGAACTGACCTCCAGCGTATTGTAAAGCATATAGGCGAGAATAGAATTCATCCCGTAAATTTTCAGCCACATCAGTCCGAAACGCCATTTCAGGCCATCGACTAAATAATAGGTACAGGCCATCAAAACAATAGAAATTCCGCTGGTGAGAAAAGTCATTGAACTTGTCCAGAGGTGTTTATTGACAGGCTCGAAGAATGAAATAAACCAAGCCAGCAGTAAGGAAACGCCTCCCAGTAGAAGCAACCGATAAAGTTTCTGCAGAGGAGACCATCCACTTTTCAAACACCAACCTGTTATGAACCCTGTTAGAACAGTCGTGGTGAAATTCAAGGTGCTGTAAATCCAGGTGTACTGATACCAACCGGCATACTGCACTACTCCCAAATCGTTAACACTTGCCCCCGGTGCAAACCTTCCCATTATGGCGCGATCGACCACCATAGCCAAATTAACATCAGGTGCATACCCTTTTCCATAAGCCAGCATTCCGAATGTGTATAAGGCCGGTAAAATGATAACAGCGATAGATACACCTCTAATCCCTGCGAACATATAAATTAATACAGCGAATAGATAGCCTGACGCGATAGATTGCAAAGTATTGCTATAGAACGAAAGACGGTTCAAATCGAAATCCAGGAGATTCCCCTGGACGATAGCCCCAAAAACGAAAAGCAGCAGCACACGCTTCCCTATTCTCACACCCATCTTTTGCAGCGAAACTTCTCCTCGCTTGTATTTAGCTAGGGCAAAAGGGATGGAAACTCCGGCCATAAAAAGAAACAGTGGCATAATCATGTCCCAGAGGCGTAATCCTTCCCATCCGACATGTGTAAAAAGTTTTTCCCAGACAACATGACAAACATTATTTGGGGGCAACGCACGGACAATATCCCCTAAAATCGGCTGAAAAAAGACCAGTAGAAAAAGATCAATCCCGCGAAGCACATCCAAAGACTCCAACCTTTCGGAAACAGCTACCTTCGTTTTCATGTTCATATATAAGTAAAATCCGGCGACATATTCTCACAGCATATTCTTAGTGACAAGCAGATTCACTATTGACAGCCGGGCTCCCTGGTATCAGACTTTCCCAATGTTTAGGCAATGGTCATTGAGGGTTGTATTGGCTGCAGCTCTTTTTGCTTCACTAACGCAAGGATGCCGTTTGAGCGATAACGGCTGGAATCAAAAAACAACTGCAGCTTGCCCCTGCTGGGATAAGGAAAAAATGGCAGAGATTGAAACATCTGTTCAAGATCGCATCAATAATGGAGATATACCAGGTGGCGTACTGCGGATTCATATGGAATCTTCCCGTACTACTGATCGCTATAGTAAAGCCCGTGTATATGAACGCACCGTCGTTTTTGGGGATAAAGCTTTGCAACCTAATGTGGAACCTAACTCTGAAGATACTATTTATGATTTAGCCTCTCTCACTAAAGTCGTTGCTACCGCTCCCAGTATCATGCTTTTGCAAGAAAGAGGGCTCATTGATGTCGATGCTCCTGCATCGCAATACTTGCCGTCTTTTACAAACAGCGCTCAAAAATCGATCACCGTTCGCCATTTGCTCACTCACACTTCCGGTCTCAGGCCCGGTATCGGCTACAAAGGGTGGAGCGGCTACAATGCTGGAATCGCCACTGCCTGCAAGGAATTACCCAAGCAAGAACCCGGCACCCAGTTTGTATATAGCGACATTAATTTCATCCTGCTGGGTGAAATCGTCAGAACTGTCAGCAATAAACGGATTGATCAATTCGCGCTTGAGAATATTTATAAACCGCTCGGCATGGTGGATACTTGTTACAACCCGCCTTTGGAAAAAACAGATCGAATTGCCCCCACTCAGCTAACTGATGGAGCAATACTTCGAGGCGTGGTACATGACCCCACAGCACGTACGATGGATGGGGTTGCCGGACATGCCGGAATTTTCAGCACTATCGCTGATTTAGCTCTCTACAACAATATGCTGCTGCATGAAGGGCGATATGGTAAAAACCTGAAGAGACATCTTTTTAAACCTGAAACGATTCGCCTTATGGCTAGCACTCAATCTCCGGCCGGCTTGGAGGCCCAGCGAAGTCTGGGCTGGGATGTAGCCACAGGCTACAGCAGTCCTCGCGGAGATATTTTTCCTCCGGGTGAATCTTTTGGACATACGGGCTTTACCGGAACCAGTATGTGGATTTTTCCTAAAGAAGGCATTTTTTATATCTTCCTCTCCAATAGGGTCCATCCCGATGGAAAGGGAAACGTGCTGGGTCTGCAGCGAGTTTTGGGAACGAAGATTGCTGAAATGAAGAGTCTCTTTCCGGAGTAGAAAAATCTATTAAATAACGTTCTCTCTTGGGTATTTAGCCCTTCCCGGGTTAACTTGGGACTATTATAGGGAGCCTTCTTGAAGCTATCCTGAAACTTACAGGAAGGTTTCCTGCCCATTCACCTTCGAGCTGAAAACTGCAACCCGCCCCTTGCAGACTCACATGTCGAGTCTGAAAAGTATATCTATCTTTAAGACAAAAATTTCCGCTCTTACAAAATCTCAATAAAATGCGGAAAAGCGTGGGGAAATTCAGTTTTGGGAAATATGTCACGTCTAAAAGGCCATCCTCAGTATTCGCATGGGGAAAGAGAATATGCTTACCTCCGTAATAACGGCCGTTGCCTACCAGCGCACATTCACAAGAAAGTTTTTTCCCTTCCCATTCACAAGTCAAGTGCGGATGTCTTCCAATTAGCGCTCGAAAACCGGCAATCCAATAGGCTAATTTTCCCACTTTCTTTTTTAATTCCCAACTCACCAGCTTCAGGCTAGCCGCATCAAAACCGGCACCTGCTAACTGGACAACGTAGCGAATATTCTCTTCACCCTCCCATGGGCCAGCACCTTCTTTAACCTCAATTAAATCAATCAGTCGAGTTTTTCCTTCTTCGATTGCATTCCAGGCATCGGACACTTGCCACGGTAACTTATGTTCAAGTGCAAACACATTCGCCGTGCCAGAAGGAATTACCGCCAGTGAAGGTAATTTCTCAACTTTTGATCTCATCAGGCCATTCACTACTTCATAAATGGTCCCATCGCCTCCTACAGCAACAACGCAGTCAACTTCATTCAGAGCAGCCTGAGCTGCCAACTTCATAGCATGCCCCGCCCGTTGGGTCATGAGGAAATCACATTTCCCCTTAAGGACACTCAAGCGATCGATCTGGCAGGATGCTTTTTGCCCCTTAGCTGCCGGGTTATATATGAGTGATATTTTTCTCAATCTTTTAGATTCAAATCGGCATCCAGAACGTATACTTTTCGAGATTCAGTCGGGAAGCTAATCACCTTATCGTGATAGCGCAAGTGGCAAGTTTGCCCCGCATGAGAAAGGATGCTGACCTCATTCAAGAGCCCATTTGACCATGAAAGATTTACTTCAAAACCACCACGAGCACGAAGTCCACCCACGGAACCGGAACTCCAGGCAGCAGGCAATGTCGGCAAGAGGACTATTTGCTCTTCTGCGTGACTCTGAAGAAGCATCTCCATGACTGCGGCAGAACCTCCAAAGTTCCCATCAATCTGGAAAGGAGGATGATTATCAAACATATTGGGCAGAGTGCAACGTGCAAAGAGCTGCTGTAAATTCTTCCAGGCTAAATCGGAATCCTCAAACCGGGCTGCGAAATTAACGACCCAGGCTCGACTCCAACCGGTTCCACCACCGCCATTATTTAAGCGGGTATCAAGACTTTTTCTTAACGCTGTCGCGAGTTCAGGTGTCCCCCTCAAAGAAATTTGATGCCCCGGATGCAGTCCGTAAAAATGCGACATATGACGATGTCCGGGCTCAGCGTCATTGTAGTCCTCTACCCACTCCTGCAGACGACCATCTTTAGGGCTGATTTGAAGCGGTGCTAGCTGCTGGAGTGCCTTTTTAACTTCAGAAACAAACTCTTTTTCAAACGCCCCGTCTCCAGCATCCAAAACCTTTGCCGCATCCAAGCAATTCTCAAATAAATCCCGGATAATCATCAAATCCATCGTTGCTGCATAAGTAAACTGCCCTCGGGTTCCGTCTGAGCGAATAAATGTATTCTCAGGAGAATGACTGGGATTGGTAACTAGGGCACCGGCAACAGGTGAGCCCTCTGGAGCAGGAACCAGGAAATCCAATACAAATAGCGCAGCTTCTTTCATAATCGGCCAAGCTCTGGTTTTTAGAAACTCTGTGTCGAGGCTGTAAAGATAATGCTCATAGGGATGGCGTGCCATCCAAGCTGCCGCCATTGGCCAAACGCCCCAAACTCCATCGACGGGTGCCGCTCCACGCCAAAGATCGGTATTATGATGGGCGACGAATCCACGAGCATTGTAATATTGACGAGCAGTGTCGGCGCCTGTGACACGCAAGTCATCAAGCAAATCGAAAAGCGGATAGTGGCACTCGGCCAGATTTCCAACCTCAGCCGGCCAATAGTTCATTTCTATATTGATATTAATGGTATATTTACTCCCCCACGCAGGAACCACATCTTTATTCCAAATGCCTTGCAGATTCGCAGGTTGAGTGCCGGGACGGCTGGCAGCGAGCAGCAAATAGCGGCCAAACTGCGTGTACAGTTCGGCAAAATGAGGATCATTCAAAGAACCTTGACTCTTTTTAATAGCCTCCACCCTTTCATCAGAGGGCAACTTCATAGCCTCTTCGGGCGCAATATATGATTGACGTTTATTATCTTTTGCATCGCCAGCCTCAATTTGAGGCGCACTGCCTTCAAGATGAAGCGCAACACGGTTCATATAACCGGCATGATCCACTTTGTGATCCGCTAAAATGGCTGAATAGGTCTTTTTAACAGCAGTATTCAAGTGAGAACGCCAGCGGGCTGCAGGGTCAGCACTGATATCCATGTAATTCACATAGCTGGTTGCTGCTGCAAAAAAGAACGTGATACAGTCGGCATTATGCACCTTTAGTTTATTATCGCTGCACTCTAACTGTCCCCCATCCAGTTGAGCTTCCAGACACCCTTCAAAGCTCAAACCCATGCCTTTCAAATCTGTTTGTATTCCACGAACCTTTCCATCTCCTTCCCAGTGCCCGGCCATTAAGAGACGATTGCCACCTTCGTACATCAATTTATGCTGGAGAGGCGAACTGAGGCCTGCGCTCATAGTAACAGAGCCGGGTTTACTCCCGGTCACACGAACCACTAAAACCTGATCGACTGCGGAAATGAAGCTTTCACGAGTATAAGAGACTTCCCCAATTGTATACACCACTCGGGCTACTCCGTTTTCAATGTCCAACTCACGGCGGTAGTTTTTCACCTCAGCATGATCCGGAAAACTCAGCAGCAAGTCACCCAAAGGCTGATAGGCCCGCTGATAAAGAGGATCACTCATAAACTCTCTATCGGCTAATTTTGTAGCTTCAGATGTTTTGCCTTCAAAAAGAAGTTTCTGAATTTCGGGCAAATATTGATAGGCGTTTTTCTTGTTATAGTTATGAGGCCTGCCTGACCAAAGGGTATCTTCATTTAGCTGAAATAAATCCTTTTTGACCCCGCCAAAAACCATTGCTCCCAAACGACCATTGCCCAAGGGTAAGGCTTGGTTCCAATCAGCTGCCGGCTGTCTATACCAAAGAGTCATACGAGGATTGGCCGGAGGTTCTGCTTTTCCTGCAAAAGTAAGAGGAGTTTCAGTATCGATTTTCGGTCCCCCAACCATTAAATTTTCAAACAGCTTTCTTCCTTTTACTTCAGAAAAAAGCCATGAGCCGACACACCCGGTTGCCCTCATCTTAAACATATCCTTTTCCTCTGCGGCAGACTTGATATATTCCGGGGATAATATGTCGTTATAAACCGAAGCTCTAGCAATCTCTCCCAAAAACCGATTTTGCCCGTCGCTGTCTGCACCAAAGCGCAACGGCACCTTGGAAAGAATCAAAGGCTTGAGCTCGGGCGCAGATGCATCGGCTACTTCTTTTCCGTTTAAATAAAGTTTAAAGAGTCCGCGTGATGCGCTAAAGACACCTGCAACGTGGCTCCACTCCCCGACCGGCAGCTTGGCATCATAAGTAAGGGTTGCATGAGCCGTGATCATCCGCAGCGAGTTGTTCGGATACGTATCCAGCATGTAACCAACGCTCTGACCGGCAATAAGTTTATCTATGATTCGCCCTCCGCCCGGAGATTGCTTTTCGGGCTTAATCCAGGCTTCAAGGGAAACGGTGTCTTTCAAGTCCAACGATGAAGAGAGCTCTACTTCAGGGATAGGGCTGGATGCAGTGAAACGCCAAGTTTCTCCAAAAACCGTGCTCATTGAGGCAGCAGCTATGAAAAATAGAACAAACGCAAACCTTCTCATACGGGGATTATGGTACTCTGGCCATGTTAAAGAAAGAAAAAACAACGCCTATGAACCCATAAACAGGGGCAAGCAGAAAACTTGTTAATTGTTTGAACCTTGATTGGGGACTTTTTCAGATTGAGGCGACAGCTCAATTGCGCCTTTCCAGCCAAAATGCGCTTTAAAATAATAAAGAGGATTCAATTCCGAGAGAGCCCGAGGGGATTCATTTACTGAGGACTGATAGGTCATGTCTTCAGGCTTAAAATCCACGAAGTTCATTTGCCTTATTTCAAAGGCATTTCGGAGCATTCTGATACGGTTCCAATCAAAACCCACACAGCGTGCCACGGCACAATCCACCGCAAGCGGATGAGTTCCGGCTATAATTAAACCTGACCGCACAGGGTCCGGAGACATCGGTCCATTGCCCTCACCTCCAATAATACCATCCACTATTGTCAAATAACGAAGTGGCTTAACCCGAGGCTGAGCTGCTCCATTAAAGTAAAAAAAACCTTTGTTCAAATCCAGTACCATCCGCCAACAGGTATCGTTGCCATACCAGTTGCCGGACCGCACTACACTTTGAGTGTCACCAAAAAAAAAGCGCCCCAAGGATTTGATGGGCACAAAAACTCGTGCTAAAAGCGGATACTTAACCATCCAACGCTTAGCTGCCCCCATCCAGGAGTGCTCCAGTTTTGCCTTAGTTGTGCTGGAGGGAAACTGATCCCCCCCCAGATCCGGGGTCCCCTCGGTATGATGAGGAAGCCAATTTTTATTGGCATTAATACCGACTAAATTTTTCAAAGCGCACGTAATGCCCACTTTTTTATGGGTTTTCATTTTCGGAATGTTGATAAAAACATCCGCATCCATAGGTGTGCGGCAAAGCAGGTATTCATGATTACTGTTCGCGTGCTTTCGGTTTGTTTCACCCACATCGACCGAAGCACCGAAAAGTTTTCCCAAACCTTTAAATTGAAAAAATTCACTGGCTTCATCTAAATGGAGGTGAGTTGACCCCTGAGGGTCACCGGGAAGCTTCTTTTTGGAAACAGTTATCCCATCAACCCCATGCCATTCCTCAGGACGAAGGTCCAAGAGAGAAATGCTAACTTTCGGATGCAAACTTCGAAGCCGCTCGATCATCTCATCCAACTTGCAATACTCACGAATTTTTTCAAAGGAGGAATCGGTCTGAGGGGCATCGCAAATTGTAATTTTCCCGGATTCATTCAGCCGTGAAGCAGCCCAATCGGCGGTTGCTTCAATTACGCTTGGGTGTGTAATCACGTGCTCCCAATTGCCGGGCATGGGATGGCGTTCATCGTGTTCCTTAACCCAATTGGGCTTAATCACCACATGGTCCCCCGGAGAAATAAAAGACTCTGATAGATGTAATATATCAATAGCCTGAAGCACTAGCGTTTTTACATCTGAACGGTTTGCATAATCTGTGCAACCTTTACAAATCGCTACATTAGAAGGAAGAGGATGGTTTTTCATGTCAAAGACGTGGTTTCATTTGGTTTTTGAGGCATCGTATTAGAAACATAAGACTCCAGAACGACAAATGAGATTGCGTGAGATTCTGTATGAGAGAGTGAGACGTGGATATGTGATATTTGACGTTCTCGCTGAATTATTGCTGCTTCATCGTGGAGGATAAAAAAAGGGGCTCCATTTTCAGCAGACGAGATTTCTACATTTTGAAAATTAACCTCCCCAAAAATACCTGTTCCCAAAGCTTTGGCTAAGGCCTCTTTTGCGGCAAAACGGGCCGCTATTTTTTGAATCCTATTGGCGGAAGCGTTACAGCATTGAATTTCATCAGGACGTAAAATTTTCCTGAGAAAAACGTCGCCGAACTTTTCTACCAAACGCCCTATTCTCTTAACCTCTACTATGTCTGTACCGACACCTACTACCATAATCACTTCCTACAGAATCAATTTTATGGCGACAAAAATGAGCAGTAAACCAAATATCTTTTTTAATACAGGAACGCTTAGCCAGTGGCAAAGATATACACCCAGCTGAGCGCCAACGATAGCTCCTATCACAATCAGAATGATAAGCCCCCAATGTGTGATAGGAGACTCTTTCAAATGTCCAAATACTCCGGAAAGAGCCGTCGGAATAATTACGATTAGAGAGGCAATAACAGCTTGTCTGAAATCAAATTTGAGCAAAGTGAGCATTAAAGGGATCAAAACAACGCCCCCTCCAATACCCAAAAGCCCACTGGTGGTCCCGGCTATCAAACCTACAAGCACGGCCAATATACAAGTTAATAGAGCCATTTATTCAATTTCTCTTGTTACTTTCCTCACCCTTCCGGACAAAATAAAAAGCAATCCAGCCACTCCCAGCGCAAACCAGACTATCTTCATAAACTGCTCGGAAATCAGCACCCCTTGGCTCTTTTTTTGATCCGCAATGGGTGAAGCTTGCTGCGTCATAATTGTTCCTTCTTTTTGCGAAATATCCGTGGCTGGAGGAACAGCTATTGCCGGCGTTTCAACAGATTCGACAATTGCAACAGAGGGCTGAGCATTGTCGACTTCGTGGATATTACCGGCGATAAGCCCCGCTATTAAATTGCCCAGCGCACTGGATAAAAACCAGATGCCCATCATCTGCCCAACCAATCTTTTTGGAGAAAGTTTGGAAACTGTACTTAGTCCTACAGGGCTCAAACAAAGCTCTCCCAGTGTATGAATAAGATAGGTGGAAATCAACCACGTAGGCCATACCTGCACCTGGTCATTCACGATTCGAGCGCCTGCAGCTATAACTAAAAAGCCTAAAGCCAGCAAAAGCAGACCAATAGCAAATTTGATGATAAGCGGTGGGTTGCAATTGTACTTGGCCAATGCAGGCCATGCAGAAGCAACCATCGGCGCCAGAAGAACAATGAAAATAGGGTTCAGCGATTGAAACCAGCTTGCAGGTACAGGATTCAAATAACTGACCCATGCGGCAGGTAAAATTGCGGTCAATGCACCTAAATCACGGTAAGTATAGCGCTCAGCAAAGATGTTTAAAGATGAGCCTGCCTGCTCAAAACCAGAAAAGAACATAGCCGATGCCACAAAAAGCAAAACGATCACACCAACCCGCTTCATTTCTCCCTTTGTAAGCCCGGCAAAAAGAAAAGCATACAAAAAAAATGCCAGCGCTAAACCTAAAATCAGAATTGCAGCCTTTTCTGCTAGCAGGATTGGATTTAGAGAAACAGCTCCCGTCAGACATAGGCTTGCACCCAGCACTAAAACAAAGATCCCAACAACTAGGATGATCCAATCGCGTTTCTTTCCGATTGAACTCTCATCGAGTTTACGAGAATTAATTTTTACATTTATTTTTCCTATATCACCTAAATAATGACCTGTTAGCTTGAATTGAATCAGACCCAGAATCATTCCTACCCCTGCGGCTCCAAAACCTAAATGCCAGTTGATATTCTCACCCAGGTACCCCACCAGAACAGATCCGAGGGCTGCTCCCACATTGATCCCCATATAGAAGATTGTAAATCCAGAATCTTGCCTTACCCCTCCCTCCGGATAAAGTTGGCCAACCATTACGCTGATGTTGGGCTTAAGCAAACCCGTTCCCATGACAACTAAAAGCAGGCCAAGAAAAAAAGTATGAATAGACGGAAGCACCAGGGTGAACTGTCCGATAATGATCAAAATGCCGCCCAAAAAAACAGCGTTACGAGCACCAATAAGCCGATCAGCCACCCACCCTCCCGGTAGGGAGGCTAAATAAATTGAAGCAGTATAGAGTCCATAAATAGCAGTGGCAGTTTTGTCGTTTAACCCCAAACCTCCATTTTGGACAAGGGCCGTGAGAAATAGAACGAGAAGACCTCTCATCCCATAAAAACTGAAGCGTTCCCACATCTCTGTAAAAAAAAGTGTGCGAAGCCCCCGGGGGTGGTTATTAAAACCTAACATCCTGAAGTTTAGTATAAGAAAGTATAGCTGTAGTTCAAATTTTTAATTCTCAAATATTGAAGAAAAGAGGCGATTACATGAATCGCCTCACACACACTAACGCACTGAAATATTACTGTTACTCTGTAGCAGCAAGTTCAGCGTGATATTCCTGAATCGATTTAATAACGGGTTTGCCCTGCTTCATTGCAGCAATTCCAAGAGCCGATGCATAAGCAGCCGCTGTCGTCGTGATGTAAGGGACCTTCAGCTTTACGGCAATTCTCCGGATTGCACCATCGTCGTCCTGGCTCTTTTTGCCTAGAGGCGTATTAATGACGAGTTGTATTTGCTTACTCATGACCTCATCAGCCACATTGGGTCGCTGTTGAGAGTGAATTTTGTGGGTTAATGTGCAATTAATCCCATTCGCCTTCAAAAACTTGAAAGTTCCTTCAGTGGCCTTGATTTGAAAACCGATCTCCTGGAATTTTTGTGCAGCGCGCAGTATGTCTCCCTTATCACTATCTGCAACAGAAATGAACACGGTCCCTTGCAGCGGTAAAGGAGGCTGAGCCGCCTCTTCCGCTTTGAAGTAAGCCATACCAAAACTGGGCGCCATACCCAGCACTTCACCCGTAGAGCGCATCTCCGGTCCAAGCACTGGATCTACTTCAGGAAACATTGCAAAAGGAATCACTGCTTCCTTAACTCCGAAATAGGGTATCTTACGTTCCTTGAGCCCCATCTCTTTTAGTTTTACCCCTAGCATTAACTGGGTTGCTAAACTCGCCATAGGCACATTGCATACCTTCGAAACTAGTGGAACCGTACGCGATGCTCTTGGATTCGCCTCAATTACGTAGACGACATCGTTCGCAATGGCGTATTGGATATTCATCACTCCTTTGACATTAAGCGAGGATCCAATCCGGACTGAATACTCTTTAATTGTCTGGATATGTTTTTCTGATAGCGTTACAGGAGGGATGGCGCTTGCGGAGTCTCCGGAGTGAATCCCTGCCAGCTCAATATGCTCCATCACTGCCGGAACAAAAGCATCTGTCCCATCAGCCAATGAATCAGCTTCGGCCTCTATCGCATTTTCCAGAAAACGGTCAATAAGAATTGGGCGATCGGGAGTCACCCCCACCGCATTGGCTACATATAGCTCAAGCGCCTCCTGGTCATAGACGATCTCCATTCCGCGCCCCCCCAACACATAGCTGGGACGCAACATCAATGGATAGCCAATTCGTTTGGCAACTTCTTTAGCCTCTTCCAAATTGATGGCCATTCCGGACGCCGGCATCGGAATCCCCAAATTATCCATCATCTTGCGGAACCGGTCCCGATCCTCTGCCAAATCAATCATATCGGGAGAAGTACCCAGTATTTTGACCCCGGCAGCAGCAAGCTGATTTGCAAGGTTAAGCGGAGTTTGCCCACCAAACTGAACAATCACTCCTTCTGGCTTCTCCGACTCATAAATATTCAGGACATCTTCCACGGTTAGCGGTTCGAAGTATAGCTTGTCAGAAGTATCGTAATCAGTTGAAACGGTCTCTGGGTTACAGTTGACCATTATCGTCTCATACCCCATTTTGCGAAGTTGGAAAGCAGCATGGACGCAGCAGTAATCGAACTCGATTCCTTGGCCAATGCGGTTCGGGCCACCGCCCAAAACCATAATCTTCTTGCGGTCGCTCCGCTCCACTTGACACTCATCTGAATTGTAAGTCGAATAATAGTAGGAAGCATTTTCAACTCCGCTGACGTGTACTTTATGCCACGTCTGATTAACCCCTAAAGCAATACGTCTCTTACGGACCTGTTCTTCACGGAGCCCCAGAATCTGAGCCAAGTATTTATCAGCAAACCCATCTTTTTTGGCTTTGATCAACATTTCATCCGGGGGAAGTGCTCCTTTATACTGAAGCAGGTGTTCTTCGAAAACCACCAACTCCTTCATTATTTCTATGAATAATGGTCTGATTTTAGTCAGTTGACTCAGTTGTTCAACTGTGGCCCCTTTTCGAAGAGCCTCATACATGACCCACTGGCGTTCGCTGGTGGGATAAGTCAATTTAGCCAAGAGATCATTCAAGGATAATTGATTATAGTTCTTTGCAAACCCGAGACCATGCCGGCCATTTTCCAAGGAGCGAATTGCCTTTTGGAAAGCTTCTTTATAGTTCTTTCCAATGCTCATAACCTCTCCAACAGCCTTCATTTGCGTTCCGAGCTTATCCTCCGCACCTTTGAACTTCTCAAAGGCCCAACGGGAAAACTTGATAACTACATAATCATCGGCAGCTGCATACTGCTCCAAGGAACCGCCTCTCCAATAGGGTATGTCAGACAATGTTAACCCCCCGGCCAGTTTGGCTGAAACCATGGCTATCGGAAATCCTGTAGCTTTTGAGGCTAGTGCTGAGGAGCGAGACGTCCTGGGGTTGATTTCAATAATCACCACTCTCCCTGTTTCTGGATCATGAGCAAATTGAACATTGGTTCCACCAATCACTTTAATCTCCTCAACGATCCGGAACGCATACTCTCTGAGCTTGGCTTGCAACTCCGAAGAAACCGTCATCATCGGAACTACACAGAAGCTGTCGCCTGTATGGACACCCATGGGATCAATGTTCTCTATCAGGCAAATCGATAGCATTTTCCCATGCGAATCTCGGACTACTTCCACTTCGAGCTCATCCCAGCCCAATACAGACTCCTCAATCAAAACCTGGTTGACAATCGAAGCTGCCAAGCCTCTGCTGGCAACTGTGCGGAGTTCCTCAACATTGTAAACCAATCCGCCGCCAGTCCCCCCCATCGTATAAGCGGGACGGATCACCACGGGATAGCCCAGATCGGCTGCGACAACTTCAGCTTCTTCAACACTGTGAACAGCTTTGCTTCTGGGCATATCTATTCCCAGATGCTGCATAGTTTCCTTGAAAAGAGTGCGGTCTTCTCCTTTTTCTATCGCGTCAGCCTCCACGCCAATAATCTTTACGCCATATTTCTCCAGCACTCCCGCTTTGTCCAATTGAGAACTAAGATTGAGGGCCGTTTGCCCTCCCAAGTTTGGAAGCAAGGCATCCGGTCGCTCTTTTGCGATGATCTCTGTGAGTGTTGCCAGATTCAGAGGCTCAATATATGTAACATCAGCCATTGCGGGATCCGTCATGATTGTGGCCGGATTCGAATTGACTAATACTATAGAAAAACCCATTTGCCTGAGAGCTTTACAAGCTTGGGTTCCTGAATAGTCAAACTCACAAGCTTGACCAATGATGATAGGGCCTGAACCAATAATGAGAACCTTTTTGATATGATCGAGTTTTGGCATGTTTTCAGAGTGTGATGGCGTTGTTGAGGTACTATACCTCCGCGCAATACAAGCGAGAACGCTTGCTGGCGTAACGCCAATTCACTGAGGCGCTAGTTTCTCATATTTTCTTTAGGGCGTCCAGCGTGAACTTTCGCTTATTTATAACTACACTAAAATTTTTTTTTCACGCCCCACTCACGGGCCACCCCACCTTCTCACTCATCGTAATTCAGGATGGTTTTAATTGACAAAAGAGAAAGAATTTAAAAAGACCTCTCCCTTAACAAATTGAATAAAAACTCAAAACAACGATATATCAATATTAATTGATAATTATTTTGAATCTTGTTGAAAGACAGACTGATCAGAAAAATACGCATAATTTGCTCATAATGAGACACTTGTCTTATATTCCTCATTTGCAGACAAGGAGAAGCTTCTGCGTTGATTTGATTCTATACATATACTAGAATCGTCACTGAGCTGTATGAAACACTCACACGATTTTGAAAAACCTATTCTGGAACTCCAACAGAAACTGACTGAGCTTAAAAATCAAGCATTAAGCTCAGCAAAACCCTCGGCTTTCAAAGCTAAAATACATAGGTTAGAAAAACAACTGGAAGATACTCAGAAGAGCGTTTACAGCAAGCTGACGGCGTGGCAACGAATTCAAATAGCGCGGCATCCTCAACGCCCTTACACTCTGGATTACATCAAAAGAATTTTCACAGATTTTATTGAACTGCATGGTGACCGAAGATTTAGTGATGATCATGCAATGATTGGCGGATTTGCGTCACTCGACGGACAGAACGTCATGGTAATAGGCACTCAAAAGGGGCGTGACACTAGGGAGAATATTTATCGAAACTTTGGATGTGCACACCCGGAGGGATATCGAAAATCTATCCGTCTTATGAAACTGGCCGATAAGTTTTCTGTCCCCATTATCACTTTGATTGATACTGCCGGTGCCTTTCCCGGAATAAGCTCCGAAGAACGCCACATCGCCGAGGCGATAGCGGTGAATCTTAGAGATATGTTTCCCCTGAAGGTACCAATTATCAGCGTGGTTATCGGTGAAGGGGGCAGCGGAGGAGCGCTGGGAATCGGCATAGCAAACCGCGTTCTTATCTTGGAAAACGCCTACTACTCAGTCATTAGCCCGGAAGGGTGCGCCGCTATTCTTTGGAAGGATAAAAGTGCGACGCCAAAAGCTGCGGAAGCTCTTAAGGTCACAGCTAAAGATTTGTTAGAGTTTGGGATCGTTGACGAGATTGTCGGAGAGCCGCCCAGCGGAGCTCACTCTGACCACACAGGCGCAGCCCTCTTGTTGAAGCAAGCACTGCTAATTCACTTGGAACAACTCAAAAAACTCTCTTATGAAGAACTCATAGCCGATCGCTACAAAAAATTCCGTGCGTTGGGGCGCTTCATTGAAATTCCCGATGTTGATTCCATGGAAGAAATGAAGAAAACCACTCAAGCGCCATAAATAAAGGTCGAAATGGAATCTTTGTATCCGCTAACATTTGAGCCAATCCTCCTGGAACGCATATGGGGGGGCAGGAAGCTCGAATCCAATTACAATAAAAAGCTTCCTCCACACGCACCTATTGGCGAATCCTGGGAAGTGTCAGACCGTCCGGGGGCAGAAAGTATTGTAGCTAACGGGACGCTGCAAGGGCTGACATTGCGCTGGCTGATGGAACACCAGAGACAATCGATAATGGGTAAGGCTAAGGATACGAAGGGACGCTTCCCTCTTCTGGTAAAAATACTGGATGCCCAAGAAGATCTCTCTGTCCAAGTCCACCCCCCCGGAAATCTGGCTGACTCGTTAGGCGGCGAGAGCAAAACTGAAATGTGGAGGGTCACTCATTCAGATGCCAACGCCCATATCTTTACCGGCTTCAAAAAAGGAATTACCCGGGAAACGTTCCTGAAGGCTATTGAGGAAAAAAAAGTTCCTCCCCTATTGCACTGTAATTATGTAAAAGAAGGTGACGCCATCCTGATCCCCTCAGGGGGAGTACATTCGTTAGGGGCTGGAACTATGGTATTCGAGTTTCAGGAGAATTCCGACACCACATACCGTGCCTATGATTGGGATCGCGTGGATTCTCAAGGGAACTCTAGGAAACTCCATTTAGAGGAAGCTCTAAAGAGTATTGATTTCAACTACGTCGAGCCCCCTTTGATTCAATCAAAGTTTTCCAGAAATAAAACACTGAGTTCCCGCTTCCTGGTTAATGATCCTGCTTTCATCTGTGATGAATACCTGGTAAAGAAAAACCAGCGTTTTTATATCACCACTACTGTCCCCGTTATTTTGGGTATTATTTCCGGTGAGCTCATCCTCTCGGGAAACGGTCAATCTCTCAATTTAAAACCAGGGTGTTTTGCATTACTGCCACCAGGACTGGAAAAAACAACGATTGAATCCATCAGCAAAACAAATTATTTAATGTGCCAACCTCACGCCACAGAGAGTTGACAACCATCGAGTATGAAGATTTTCACGTTAAGCCGATTCATCACATGGACGGTAAACACGCTTGCGGTGCTTGTTGCTGCAAATGTAGTGCCCGGAATTAGCTACGAAAATAACTACCTGACGCTCATCCTGGCAGCTCTCACCTTAGGAATTCTAAACACTCTCCTTAAACCGATACTGATTATTCTGGCTTTTCCTTTCCTGATGATCACCGCAGGTTTGTTCTATTTTTTTATCAATGCTGCATTACTGGCACTGGTTGGTTTTTTCATTCCTTCCTTTCATGTGGATGGCTTTCTTTCCGCACTCTTCGGCGGACTCATTATCAGTTTTGTTTCAACATTGACCAACTTTATCATTGGGAAGAAAAAGCTCTTATTACGAGTTTCTCAGTCCGAGCAAAATAATGATAATCGGCCACCCCCATTCAGACCGGATGATGATAATGACCGAACCATTGACGTCTAAAACACATGATGGTTTCGGATTTTATTTTAGGAGGTTTTTGCATTGTCAGCTTTTTTGTTCTCCTTTGGCAGTGGTTTGAAGCTGTTCGCTACCCTCTCCACTCGCGCCTCAATGAGACGCCATACACTCCATCCGTAACCCTACTTAAGCCGCTGAAAGGATGTGAGCCCCGAACAATGGAATGTCTGATTTCATGGCTTGAGCAGGATTATGCGGGTAGCGTCCAAGTTTTATTTGGGATTGCAGATCCGGCCGATCCTGTTGTTCCCCCATTACGAAATCTTCTCGCAAAATTCCCTCAAAAAGAAATTAAAATTATCTTCTGCACCGAACAAAAAGGGCATAACAAAAAGGTTTCTTCACTCATTCAAATGGTTCCTGAGGCAATCGGCGATATTTGGGTGGTAAGTGACGCTGATATCCTGGCTCCACAAGACCTTCTTAAGAATTTGGTACAACCCCTTCGAAATTCATCTATCGGAGCTGTTAATTGTCTTTACCGGATTACTGGTCCCGATAATTTTGGAACAACTCTTGAGAAAATAGCTGTTAACGCTGATTTCTGGAGTCAAGTTATTCAAAGCTTAAGGTTGGGGAAACAGGATTTTTGCCTCGGTGCTGTGATCTGCGTGAACGCCGAAGTATTTAAAATAACAGGTGGTTTTGAACCCATAGCTGACCTGTTGGCAGATGACTACCATATCGGAAATCGAATATATAAAAGTGGTAAAAATATCGCCCTTTCTACATTGACGGTCGAGTCTATTGCCCCAAGAGCCAAACTTTCAAACGTCTGGAAACACCAGCTCCGATGGGCCCGAACCATTCGCTTTGAACGCCCCGTCTCCTATGGTCTCAGTGTTATTTCGAATACTACTCTTTGGGCCCTATTATGGATTTTAGCCGGCAGCTGGGAGTCCCGTTACCTTGTTTGCCTAGTCGTGCTTCTAACACGGCTAGTGGCTGTCAGAGACTTGATGTGCCGAATTGAGCAAACACAAGGAAAATGGATCGATGCCTGTCAGGCATGGTCAAAAGACCTTTTCCAGTTTGCTCTTTGGATCGGGGCCTTCGCGGGAAATTGTGTTGTTTGGCGCGGGGTGAAATTTCGTGTTCATAAAGGTGGTATTTTAGAATCTATTAATTGATATGAACCAATTCAACATGGATCAAGTGTTTAATTTATCACGCTGGAAGTCTGTACTTCTGATTTCTTTTTTTGAACTCAGTCTGGGTATTTCTGCGCTACTGACCGGATATTTTATTCATATTAACCCCTTTGATAAATTCCACTTTACTTGGATTGCCATTCGAGGCGGAATACTAACGACCTTCCTTGCTCTTTTCCTCATTACACTAATGACTATGGTTAACCGTTCTGCATTCCAGCAGCAGATGGTTCAATTAAAAAGTTGGTTTAGCAAATTATTCAACAGCTGGACACTGACACAGTTTTTACTGATTTCCATTTGTGCCGGAGTTGGAGAAGAGCTTCTTTTTCGTGGACTCATCCAAGAGGGTCTCATGAGGCTCATAGGCGCATGGCCTGCATTGATAATTTCAGGTGCTGTCTTTGGGATGGTTCACTGGTACAGTAATTATTATTTCATTTATGCTACCTTTATGGGGATGTTTTTAGGAGCTCTTTACTGGCAATCCGGTAACCTCCTAGCCCCGATTATTTGCCATACTTTGTATGATTTTACCGTGCTCATAATTTTGATGCGTTGGTATTTTAAAAGATTAAAGAATTAAATCTTCGAAGTTTTTCGGCCTCATACCACGGTTGTCCTACCCCCATCGTTATAATGGCCCCATGAGAAAGATACGAAATATCTTTAAAGCGTGGAGCGGAAAACGAAATCAATTCAAAGAAGTCGCCATATTAGGAAGCACAAGAATCATTCAGCTTTCCACCGGAGAATACCAGGCCTTGGGAGGAACTGCAGAAGACCGGCTTCTCTTGCATCAATATATCAGCATCAACCTGGAAGACTCTAACCTTCTTGAAGTGAGCAGAAGAAAAACCGGAAAACTCTTTTTACTTTTGGAAAGTCTCACTAGTTCGCACTAGAGGGGTTCCTCTACATATTGTAAGGACGCAGACAAATTCTGCTTCCTTCTTTTTGAGCACCCGGGCAACCTCACTGCATGTGGCCCCTGTGGTCAACACGTCGTCCACTATCAAAATACGTTTGCCCGATAAACTCTGCGTTGAAGATATGTTGAAAGCTCCTTTTAAATTAATTATGCGCTCTTCATGAGAAAGTTGTGTTTGAGTCCGAGTATTCTTCACTCGATGCACTAACTCCGTGTTTAAAACAACTCCGGTATGACGGGATAATATCCTCCCTAATCTCTCAGCTTGATTAAACCCGCGCTTCTTTTTTTTGGATGGATGAAGAGGCACAGGAATAATCATATCCCAATCGGTATAGGTTATCCACTTGGCCGCACAGTCTATAAGCATTTCTCCCAGCCAAGGCTCCACCCAAAGACATCCTCCATATTTATACTTATAAATAGCCTGTAGCGGGAGATCCCCGGTTTGAACAGCAGCGCGAGCCCAGTCAAAGCAAGGCGGAGCAGACCGACAAGATTCGCAAATGAAGCTTTTCAACCCTGCGAAATCTCCGGGAAACATGTCCCCGCAAACCTTGCAAAGCGGTGCTTCAATGGGGGATGTATCCTGCTTACAATAACTGCAAATATATCCCTCCTCGTGAAGAGCCTTATTTTGAAAGCAAAATTGACAAACTTCCGGATAAAACAGCCTCAAAAAAGAGTCAATAGATGGTCTAAGCCACCTTGTTAGAAATGACGTCGCTCCCGACATACAGGTAATAATTTATGTGCAAGAAAAACGAACACCCACAAGAGAATAAGAGACATCCAGCCATCAATCAGTCGGGATGTTCCAAAAAACCAACTATGAGGGGAAGATGTGAACGATACGAAAAGGCACTGAGTCTTTAGCAATAACACCCAACTCCCGTGAGCTGCCATCGAAGCCCAGAGCCCTTCCATACGTTGAAAAAGCAACGCCAGTAAAAGGCCAGCCGAAAAAAGATTCAAAAAGCCCGGAACGACTACCTGCCAGCAGGTGAACCCTTTAAACATTTGGAATAATACAATGAAACCACTCCACACTCTGACGACTTCAGGATTAACCGGTTTACCAAAAAAATGAGTGATTGCATAGACTGCAGAACTCAGCAGCAAAGCCCTTTTCAATCCATAAGCTCGCCGCAATCCTGTTATTAGAGCACCACGAAAAAGTGTTTCCTCCAAAGCAGCAACAACAATAGCACTTATAATCGCTCCACAGATAGTATCAAAAGAATCATGAACCGATTTGAATTCGCTGTTTAGATGAGCGCCACCCATCCATACGTTGATAATTAATGCGATCAGCAAAACAGGAAAGCCGAAAAGAAAACCAAGGAAAATTTGTTTGGGCACTTCTTTTGAAAACCTCCACCCCAGGGAATCTAACCTAGTGACATTTAATCCCTTTAACATTGACCATAGCCCTGCCAGTGCGAAAAAAATGAGACACCGATTTAGAATACGGTGAAAAGGTATATCTATGAGTTTCTCGTGAAAAAACGTAATGTGAACAGCCAGCCACTCCAGCGCCCATGCTACAAAAGGGGCGATGAAGGCTGCCCCCACAAAAACGAATAGAATATATATTAATAACACGAGAGCCGGGCTCTCTTTAATTAACCTGACTGCATTGGCTCTCATCTCAGTTTGCAACACCTGGGGACATTTTAATAAAAAGCCCCGAAAGTTTAAACCTCAAAAAAATGAAGCAATATGCTATCGGACAGCTCGGAAAAATTGCATTGATTCTGAAACATCAATCAACACGGGCGACTCTGTCCCAATCTCTATCCAGGAGGAGGCCTTCAGCGAAGGGGATGATTGAAGCACCCCCTCAAACTCTACTAATATTTGGCTGGGTGTAGTTGAAAGGATTTTTAGAGTGGGAGGTTCATTTGAAACTTCCATTACTGAAAGCGTTGCAGCGCTGCTGGCACGAGCTCCCTTGAAGTTTCTAACGACACACCTGACTATTGCGCCATCCATAGCAAGGGACACATCGGGGATGGTAAAAGATCTTTTGGCTCCTTCTTGAAAAACCACATCATTCACCTTCCATTGATAGGTGAGAGTGGAAGCACTTTCTACCCATATTTCAAATGTTGCCGATTCTCCTTCATTACATGTGAATGAATCTGGCTCTTTTTTTATAACGGGCGGAACAAAAGGCAATACACTTGAACCAGGAACAGGTGCCGGTAAAAAACGAGCTTGGCCTATGGGTTCTTCAATCCGGCCTGAAGGCAACTCCCAACGCACTGTCAAATTATCTCCACCTCCGCCTTCAGAATGAATCGCCTCGATATAATAAGGAGTATTAGCAACAAGAACGAGTGGCTCAGATTTTTGTCCTACAATTTTTGTCCACTCCTGAGGATTCGTCCAGCCATCCACATAGGCAATCTTCCTTTTCTTAGCTGGATCATTGTTGGTGCTTAGATAAAGCTCGGAGTAGTCATCACTGGCAATCCAAAAGGTATAAATTCCACTTTCCGGGGGAATAATATATCCTGAAAGACGCTGCCCATAGTAATCGGCCCAATTAACCGGAGTAGAAAATTCCGGAATATATTCAGTGATATCAGCTCGGTTGGGATAAGTGACTATGTTGGTTAGAGAATCCAGTGTCCCGGTGCAGTTAAACCAGACTTGGCGTAGAAGAGATGATTTTACTTCTGACTTGAGGTAAAGGCTAATTGGGGTAATCCGATTTGAATTAGACGAAATATCTAAAATATCGCTTATCGTCAGAAGATAGACGACTCCCGGATTTAGAGGTGTTGTTTGAAGAAAAACTTTCTGAACCCCACCCGGAATCAATGATTGAGAGTCAGCTATAGCCCCTATCACGCTCGCTCCGCCCTCCATCTGGTAGTGGCCAATATTTAAGGCGCTCTCTATTGTCACATACTCGGAATAGGTCAATGCCAGGCTGGTAGGTGTTACCTGTTTTAATTCAATTACAGTCGGCTGTTTTGTTTCTGGAATTATTGTCAGATAAAACGCTGAACTCTCCCAAAGATCACCAAAACAGAAGCGATATAAGCCTTGGTCTGATAAAGAAAGTCGAGGTATCTTCAAGGAGAGACCTTCGAAATTAGGTATCCTTTCCCATTCTCCATCCTGCGAATATCTTTGCCAGTAACCAAACTGTGGGGACACGGTCAGAACTTGAGCACTAAAAACGCCATCACTGCTCTCATCAAATGAAATATCGCTCATGTCCGACAAAACGAAAACCAGCTCAAATGGCATTGAGGTGAAAAGGAGATCATCTTTATAAAACTCCGCTCGATAAAGACCGGCGTCAGAAGGCAAGACATTCTTCTTAATCAAAACCGGACCATTAGTTTCAGCAACACATTCCCAAACAGAATCATCTTTATTCCAGAAAAACCAACGAACCACTGAAGGAGAGACTGCCTCTTCCAATACGAATTGTATGTTCTGTCCGTGGAAAGCCAGTTGCCGCTCGGGGGACAGTATTGATTTATCAGAAAAACCGGGCGTTCCCCTCTGCAATAGAGAAGGACTCCAACCTTCTGCCAGACTCCAGTTTTCCGGTGGCTGCGCATAATTCACAGCTTGAAGAGAATGCCCTTTTTTATCTGTGCTGGGATACCAGCCATTTGAATAAATGAAGGATTGGATGATTTCATTTTCAGGAGTGACAAGTGTCAACTTCTCCCCTTTTCGAGCCAGGTTGCCTTTATATCCTGAAAGGAAAACAAAACCATTGGTATAATGTCTCTGACTAAAAGCGGATGCGTTTTTAGCCAAAATCAGGTATCCATCAGGGGGAATGACTACACTCGGGAACGTATAGGTAATGCCTTCAATAAACTGAACATCAAGCATGTTCACGGATTCTGACCCTGAATTATAAATCTCTAACCAGGCATAGTCATCACTTCCGTAGTCGTCTTCTTCCCCTAAATCAGGCGAATACATAAGTTCACTAATCCTCAAAGACTCATAGTTTTGGCGTATTCTGTAGGTATATTGGTTCAGAGCACTCCACTCGCCACCACTGTAGGCGCGGACAGAAATTTTCTGATTTTGATTTAACAGCAGGGACTTGCTGATTTTATCGGTAGAATCGGGCTTGGGCAAGCTGATCAGCTCTAAATCAAAATAACTGTCAGTGCTGGCCGGATTGCTCTGGTGTACTTCTACGCAAATAACATTTTTTCCCAGCTTTAATTTTTTTGAAGAAATCTCAAAATCAAAAAACGCATCTTCATTAGGCGTATTCACGTTTTCCAAAGAGAGCGTTTCGTAAGATATACTTCCTTCCGGCATATTGCTGCGAAGTATTTCTAAGCTATTCAAATAAACCACCGCCCCATCATCTCGATTCAATGAGAGATTGAGCGAGCCAATACCCTCCAATGAATCAACGTTAAATTCATGGCGATAGTAAACCGTAAGAATTCCGTCCCCCTTTGAATTTGTTTGTGCCGTCCTGGTGTTGGTTGGCACACGTGTTCCAAACCCCAGACGGGCTTTGCCTGTTTTCCATCCGCTGGCATCGTAATTCTGAGATTTCCAATTCCATATAATTGAACTCGGCGGAGTTTCTCCCGCATCGTAGTAACTCCAATCAGACTCTTTATTGATAAAAGTTTTTTTAAGGAAAACAGGATCTTCACTTCCCCCACCCAAAGAAACACGAATGGCATCCGGATGAATTTTACCGCCAGGCAACCGGGGGTCAACACCGTTGGTGGTGTAGTAAAAAGAGGTTTCTGCTGTGAGCGTGCAGCTTTGCCCCGGATCAACCATCCCTGATGCCAATGAAGAAACAGGTGCGAGAATATAAGGAAACCATCCCTGCTTCTTGAACTGATTTAAAACAATCTCCGTACGCTGTGGAAAATAAGTCGTTAAAAGGAAATTGCATTCGCTCAGCCATGTTTCACGAGTCCGCAAAACACCGTTCGCAGCCCCCCAACGTGCACTCTCAGCGACAACCACGTTATCTATTTCATCCATTCGTGATTTGAAACGCTGGGCACAACGTTCCGGAGTTAAAACGCCTCCATCAAAAAATTGCTCCTGCGCTAAATCGGCAAAGCGCATTCGATATTCTGGATTCTCCGAAAGCTTTTGATGGAGCATCATGGGTTCAAATTGAGACAAACCTGTACGATTCCAACCTTGCACAGTTAAATCATAGTCGACAGGCGTATTAACCCCTAACGTATGCTCTGAATCATGGCGAAACCATTTAAACCCGTCCGGATTTTCCCGATTATAAATAGCAAAAAGATTGTTAGGCGCATTGCCAAAAAGAGAATAAGGAGAATCCCAGTCTGCCGTGTAATATACGTTCAGCATCAACTTAATAAGGTTGTCTTCATCCAGCAAAACGGGATAATCAAAATTGCAGGTACCGTCAGGATTAAGCCCTTTCACTCGGTAATAATTATCGCTATAATCTCCCGAGTAACCTTGCTCCGTAATCGAATAAAACTCTCTGTAGGCATCCATGCTTCCGTCCGATGCTGAGTTAGCGTGAATGCAGTCCCAATCTTTGACATCACCCCCCAGATAAGTTGCGGCATAATTGGCGCTCACTCTTTCTTGCGTTTGATAAAGCCCCCAGTATATTCCATTAATAAAAAGATGATAATGCCGGCTCCGTGTGTAGGGAACATCCACATCCTTCTGTAAATCACGAGAAAAAACTTCGCGCACAAACGTACACTTTTCCGAGCCGTTACATGCCCAGGAGTAATTCTGAGCCGTTCGCAAATCCACTTGAGAAAATTCGTTGGCGCCCTCTTCATCAAAAAGAGGATATTTCAAAGAGCTTTCTCCATATCTTCCCCGAAAATAGACCTTGAACGAATGCTTGGGGTTGTCAGATGTTCTGCTAAAACCTCCACGTATCCTGAGTCCGGCGTTAATTTGAAATCCATCCCCGATTTCCGGCTTGATTAATTCCATGGAAGCCGGACGCTCCCAATCCATACCGGAGTTATATGCGTTTACATAAATCCCGGATTGCGCATTAAATAAATTCCTCAAATCAGTAACTAATGAAATCGTATCAATATCCTGAAAAGATTGCCTTAATCTACCAGAGTAAAAGCTGCTCTGCACCACGGAAGGATTCATTCCGTAATACAACCTTTGATTATTCAGCCCCTGTGGGGGCCATCCTTGTGGCGGGGGAGATGATTGAGTGAACACATCTTCCAAAAAAATCCAGGTTCCACACACTATTTCTGAGCCGATAAATCCGGGCTTATTCGCAACTGCTTTTAATACCGTTGTTCGGTCTATTACCAGTGGCTCTACATAAAGGGTTCCTGACATTTTTGTCGGATTGGTACCATCCAGCGTATATCGTATTTGAGCACCTTCTTCAGCGTAAAGTTCAAGTGCGAAAGGCTCTGAGCAATAACCATGTTTATGGCTGAAAATCACCTTTGGGAGGCATGTTTCGACCGGAAGCGTAACGTTTATTTTTCCTGGAGTGGGAATTTCAAAGTAGTAACAGGTATTTGGGTCCGTGCCCAGTCTCTGACTATAGCCATAGGAAACATCTGCACGCTGCGGCGGATATTGTGGAGCAAATTCATGCAGAACCGTCATACCATCAGGAGCGATCAGGGCGAGGTACTCACCCGATTTACTCAGATTGAAATTAGTCTGGAAAGGGCCATTCACTGGAGACGTTTGTTCAGAGTCATTCACATAAACAAGAAGGTACCCTTTAGAGGGAATCATAACAGGAGAAGGAAATTGCCATTTCTGCAATTGAGCACTGTTATCACTCAAGTAACACCCACCGATATCCACCTCCACTGATGACTCATTATAGAGCTCAATCCAATCGCAATACTCTCCACTAGGGTCTGTAACACCTTTGCTGCTTGAGGTCATGATCTCGTTGACACGAACCGCATCCAGCTGCCCCCAACATGTCCCTGTCAGCTGCATCAGCACGAATATAATCAATCCCACTGTCACAACATACGGCTTCAAAACTCGTTGCATTCCTTTGATATTCCTCCCTTTTTCAAACATTCAAATCATTTTTAGACAAACCAAACAAGCCAGCAGAACATGCCTCCTTCATACCCCAATATAGCCCCATATCAAATAATTTCTACAGAGCATTTGGGCATCGCCTCCAAAAATCTACTGCCGTAATACTTATTTAAAATTCGACTATCTAAAACAACTACAATTCCTTGGTCTGACTGATTGCGAATCAACCGTCCAATTCCCTGACGAAACTTGAGAACAGCCTCGGGCAACGTGTATTCCATAAAGGGATTGCCTCCTCTCTGGCGTATCAATTCTAAACGAGCTTCAGTCAGGGGATGATCGGGCGTTACAAAAGGCAAGCGGGTAATAATGACATTAGAAAGAGAATCCCCGGGCACGTCTACACCCTGCCAGAAGCTATCTAAACCGAAAAGAACACTGTCGATATTTTTTCGAAATTTTTCCAGCATTGCCGAACGCGGCAAACCTGTCCCTTGAACATAAAGCTCTATATCCAAGTCATCAAAGAAAGACTCTAATTCCTCACCCACCCTGCGCATAAGCTGGTTGTTCGTAAAAAGAACAAATGCTTTTCCGTGGGTTTTTTTTACAAAAAGTTTGATATACTCTATTAGCTTTTCCTGGTATTCATCCTCACGCGGATCCGGCATTTTATTAACCAGGTAAAGACGCATTTGCTTTTCAAAATTAAATGGAGAGCCAACCTGTAATAGTTCAGCAACCTCCGCGCCTAAACGGTTTGAGACATAATCAAGTCCTGATGAAATCTGACGCCTCGAGGAGAATTTTTGTTTCGCATAATAAACGCTTCCTTCCTTTGAGGGTTTCGTTTCTCCGGCAACAGATTCTCCCCCAGCACTGGTGGAAAGAGTTGCACTGGTCAAAACCACAGAAGCATTTGAGGCAAAAATTCGCTCTCTAAGATACTGGGCCACATCCATGGGCGCCGCGTGAAGACTGATCTGAGGCTTTTGGCTTCTTCCACTAATACTCTTCTCGACCCAATAGACGTGATCGTCTTCAGACTGATTTAGAAAAGCTGCAACGGAACTCCTCATTTCGGCAATACGTTCAGAGCAGTACTCCAGCTCAGATTTGCTTTCTTTATCTTCAAGCGTTTTTGAAATTTGCTCTATGTCGTCGCAAATTCGAGCCAAATGAGATGCGATATTATCATTTACCAGGTTAGGCCTGCGTATGCGCAAATCACTCCAGGATTGCTTTTGAGAGGAGGATAAGGATGTTTTTTCACATGCATCCTCCAAAGCCGAAAAAAACTCTTCTCCAGCATCAAGCGCATCAGCGATGTGTGGCACCTCATTAGGGCGAAGTAGAGAGGTAAAAATACCTTTTTGAGTACGGGGATTATAGAGCCGATTCAACGCGTAGCGATACTGCCCACTAGAAAGGCCAAAACCGATGTGTTTAGATGCGACATTTTCAAGAGTGTGAGCCTCATCGAAAATCACGAAATCATTATTCATCAAAACCCCCTCAGCCGGCATTTTAGGAACCAAACCCAAATGAATGAAAAATAGAGTATGGTTCAGCACCAAAATATCCGAGGTAAAAATACGGTTACGCGCTTTTTGAAAAAAACAGATGGGGTGATCCTGTGCAAAATCTGATTTATTGCCGCAGAGCTTGGGAGAACATAGCCCGCGCTCCGAACAAACTTCAGCCCAGACTTTCGGGTCCGGCTCTTCTGAAAAATCTGAGAGCGTTCCATCTTGCGTTTTTTGAGCCCATTCATTAATTCTCTCCAGCTCAGCTTGCTCAGCCTCCGTGAAAAGAAATTTCGCATTACGCATCGCTCTGTGAAGACGATATGTGCAAAGATAATTCGACCGCCCCTTAAGCATCGTATAAGTAAAATCTGTATCGAGAATCTTATTGAGCAATGGCAGATCCTTTTGAATTAATTGCTCCTGCAGATTGATCGTATGGGTGCTGATGATGGCTTTTTTCTTGTGCTGAACGGCGTGATTAATAGCAGGGACCAAATAAGCTAAACTTTTTCCAACCCCGGTGCCGGCTTCGACGATAAGCTTATTATTCGTCAGAAGGGCTTCAGCTACAGCCTCAGCCATGCGTTGTTGCTGGGGCCGATATTCAAAATTCTTAAACCGAGCCAGACTACCTTCCGGTGAAAAAAAAGCACGCACTTCTTTTATCAAGTCCGACTCGGAAACCCCATTTTGTCCCGAAAAACTGATCACAATGAATTATGCCTGTTACTGGTCCAACAGCTCGATTTTAAAGAAGGTGTCAAAGGTGCTTCCTATATCTGTCGGAACGCGCGGAAAAGAAAACACAAGAAGTCCGCTCTTTGTTTGCGTAAGAGCAGGAAAATAAGTGAACTGTCCCAAAATGGGTTTGCTCCAATTAATTTCATCAAAACTGTAGGAAACCAGAGCACGCTTTCCTCTTGGGCCGCGAAAGTGGACCCAGTTAGACTCCTGATCAGGCATTAAAAGTATCTGGTGTACTCCCGGTTCCTCTTCCTCAACCTCTGAAATGCTGTAAAAGCATTGAGAGCGGGTCGCCATTGCTTGTGTGTCTTGTATGATGCTCCAAGGGGCAATAAACACATTCGTACTCCGGACCCAATCAATGGCATTCGTCGAATACCCGAAGGAAAACCTTTGCCCGGCAGCCCCGTGAGCCTTCAGAAAATTGGTCTGGCCATCCAATACGTCCATCTGCAACCCGGGGGGAACTCTATCAACCTGCACTGCTCGATAGTAGGGAGCAGGAGGTCCTTTCAAGAAAACAGTGTTGGAATCACTTTCCAAAACTCTACTCGCAACCGTAACCCATTCATCGGGTGCCCCGGAGGAAACCTGAATTTCTACGGGAGAATAAGCCGGTCCTTTTATTGTAAGAGAAACGCCATCCTGTACTGGTTCAACTTTTGAACATGTCACTATTGAGGCAGGCGAAGCATACACTCGAACTCCAAAATTAGCCTTTAGCACATCTCCGAAATAGAATGGTTTAAAGTCCTCAACAGGTTGGTAGTTTTCATCTACGTCTCGCATCCAAAAATCACCATAACTGGAACCAACCGTGGGCGAATTATACATGATAACACCCATGATATCTTTTTCGGCCACGCTTAATCCGTAGAATTGAATCGTCCACGCAATACACGGATCTTCCACCTGAATGTTAAGCCCATCCAGACAGATTAAACTGTGTCCGCTAACCACTTGAATCGGATGGGATTCATAAAGGAGTGTTTTAGGCAAATACAATTTGTAGTATCCATCTGGGTTCTCATACTCGGGCCCATCCTCTCTGTAGAGCCGAACAATAGCATATTTTTCGGGGCTAAGAGTCTTTATGCTGGAGTAGCACTCGATCTCGATTCTTTCGATAGTTCTGGCATCGCCAGCAAAATAAATTTCGTCTCCCATTTCATTGCGCAAATTGGGGGGACCGTAAAAATTACCTATACCCGGATCATTAAAGTTGTCGAAAATAATTTCACGATCCGCCTGGCAAACCTGAGACATGCCGAGCAAGAGTAAAAAAAAGAAACCTATCTTCCTCACCTCATGGACCATATAACCCAAATACCACACGCTGACAATCTACATCAATAAACAGGAAAGAGCAATAAGGATTGTGTTATTATGAGCGAACCCATACACTCGCTTCGTAGCTCAAGTTTCACTAAGCTATGGAGTTTAAACAGGAAAAAAAGAACAACCAAGTTAAGGTCAGGGTAGCACTGCTGTCAGTTTGTTCAAATACCTCTCTGGTAATTGGAAAACTAGCTGTAGGCACCTTGGTGGGCTCAGTTTCTATTATTTCTGAGGCCATTCATTCCTGCATGGACCTCTTGGCCGCGGCGATTGCTTTTTTTGCCGTTAAAACATCAGACACTCCTCCGGATCAAGAACACCCCTATGGGCACGGAAAAATCGAAAACGTCGCCAGCGGGATAGAAGCGTTATTGATTTTATCTGCAGGGGCCTGGATCATATATGAATCCGTAAAAAAAATCATTCACCCGGAGCCCATGAAAATGGTTTGGCTTGGTGTCGGGGTCATGTTTTTTTCTTCTGCCGTGAACTTATTCGTTTCAAAGAAATTATTTAAAACTGGCGAAGAAACAAACTCTCCAGCACTCCTGGCTGATGGCTGGCATTTACTTACAGATGTTTGGACTTCTGCTGGCGTAATGTTGGGCCTCTTACTGATAGCCATTGCGCAGTTGTTCTTCCCTGAAAAAAACTTTTATCTTCTGGATCCCTTTATAGGAATCGCGGTGGCTCTGATTATTATAAACACCGCCTTGAAATTAATCCGGGAGTCTACTAACGCTCTGATGGATATCAGACTCCCGGAAGCAGAAGAAAAAACAGTCTACGAGCATTTGAAAAAACTAAAACCGATCACTCGGGGATTTCATAAACTGCGAACACGTCGGGTCGGGAATCGAAGATTTATAGAGTTCCACCTCAAAGTGGATGGTTCCATGTCTGTAGAAGAGGCCCACCAGCTCAATCATCGAATTGAAAATTCGATTGAGAAGCACTTAAAAAACAGCTCAGTTATTATTCATTACGAACCCTGTTCAAATTGCGACGATAATTGCATTGAAAACTGTTTTTTGGAACCCGAGGAGCGCGAACAAGTATTTCCACCCTCCCGCCGAAAAAAGAGGCTCCTGGATTAAACTGGCTCTGACTGAAATCGTACTGATACCTTTCTTGGTTACGTCAGCTTCCTTTTCCCAAAAAACTTTTCGTCGAATAATGAAGAATTTTAAATTCATCTTCATTACGTAGTTCTTCGACGAAAGGGAAAAGGTGTTCAAAAGGCGGCATGGAGGCATCTCCATGCACCACTCTCTTTACTACAGTCAAATAAAGGTCTGTGCAAAGTCCCAAAGTTTGCTCGTAGACTTGAGCTCCTCCGCAAATAAAAATTTTCCGAGGATACTCTTTTGAAAGATGTTGGCCCAGTTCAGCCAGGGAAGCAATGGGTGTCGCGCTATGAACTTGAATTTTTTGGCGAGTGAGCACAAATATCGTGCGGCCGGGCAAGGCCTTCCCAATCGATTCAAAAGTTTTCCGCCCCATTACCAAAATGTGACCCATTGTTAGCTCTTTAAACCATTTGAAATCTGCCGGGATATACCAGGGAATAGTGTTATTCCGGCCAATAACACGGTTTAACGACATTGCTGCTACCGCCTGCATCGGCCTTGATTATATTTGATGGGAAGCCATAACGCAAAGATAGATGTGATCCGAATAAAATGTTTTCCTGTTATTTCCCCGAAGATTAAGGCATCCTTTTGCCTTCCCCGCTTGGGGAATATTCAGTTCTGTAAGGATTGTATAATGGACAGAATGTTATTTTACAGTACGAACGATGCGGAGCGCTCATCCTGCGTGGGCATTAAAGAAGCCCTGCTTTTAGGCCAAGCTCCGGATCGTGGCCTATACTTGCCAGAAAAATTTCCAGCCATTCAAAAAGAGGAATTAACCGGTTATTCAGAAATGACTTACGCTGAAATCGCGTTCCACATTCTGAGCCGTTATACTGCTGGTGTTCTGGATGATGATGTATTGTTTGAACTTTGCAAAGATGCTTACCCTTTCGAAGTTCCCTTGGAACCTGTTCATGGAAGTGGAAATGCCCATATCCTCCGCTTAGACCAAGGCCCCACCGCCTCTTTCAAAGATTTTGCAGCACGCATGATGGCCAGGCTCATCAGCCGCTTCATCCGCGAAAGCGGCAAAGAACTTACCATTCTTACAGCAACAAGTGGAGACACCGGAGCTGCCGTGGCGAGTGCTTTTAGTGGAATTCCTGGTATCCAGGTCGTTGTACTTTTCCCCATTCACGAAGTCAGCAGACGCCAGCGCCTGCAAATGACCACGCTGGGAGGCAATGTGACCTGCCTTGCTATTGATGGAAAATTCGATGACTGTCAGGCTATGGTCAAACGTGCATTTGCAGACTCTGAGCTTCGAAATAGATTGAATATCTCTTCTGCAAACTCCATCAACATTGGTAGGCTATTACCGCAAAGCGTTTATTATTTCTACGCTGCTTCGCGAATAAATAAGACCTTAAAACATCCCCTTCTTTTTTCCATCCCCTCCGGTAACTTCGGAGATATGATGGGAGGGATGATCGCTTGGAAAATGGGCTTACCTATCAAGAAAATATTAGTCCCCGTCAACGAAAACGATGCCTTCCCAACTTACTTAACTACAGGAGATTATCAGAAAATTGAACCTTCCAGGAACTGTGTCTCTAACGCCATGAATGTAGGTCACCCCAGCAACCTGGCTCGCTTGGTTCAGCTCTATGGAGGGCACATGGACGAAACCGGCCATATTCGCAAGCCCGTCGATTTGAATGCGTTGCGCCGTGACATCTTCTCTATCTCCGTGAGCGATGAAGAGACCAGACAAACAATCATTGATGCCTGGAAAAATAAAAAACTCCTGCTCGAACCCCATGGCGCTGTCGCCTGGAAGGGATATGAATCCTGGATAAATAACCATCCCGAGGATGCTGCTATACCTGCTGCCATTTTAGAGACGGCACATCCCGCCAAATTCCACGAAGAAATGGAAAAACTGCTTGGCTTTGAACCTGAGCTCCCTCCGGCACTTGCTCTTCTGGATCATTCATCTGAAACCTACTCTCAGATGCAGGTTAATTATAATACTTTCAAAGAATTTCTCCTGAACCAGGCTTCCAAATAATTTTTTAAAATGAAGTACATTATTATACTGGGTGACGGTATGGCCGATCATCCCGTTGCCGAATTAGGAGGTCTTACTCCCCTGGAGGCTGCCCGTAAACCCTGCATGGATCAGCTGGCACGTGAAGGATGTTGCGGAATGCTTGAAACTGTACCCGAAGGTGTAATGCCCGGCAGTGAAGCTGCGAATTTGAGCGTGATGGGATACAACCCTGCTGAGATATTGCAGGGCCGCGGGGTGCTGGAAGCCGCCAGTATGGGACTCCAAATTAAGGAGGGGGAATTAGTGATGCGCTGCAATTTAATCTGTTTAGATGAAGAAAAAAGGCTAAAAAACCATTCTGCTGGCCATATTTCATCAGAGGAATCTGCGCTCATTCTTCATGATCTTCAAAAAGAGTTTGGCAGCGAACAGTTCTCTTTTTATCCAGGAGTAAGTTACCGCCATGTCTTTATCGCAAAAGGATTGGATGCTCGCATTAAATGTGCCCCTCCGCACGATTATTTGGGCGAATTTGCTGAGAAGCTTCAGATAACTGCTCTCTGTGAGGAAGCTAAAAAGACGGCTGAAATATTAAATCATCTTACAATTCAAACTCAGCGCTGGCTTCCAGAGCACCCAGTTAACCGCAAGCGCGTTGCCAAAGGAAAAGATTGCGCCAACTCTATCTGGCTCTGGTCCGGAGGATATAAACCCAAAATGTGGACTTATCAGGAACATTTTGGAATCAATGGAGCCGTAATTTCTGCCGTCGATCTCATCCGCGGAATTGGTGTCTACGCTGGTTTGAAAGTTATCTCCGTCAAAGGGGCTACCGGTCTCTACGACACAAACTATGAAGGCAAAGCAGCTGCATGTCTAAACGCACTGAAGGACCATGATTTCGTCTACTTGCATGTGGAAGCTCCTGATGAAGCCGGACACGAAGGAGATGCGGCCCTTAAAATCCAAACGATTGAAGATTTGGATTCTCGGCTTATTGCGCCTCTACTCAAGGGGTTGAAAGATACTCAAACCGAAGCCGTCATTGGACTCCTCCCGGATCACCCGACGCCGGTCAGCACCAGAGCCCATACCCGCGAGCCAATCCCCTTTGCAATTTGGGGGCCGGGCTTTGAGTCTGACTCAGTGAATGCCTACAGCGAAAATCTTTGTTCAAAGGGTCGTTACGATCTCTTGAAAGGAGATCAGTTTATCAAATTGCTTCTGGGCAAAACAAAGTAGAATATTCCTCCAGATTATGAACGTCGTGCTGATAAATCCGGAAATTCCCTCGAACACAGGGAATATTGCCCGGCTTTGTGCAGCCACAAAAACCGCGCTGCATCTTATCAGACCTTTTGGCTTTGAGCTTGATGACCGTCACTTAAAACGCGCTGCCATGGACTATTGGCAGCATCTGAACTGGCATCAATGGGCCGATTGGGCCACTTTTGAGCAGCAACTCCTTCCAGGCTCCCGTCTTTGGATGATTGAGTGTAAGGGGGCAATGCGCTACGACCAGGTTCAATGGCAACCTGAAGACTATATAGTGTTGGGAAGAGAAACCAAGGGTATCCCCTCTCTCCTGCTGGAAAAATATCAAAATTCCTGGGTGAGAATTCCCATGTTCAACCCTACCTCCCGCTCGTTGAATCTCTCCAACTGTGCGGCTCTGGTCCTTTACGAAGCCCTGCGTCAAACGGGATTCATTGGCGAAATCACCTCATCTTAATATCTTACAATTAAATGGTTAGGCTGGCCTTTTTTCAGGCTCATCTGGAAAAGATTGAAATTCAGCCCATTAGCTTGCATAATAACTTAGTTCTCTGGAGACAGCCTCAAGAGTTACTTACACTTTAGATTAAACATGAAGGGAAAGCCTATTGTAATAGCAATAGACGGCACAAGTGCCAGCGGTAAAAGTACAAATGCAAAACGAGTTGCTGCTGCTTTGGGATATACCTATGTCGATACCGGAGCAATGTACCGCACTCTTGCATGGTATTGCGTCCAACAACAAATCGATTTAGAGGATGTCAAAGCCATTACAGCCACGCTCAAAAAGTGGAAAACCAAACTGGTCTGCACCGATAAAGCTGTTTATTTAACCGTAGATGGCTACCATCCGGTAAAGGAAATACGCACATCTGCCACAAGTGCCGCAGTCCCCAAAGTAGCTGCCATCCCGGTTGTTCGCTCATGGATGAAAAAAGTTCAGAGGGAATGTGTCCAGTTTGGAAATATTGTCATGGAAGGACGGGATATCGGTTCCGCCATCTTTCCGGAAACGGAGTTTAAGTTCTATCTTGATGCCAGCCTGGATGAAAGATCCCGGCGCCGCGAGGCTGATGGAGTCGTTGAGAACCTGGCTGAACGCGACAAAAAAGACACTCAGCGTGCTGTATCTCCACTAGTTATTTCTTTAGGGGCCACTCTGATTAATACCTCTAAATTGACTCCTGAGGAGACAACGGCAATGCTTCTGGAGGAAATTCACACGAAATTAGCGAAAAGAAAACTGCCTTCCTGATTCTCAATTTTTGCTCGCTTGGTATGCATCCATTTTATTTTGCAGTATGGGGTCCGGGAAAAATAGTTTTTAAGCTGTATTTCAGGTGGGAAATTTATGGAGTGGAACACATTCCTCTCCAAGGCGGAGGGCTCATAGTCTCTAATCACGCCAGTTTTTTAGACCCCGTGCTTTTGGGAACATCACTTCCCCGAGACATACATTACCTGGCACGAAAATCCCTTTTTAAAAACAAGCTATTCGATTATGTTCTTCGCTCGGTAAACGCTGTCCCCGTAGATCGCGACGGCAATGGAATGGCGGGCCTAAAAGCCATCCTGGAGAGGCTTCAGAAGGGTTGTGTTGTCAACCTGTTCCCGGAGGGAACTCGCACCCCTGACGGTAATTTACAAAAAGCTCGCTCTGGAGTGGGCTTGGCCGTGATCAAATCCCAGGTACCTGTGATTCCCACCCGAATTTTCGGTTCTTTTGAGTCGTACGGGAGAAACTCTTCTTTCCCCAAGCCTAAGAAGATTATCATAAAATACGGGCCTCCTATTAATTTCGATGCTCTGCGAGAGGAAGCAAAAACATGTCCAAAAGAGCGGCTGAAGGAAATTTATCAAGAAGTCGCTGACCAAATTATGAACAAAATTGCTTCACTCTAACCACAAAAAGACGCACCTTCTTACTAAGCCAAAAGCCCGTTCTTCCTAAATAGAGAGAACGAGCTTTCTTTATTCAAAGAAGTATTTCTGCCTCGTGGAATTACATATCCAAACAGATTTTCTCCTGAGCCGGTATGATCCGGTTGGGGGCTTGGTTAAAGACACCATTCTGATATTTGCTCAAGCGATAAATCATGGCAAAAGTAAACTGAGGAGCATCTCCACCTTGACCTCCGACTACCTCTGCCCCGCGGGTCACATTTCGCTGCATGTAAGCCGGTAAATTTAAATGATAAGGATTGCGGGCAACTTCTCCGTAATGGAAAGAAAAACCAGTAATCATGCGAGTCAAATCCTCACTGGAAACTTCAATCATCAAATTAGGATTTTCTAATTCACCCCAAAACTCAGTCTCCACAACCGTAACTGAGTAGTCCTTAGGCATACTGGCAAGTGCATCCTCGACCAGATAATGAGTTCCGATATGCCCACTGTTCCAATCCTTTGAGTGTGGCATCATAATTACGCTTGGTTTTTCACGCACGAGAATATCACGGATAACGGCGACCTTCTCTGCCCATTCACCCGGTTTGCCATCTCGAACACTCAAACGTACATTCAATAATCCAACCGGTCCGGTTTGGATAATCCCAAAGCCTAAATAATTACACGCATCAGTAACCTCTTTCAAACGGGGGGCTTGTCTCTCGGGACTGCTCCCTTGAGTCACGACAACATTCTTAACCCTCATTCCTCTTTCCTGGAGCAGGCGTAACGCTATTGCACCAGTACCACATTCGTCATCCGGATGCGGTGAAAAAACAAGCACGGAAGGAGCGTTCGGAGCATGGGGCTCGCGTTTAAGCGGAGCTACACCACCCAAAGGAATTTTTTGTGCTTGTTCAACTAATTTTACAATACCCTCTATATACTCTTTATAACTATTCATATAATTAAGCAAAGGTCGTATCTATTTGTTTATGCTGGGAAGGCTTGCTGCCGCAATAGCCTGACCGTGACGTTTATCCCTCTCACTGGGCGTATGATAGACAATCCTGGCAGCCAGTTCCGGGAATTCGCATGCCAACACTTCTCTTGCCTTCTCCATAATAATACTTCCACCCTCACCTGATGTGACGCGGCCTAAGGTCAGCACATTTTTCACGTCGTAAAACTCTGCATACAACGCCGTCGCGTATCCCAGATAAACTCCAATCGTATTAAAAATCGACCGTGCACGCTTATCTCCCTCAGACATCAGCTTCTGCACTTCCTTCAACTTCTCAGGAAGGGTCATCTGGGCTGGCAAATCAATTCCGGCCGGCGTTAAAAGCCTCCCAACAGCCTGCTGAGAAAAATACTGCACGCCGCAACCCAAATCCCCCGACCACTCGTCTATAGGAGCGTTATCCCGGTAGTCTACGGGCGCAAAAGCCAGTTCATCCAATCGTGAAGTTATTCTTCCATCCGGCGTGACGTATCCAACTGCCTGACTGCTGCCCAAGGCGATACCCAAAACTGCGTTGTCATTTAGAGACATTGCCCCGGCCAATGCCGTAACCTCTCCATCATTGACAACTTCAAAGGGAATGTTGCCCCACGCCTTTTGCAATTCCAAAAATATTTCTCTTACCCTGCTCTTGAAAAGAGAAGCTGAAACACTGCGGAAAAGCGATGCTACCTGAACCCGATTATTCACATAGCAGCCGGCAGCACTTCCTCCAATTGCATCTACTCGCGGCAAGTGTGCAGCGGCACTTTTTAACATAGCCATCAGCTCGTCATAATGCCACTGAGGGTCTTCCTGTAATGCAGGCATCCAAGGAACTTCTTCGCTGAAAACCACTTCTCCATCCTTAACCGCAGCCACCTTACGATCACTTGCTCCCAGATCAAAACCGATACGGCACCCATCCAAATGTCGGCCCAGAGACATTGCCAATTCCTTCGCAGGAGGCAAGTCTGCTAAAGACTCAGCCCAGACGATTTCGAACGGTTTCTCGTAAATAAGTTTCCCCATCAGGCGGGCATCAAATTGGCCTCGCTCTGTGTTGACGTAGTGGTCACGCAGACGGTCCACCATAGCTTTTGGCGCGGCAACGTGGATGCGGTATCCACCATAGGACCAAAGCAAAAACTTTACCAAACGTTCAAGATAAAAGTCATTGCGCATGCCAAAAGGATGCTCAGCGGGTGGTAGGTTTGATGAAAACCAATAAACAGAACCATCAGCCTGTTCAACAGCAATACTAACCGGTATTCCACCAGACTCTTTAACTACTTTCTCTATCGCCTTTAAGTGCAAGATCGCAGGGCTGAACTCCGCGTCCAACTCAGGCACAACTTTGGCTTTTACCTTCGCGTCCATGCGATTATATTAGCGCTAATGAACCTTTATGGCTAGAAAAAATGCGGGTGTAAGCGCATCTCCTTGTTTATTAACGGATACCGGAGATTGGCAATCGCCCCATTCCGGAAACGCAAAATGAATGGCTCCGTATGTGGGCATATACCGGCTCTTGGAGAAGGTTGTTTTTTTTATAACCTTGTGATTAACTCTCAGCAGTTGTCAATCTATGCCAACCTCAAAATTACAAATCTTATGGCAAGTTTCCCTGGAGGTGCACTCAACTTCTGAGGATGCGATTACGGAATTATTTATCCGCCTTTTCGGAGATAGCATTTCTCCTTCAGCGTGGCAATTGCACGAAAGCCCGCGTGTGAAAGTATCATTTTATACAGCGGAACTTCCGGCTTCAGTCCAGGCAATACGCACGCTCATTAAGCAAGAGCTTCTGAAGCTGGAGGAGGCTGGTTTGGATGTTTCCTCTTCCAAACTGAGTATCCGCAAAATAAAAAAAGAAAACTGGGCTGAATCTTGGAAACGCCATTTCCATGTTCTTACTTTCGATAAAAAACTGATGATCGCGCCCAGCTGGAGCAAGCGAAAGGCTTTAAAAAATATGGTACGTCTGGTGCTTGACCCCGGATTGAGCTTCGGCACAGGACATCATCCCACTACCAGCTATTGCCTCAATCAAGTTGTGAAATATGCTCCAACGCAAGATTCCAAAGCATCTATGCTCGATATTGGCTGCGGGACCGGCATCCTATCTATTGCCGCAGCCCGATTAGGGTACTCGCCTGTGTTTGGTTTCGATAATGACGAAGAGGCCATTCATAACTCAATTAAGAATGCTGAACTCAACCAAGCTGAAGAACTGATATCGTTCAAAACCCTCGGAGTAGAAAAAATGAGTCTCGACAAAAATGACGTCTGGGATCTGGTCTGCGCCAACCTGGAAGCCCCTCTTCTCATAGAGATGGCTGAACGGATCGCCGCTAAAGTTGCTTCCAATGGTAAACTTGTTATCGCAGGAATTCTAACACATCAATTTGAGGCAGTTCAGAAGGCTTATTCCAAGCAGGGATTCCGTCTGGAAGACAGCTCATCCGGAGGAGAATGGACTTCGGGCACCTTAGTGAAAAAGTAAAAATATGGAAGATATTAAAAGTTTTTTGAAACGCGACAACTTTAGCAACCTGGTTGGAATTGAACTTTTAGAAGTTAAACCGGGTTATGCCCGCACGAAACTTGAAATCAAACCTCATCATCTGAACGGTTTTCGAGCCGTTCATGGGGGCGTAATCTTCACCTTAGCTGATTTAGCTTGCGCCGCTGCAAGCAATGCAGAAGGTCAGCTTACCGTTTTAGTCAGTGCTTCTATTCACTACATTAAAAGCGGTAAGGGAGGAACCCTTTTTGCTGAAGCGAAAAAAATATGCTCGAATGCTAAGTTGAGCTCTTTCGAGATTACTATCAGCGATGACAAGGCGGAAATAATCGCCTCATTCCAAGGATTGGCTTACCACAAGAAATCAACGCTTTCAGAGGTTATACGCCTTCATCCCGATTAAAAAAGATTCTATTCTCCACTACCACGTCAGCCACATTTCTGCCCGGAAAAAATAGGCAGTAGACCTGTAGGCGTCTGAATAATAATCTCCAGGCAAAATAGTTTCAAAGAGCAAGTGAGTTTTAATGTGTGGGTTCAGGGTGTACTGAAGTTTGCTGTAGACCAGATGTCCCTTAAAAGAACCATCTTCAGTATGAGCAATATCGCCCGCCTTGGGGTTTGCCGGAGCAAACATGGGACGATAGCTTGCTTCAAAACCTAATTTGTCCAATGGCGCGACATAGTACCCCAAAAACGGGGATGCCATATTCGAATAATCACATGATTTGCCACTATCAATCCGACTGTAAGCCATTGTTTCACTAACCCTGGGATACCTGCCCCATAAAATATCAAAACCATTATCGACATCTTTGCCGTTTCTGTCTCCGGATAGATATTCAAAACCAAGCCAAAGTCGATTTTTAAGAGCGTCTTTGAAATCATAGGTCAACTGGGATAGAGACCCTGCAGCCAACAAATCCCTCCCATTTCTGCGCCCGATCTGCCCCGCTATTTCTGTTGAGAGATTCCAGTGGTCATCAAACTGGTATACGACTTTTGGACGAATCGTCACATTGTCGCCGTAGTCTGAGCTGATCAAATCACCGGGATATTCATGTTTATAAAGGAACAATGACTCCAAGGTTGTGTTTTTTAGCGATTTGTTTCGAATCAAAATCATCCCCCCTTGAATATCCTCTTCTGAAAGATATTTCCGGCTTTGCTGCATATCAATGGGTGGCAGCCATGCATCAGAGCGAGCCGACTGATAGAGATAGATCGCATCCATCGTCGTTTCATCATCAGGGAAACGATATGTAAAACGCCCTGCGTCAAAAAATGAAGTTCTGGAGCCATCCCTGCTGGTTCCATCCATAATCAGCCAGGGAATCCCCATATCCGACAACTCCTGGCGCCCCAGTCTCAGCTCATAAGAAGATTCTTCCTGTGCAAAAAATTTCAAATAGAGATTATCAAAAAGGATTTCACCTGACTCAATTCCGCGCACGGGCGAAGGGTCAATATAATTTCTCAGAACATAAGTAGCACGGGTATGAAATGAAAAATAATCTACCGGTTTAATATCTGTCCAAACACGAAATCGATACCGTTGATGGTTATTCTCCGGCTCTGGCAGAGAAGAATTTTGCTGTGCATTGGCTATGTACTCTTCCCTTGCTCTTAAGTCCGCACCCCATTTAAGCCAGGAGACTGGGTTCTTGGTTTTCTGTATCCATTTCTCTGATAGCTTCCAGGAAGCATTTTCACCGGAATCCATTGATTCTGCTACTTCCACAGAATCCTTCACCTGTGAAGCAACACTTTTTTCGGATGTTTCTCCGGTGGCACCTGCAGCGCTAGCCCGGACAGTAACCGAACTATTAGACAAAAGTAATAAAAGGAGTGCAGTAATTATTTTTTGCATCCTGGCGGTATCAACCATACGCGTTCTTTCATATCACGATTGCCCTGCCCATTTCGAGAGAATATCTAATTGTTTTCAAAATTTCACAACAGGTTGGGCACACAACCTATACCCTCCGTTTTTTTAGGGCCATACATTCAGCCTTAAGTAATCCCACTGTCCAACGTTCAATAAACCCTTTAATTTCAGAGTTGAAGGAAGAGAGATTTGGGGTCAAACTCTGAATCGCTTTTTTATCAGAGATAAAGGGCTAAAAATTATGAGAAATTTTTTGTTAATCATTTGCCTGTACTTTTGTTCCCCAGCTCTCTGGACTTCGGCAGACGTTGTAAAAAATTTAACCACATTTCTGGGTGACACACCTCTCTTTTTTAATCAGGGAGAAACGGTTGACGCGAAATCTCTTTTTTCCACTCAGAAAGGGAAACGCCTCCTACAAAAACCACTCTCTTCCAGCGATGCTCAAAAGGTCTCAGATTTTTTCTTCCAAGCCTATCAAAGCGAACTTAAGAAAAACTTCGGCACACAGTGGGGAAAGAGAGAATTGCTGAAAGGAGATTTAAAAATGCCTTTTGAGACACGAATCTCAGGTGAAAAAACAGAAGAAGGCCGAAGCCTTTATATCTCTATGCATGGCGGCGGCAATGCCCCCTCGCAGTTAAACAGCCAACAGTGGAAAAATCAAATACTCTTGTACACTCCCGAAGAGGGCGTTTATATCGCACCCCGAGCACCTTTTGACGATTGGAATATGTGGTTCAGGCCAGAAATGGATTTTTTCTTTGATCGACTCATCCAGATGGCGGTGATTGAACTCGACGTTAATCCCAATAAGGTATACCTACTCGGCTACTCAGCCGGCGGCGATGGGGTATATCGAATGGCTCCCCGCATGGCAGATCGCTGGGCCGCTGCGTCAATGATGGCGGGTCATCCGGGCGATGTTTCGCCTTTGAACCTGCGCAACATCGGATTTACCCTCTGGGTTGGCGGCAAGGACGCAGCCTACGATAGAAATAAAAAAGCAGTTGAGTTCGGACAAAAACTGGCTGCATTGAGAGAATCCGACCCTCAAGGCTACTCCCATGAAGCACATATCTTAGAGAATAAATCTCATTGGATGGACTTGGAAGATGCTGCCGCTCTTAACTGGATGGCAAAATTCAGACGTAATCCACTACCAGAGAAAATCGCCTGGCGCCAGGAGGAGTCTGAGGCTATACCCAGTTCTTTCTATTGGGTGAGCATACCTCCCTCCTGCAAGCCCCACAAGGGGGATACCCTCATCATCAATCGCCAATCCAACACTTTTAACATAGAGAAATCCGACTACCCGCAAATCACCATCAATCTGAACGATAAAATGATTGATTTCAACAAACCGGTGAGGGTCGTCTTTGGAGAAAAAGAACTTTTTAGCGGAAGGGTCCAACGCTCTATCCTGAGCATCTACGAAAGCATTCAAACACGCGGAGATCAGGACTATATTTTCTGCGCACAAATCCAAGTAAACACAAAATAACTCTATTTAAATTATGTCAAAAACTATTCTCTTAACAGGTGGTACCGGTTATATAGGAAGTCACACCGCGGTGGAACTTCTAAATGAAGGATATGAAATTATTTGCGTGGATAACTGTTACAATAGCAGCCCAGATGTACTGAATAGAATCGAGAAAATCACCTCCAAGAAGGTTAAATTTTATCATGATGATATTCTCGATGCTGCTGCCTTAAAGCGTATCTTTTCTGAAAACAAAGTGGATGCAGTTATCCATTTTGCAGGCCTTAAGGCCGTTGGAGAATCGGTTTCCATGCCCTTGCAGTACTACCATAACAATATCTCCGGAACCTTGGTTCTCTGCCAGGCGATGAAGGATGCCAATGTTAAAAACATTGTTTTCAGCTCCTCGGCTACCGTTTACGGTTTGCCAAAATCATTACCGATTCAGGAAAACTTCCCACTCTCAGCCACCAATCCTTACGGACAAACCAAACTGATGATTGAACAAATACTCCAGGATTTATATGTTTCAGATCCGGGTTGGAGCATTTCTATTTTGCGTTATTTTAATCCCGTTGGAGCTCACAAGAGCGGTTTAATTGGCGAAGCTCCCAAGGGTATTCCCAATAACCTCATGCCCTATGTTACCCAAGTTGCCACAGGTAAACTTCCTCAATTAAAAATTTTCGGCAACGACTATCCGACCCCGGACGGAACGGGTGTCCGCGACTATATTCACGTGAGCGACCTAGCATCAGGTCATTCGGCTGCACTCAAACGTGTACTCAGCCAAACCGGCATAGATGTTTATAATCTGGGGACCGGTAAAGGTAACAGCGTCCTGGAACTCCTTCACGCCTTCGAGAAAGCATCGGGAAGAAAAATTCCTTATGAATTTGTTCCTAGACGGTCCGGCGATATCGCCTCTTGTTATGCTGATCCTACTAAAGCAAAGAAGGAACTTCACTGGGAAACAACTCGAGACTTGAATGAGATGTGTGAGGACTCATGGCGCTGGCAAAGCCAGTCTTCCGGCAAAACCTCCGATTAACTTTTCTACTCTTGTTTATCTCTCCGGCTCGCGGCTGTATAAAGTCAAAAGCCGGATTTGAAGAGAATTCTGAAATTCATATTATTGTTCAGGATTCTCTTGTTCTTTTCATCTCAATAGCAAGTTTTCAATCTCTCACAAGCGCTTTCACCGCGAGAATGTCCTGTATGGACAATATACTGGCAAATAATGACTTACGAACAAAAAGCGGAACGGCTGCCTTTTTCACCCCCCAAGGGATGCAATAAGACCTTTGTCGCAGGCTATTCACCTACCACAGAGGTCTGTGCTTTTAAACTGCCTCAAGGAAACTATTCCTCGGATACAGTGCGATAGAACTTCTTTATTTAAGGGAACATAATGAGGCATCTGCGGGAACAAATGGGTAGAACTGGGAAAAAAGATATGGACATCATCAGTTCATTGGTAATCTCAAAAAAAATGATGCTGCATTATTAAGTAGAGGTTAAACCCTAAAAGTGCTAAAAGTTCCCATGTATGGGGATTGAGTCGAAAACCAGTACCGAAAAGAGACGCGAGGAATTGACACACCTTGTTCAAATAAACATGGACTTGGTTAACAGCAAGCTTCCTGGTCTCTCTAAGGTTTCATGGGATAAATGGGGCACTGAACACAAGGGAGAACAGGTTACCTGTCATGATTATCCAGTCAGTGATGAGTTAAAGCTCTTTTACCCTTTCTCCTTCGAGAACACCGAGATTGCATATTTTACCCCGAAAACTGGTGCCAAAAATGAAAATAAATAACCAGAATAATTCTAATAAATATCTTGAACAGAAGGGACCTCAACAAAAAAAGGGGTATTATGTTCTGCGTGTGATTTTAACACCAACCCTTATTTTACATTGGGTGTTAACGCTGTTTGCTTTTTTGGGATCAGCAATTTTTACTATACTTTTTACAACTTTTTCCATTAAAGAAAATAGCATAGAGTTTAAGGTCATATCGGGTATTCTTTTTGCTATTGGCAGCATTCTGATGATTGGATGTATTCGATACTATGCGCGTAAACTGTGTCTCAAAGTAAAAGTGCCCAAAAAATGGGGAAAACGCTGGATTCCCCTTCTTGCCTGGCCAGTATTAACGTTATTGATATTTGCAACTTGCATGGTAGTCAGTAATGGATTTTGGAGCCATAATTGTTGGCAATTTTACTACACGATTTATATTTTTGTATTTCCTCTTGTCTTGGTATCTGTGCTTGCTGGTTGGTCTCCCTGGGTTTTATTTCTTATTAACCTGTTCTGCTATGGAACATATATTGCATTCTTTGCATTCTACCAGCAAAAGTTGACGGAACTTCGTCCTGTCCCCGCCTCTATTCGTCTATTTTCCATAGTGGTACTCTTCATCTGTACTTTGATGATTGGATATGGTTTCTATGAGCGAAATCTGAACCTGGTTTCGCCTCGAGAGGGACGCGTTTTAGACTATGGGGGGCATGGATTCAGATACGAAAATGGCTGGTCTAGTGTTGATTTGAGCCCTTATTATCCCTGGAATGAAACCAATCTACTCGCTCGATTGGATGCCCCCTCTACCCTGACAATGGAACCCAAAGATAACCGCAACGGGGAAAACAATACGCACACCGTTCAGTATCCCATTCTGGATGGAGCCGAAGCAATTTATCCTCTGTACGCAGCATTTGCACAAGCGGTCTATCCCAAGCCCGTGTGGAAAGAAGCAATCGTATTCCACAGTACAATTGAAGGATTTCGTCTATTAACAAAACGACAGGTGGATATTGTCTTTAATGCTGCGCCCTCTCCCTCGCAACGAGAGGATGCAAAACTCCAGGGGGCAGAACTAACTTATACTCCCATCGGTCTTGAAGCATTCGTTTTTTTTGTGAATAAAGATAATCCGATTACCGGACTCACATCACAACAAATTCGCGATATCTATTCAGGCAAAATACGTAACTGGAAACAACTAGGGGCACCAAGTGGCCGCATCCTCGCCTTTCAGCGTCCGGCAAATTCCGGCAGTCAAACAACCATGGAACGCTTTATGGGGGCTACTCCACTGGTTATTCCACTTAAAGAAGAAATGGTGCGTTCAATGGGCAGTATTGTTGAGCGTGTTGCACGATACCAGGATGTTCCCAACTCCATTGGCTACTCCTTCCGCTATTATTCATCCAAAATGCTTAAAAACGACTCCATCAAATTTCTAGCCGTAGATGGCATTTATCCTACACCCGAAAATATTGCCAGCCGTCGCTACCCCATAACCGGAGAACTTCTTGCCATTACGAGTCAGTATTCCCATCCCAACAGCAAAAAACTAATTGATTGGATTCTCGGTCCCCAGGGACAAGAACTTGTTGAAAAGACAGGATACATTCCTATTTCGAAGTCATTCGAATCCTCATCTAGTCAGGTGAATGAAGCAAATCCAGCAAAAGATCAAAAATGATTCTTTCTACATTGCGATATTGACCGGTGCCCAAAGCCAATGGGTATACATGGGGTTCTTGAATGCTTAGGGGTTAATTTTTAGGGATAATGTTATTGTCTGAATTGGGCTTTACTAGCACAGGGGGATAACAAAGACAGACGGCTTCATCGTAAAATCATGCTGAGGCAGATAACGTTAGAGCATAATCATCACGTAAGTTCATTTAGTTCACAGGGTGGTGAATATCGGTTTTGGCAGTTCACAAATCAGTACCTTATAGGGAGATAGGAGGATTTTTTTGCGAGTACAGGAAAGGATCTGAAATGGTAACTCTTTGAATGAGAAGAAGATAGGTTATACGATGAATGGTGCTCGCTAGAAGATTCGAACTTCTGACCTCTTCCGTGTGAAGGAAGCGCTCTTCCACTAAGCTAAGCGAGCTCATTGTCGCGAAGCGTGTCGCGACGTGCTTAAGAGGCTAAAGAATTTTGAATAAAAAGCAAGCGTTTTCCGAAAGCCGAGCTCCTTTAAATCAGAATCTCCCTCTTATTTTTCAAACGTTTTAACCCTTTACTCCTTCTGAGAAGGTATTTGGCCACTTCTCTTTCCTATCGTGCTCAAAAGAAAGCTGAAGAAAAGCCCGCACAAAGTCCCTGTAAGCGTAAACCACGGCCAAGCCAAACATTTCACCTTGTAAATTTCCATTATTACCTGCAGAAGAATCATGACCACCACGGAACCAACCATCCCGAGGACGACAGCCATGGGTTTCACCCGCTGAGCGTAAAGAGCCAGAATCAGACCAGCCAACAACGCTCCGCTGGTGAGGCCATTTAAAGAGAATGCCCAGTTAAAGATAACAGGTTGTGTCTGGCTTATCTTCACGACAACAATCAAAAGAATTGCCCAGAAAAGTGTTGAGATTTTGCTGAATCTTAAATACCACTGATCAGAACGAGCGCGGAGAATTGGCTTCACAAAATCCATCACAAAAACCGAGGCCAGAGCCGAAAGCGCAGAAGCCACTGAAGACATTGCTGCAGAGAAAATAGCCACAATTAAGAAGCCCTTAACGCCAATCGGCATCTTCGAAAGAATAAAGAGAGGGAAAACGTAATCCACTTTTCCGTCCGGGAGTGACAGGTCAGCAGGATGTTGGCTATAGAAAATCCAAAGAAGAATCCCGGTAAAAAGAAATATCAAAAACAGCGGAAAAATCAGGACTGCGCTCAATATAAGCGCCTTGCTGCCTTCACGGGCACTTCTGCAAGAGAGCACCCTTTGAACAATCAGTTGATCTGCACCGTGAGATGAAAGCACTTGAACCGTTGCACCAATTACCCCCATCCAGATATTAAAGGGTAATTGCCACCCCCAGGCGCCATTAAACCAATGCAGCTTGCCCGCTTCTTTAGCAATGACCAGGTTTTCAGCAAAAGAACCTTCAAGCAACGTGGGAATATAAAAAAGAGTAAAAACACCGCCTCCGACAAAAAGGAAAAATTGTAAAACTTCGGTCCAAATAACACTCTTTATCCCTCCCATATACATATAGACAAGAGATAGGAGAATGAAAAGAACGGCTGATAAAGTGATATTTATATCCGTCATCAAGTGTAGAGGAATACTGGTTGCATAAACTCTCACACCTGCTGCCAAAGTGCCGGCTATCAGAAAAATGCCAGCGCACGTTTTGCCTGCCAGAGGGCCGAAAGAGCGCGTCAGCAATTGGTAAGGAGAATAGATATCTCCCTTGAAATAGTGAGGCACCAATAAGATAGCCAAAATTACGCGAGCAATTACATAGCCGATTACGATCTGAATAAAGGTCAAATCCCCTCCATACGCCATAGCGGGAACTGAAATAAAAGTAATCGCGCTGGTCTCCGTAGCCACGATGCTCAATCCCACACCCCACCAGGAGATGTTTCTATCGCCCAAAAAATAATCGCGAGCATTCCTTTGTCCTCTTCCAACCCAGAGGCCCAAAGCAGTGATCCCCGCTAAATAAAAAACAATGATCGCTATGTCTATGGAGTGCATACCTGCGTACTAGAACAAAAACTGATTATATCAATACCTCATGAAGTTCAACCTGCTGTGAAAAAGCCTCTCATATTCAAGTATGACCGAGCGATCGGTCATCCCCGCAATATAATCACAAAGAGCTCGTTTAAGACCATCAGCACAAATCGCCTCCTGAGAGAGCTCAGGGAGTTTTTTAGGATGCTTCAACAAATAGGTAAAAAGTTGTTCCATGAGGTCTGTAGCACGTTTATTAGGTATCTCAACTTCAGGACTATGATAGAGGTTTTCATAGAGATAAGAGCGCAGAGCCAGGTTCATTTCTCGATTTTCAGGACTGTAAGAAACCAAAGTATTTTCCAGGCATCGCGCTTCATCTGGAGTACGGATACCCGCCTTTTGAATCGCTGACTCTGTGGTTCGGACGACATCTTTAACCTGGCTATCTATTATGCAGCGAGTAATGAAGTAGCAGCGAGTTCCATCAGGCAATGCACTGTAATCCAGGCGTACCTGCCTTGAAGCCTCCCTCCAAATAGCGACATCCCTTTCCAAGTCAGACTCGCTCAAAAGCTGCGCATCCAGCCCATCATCAAGATCATGGCTATAATATGCTATCTCATCAGCGATATCGGCAACTTGAGCCTCCATGGAGGGGTTGGGGGTGCAAAATTGGCCGCTCCATTCCGGATGGTCATAGCTGGTGTGGTGCTTGGCGAGTCCCTCTCTTACCTCCCAACTGAGGTTTAAACCCGGAAACTGTGGGTATTTTCTCTCAAGGTACTCCACTATGCGGAGGCTTTGCGTGTTGTGCTCAAAGCCCCCATCCTCTTTCATCAATTGATTAAGGCAGCCTTCTCCTCGATGACCGAAAGGTGGATGCCCCAAATCATGAGCCAAAGCAATCGTCTCAGCAAGCTCCTCATTAAGCCCCAAGGCCATAGCTATATTCCGGGCTATGGAAGCCACCTCAATTGTGTGGGTCAAGCGTGTGCGCAAGTGATCCCCTGAACCATTCAGAAACACTTGCGTTTTATACTCCAATCTTCGAAACGCCCGCGAATGAATCACTCGATCATGATCCCTTTGAAAATCCGTCCTCCACTCTGCAGGTGCTTCATTGTAGATGCGGCCCCGAGTAGAATCACTTTTCTCAGCATAAGGGGCCAGCGTTAGCCGCTCCCTCTCCTCCAGTTGTTCCCTTGTGTAGGGCATGGAAATAGAATGACTTGAGGAAGAGATTTTGTCAAAAAACTAAAGGTTGAAAGTTTATTTATAAAATATGAAAGCCATTGCGTATTCCCCAAAAGCCTCCTCTACTGCATTGACTTTGAAACAGACTATCTGCTAGATTAGGGCTCATGCGGAATATATTTAACACTCTGATAGCTCTTCTCTGCGGATGCGCTCTAAGCACACAGGCCGCGTCTGTTTATGGAGAAGAGAAGACAGTTCACGAGTTTACGCTCTCCTCACTCATGGAAGCAGGGCGCAAACAGTACATCACTCTGGAAACCAATGCTCCTCAGTTTTCAGAACCGGCCTTGAAACTTAAATCCAACCAGTCTGAAGAAATTCTTCAACTGCGCTCCGAGGACTGGGGTAAAGCGCAGTGTCTGGCCTTTGATATTTACTATGAGGGGGATCACTCGGGCATCTTCTCCCTTCGTGCCTATGCCAAAGGCGAATCCAAAGAATCGATTAATGCCGTAATTGGCATTATGCCTCAGCTCAAAACCCGAGTCACATTTCCCCTGAATCTTCTCAGAGCTCAGGAAGTATTCATGAAGCGAAATCCCGCTCGCTTGAAAGGAGTTGTCCAGGGAAGACGGCTCCCTCTGGAAGAGCTGGAACGAATGACTTTAACCATCCAACATACAGGCCGTGAAACCTCTGAAACCTTCTACATTGGCAACGTCGCACTCCTGAGCTCTGAGCCTACCTTTGATCTCCCGGATGTCAAACTGGTGGATTCAATGGGGCAAAGGACGCAAAAAGATTGGCCGGGCAAGACTCCCAGCATCGAAACGCTGAAGAAACAACTTCAGGATGAACTGGACAAAGCTAAAAAATATCAACCCAATACCCAATTGAGCCAATACGGGGGCACTCTCAAAAAACGCTTCGACGCATCCGGCTACTTCCGAGTAGAGCATGATGGAACCCGCTGGTGGATGATCGACCCCGAGGGATGCGGCTTCTTCAGCCTCGGCATGGATTGTGTCGCGGCAGGTGAATCAGCCACGATTTTACTCGGCATGGAAAAGCTATTTGAGTGGCTCCCCGAGCCTGATGGAGACTTCAGAGTGGCCCAAGGCGGTGATTGGCAAGGCTCAAAGACAGCAAACTTTCCTGTGGCTAACTTGATTCGTGCTTTTGGCCCACAGGATTGGAAAGACAATTGGCGTACTATTACCAAAGCACGCCTGAGCCAATGGGGATTTAACACTATTGGTAACTGGTCTGATATCAGTGCGTTTCGAGGACAAAAAATTCCATACGTTCTTCCCTTGGGCAACTTTCCCAGAACAAAAACGATGCTCTTTCGTGATTTCCCGGATGTCTTCAGCCCTGAATATTTGGGAAACTCCATCCGCTTTGCCAAAGAACTGGAGGCATATAAGGAAGACCCCTGGTTAATCGGCTATTTCATGCGCAATGAACCCGAGTGGGGATTTGGGAGCTTTAACCTCGCTTCGGAGATGCTTGAAGCAAATCCCGGAACGGCCACCCGAACAGCATTGTCCGCAAAAATGAAGGAAGCATACGGGGAGATTAATGCTCTGAACAAAGCTTGGGGCACCGATCTAAAATCTTTTGATGAACTCATCAGCCAAAACTTCCGCAGGATGGAAGAAAAATCAGCACAAGCTAAAAAAGACCTCTGGAGCTTCTCAGAAGAAATGGTCTCTGCGTATGTCAAAATTCCTGCCGAGCAACTCCGCAAGGTAGACCCTCACCACTTGAATCTGGGTATGCGATATGCCTGGATTGCTTCAGATTTAATGTATAAAGCGGGTGAAGTTTTTGACGTTTTCACGATCAATTCATACGAATTTGTTCCGCATCTTAATTCGGTCGATGAAGTAGCGCGCAGGTGCAATAAGCCTACCATGATCGGTGAATTCCATTTTGGCGCTCTGGATCGCGGACTGCCTTCAACCGGCCTGCGAGCTGTCGAAACCCAACGTGACCGTGGGCTGGCTTATCGACGCTATGTGGAGCGTGGAGCTGCCAACCCCAATCTGCTAGGAACTCATTATTTTATTCTGAATGATCAGGCTTATTTGGGCCGATTCGATGGTGAAAATTACCAAATCGGCTTTGTAGACACCACTCATACCCCTTATCATGAGATGATCGAAGAGGTGATTAAAGCCCACGAAAATGTCTACGATATTATGATGGGCAAAAAAGCCCCTTACGACACACCCGTCAAGGAATTGCGCCCCATCAGCTTCTAAACATTGCTATTAAAGGCGTAAAGAAAAGATCAAACCTGAAACAGTTTTTATCGGTTTCAGGTTTGATTTTTTTGAAGAAAAGGAGACTCAATCTTTCTTCATGGATGACTTCCTATCCAGATATTCCTTGAGGTATTTACCGGTCCAGGTCTTTGTTTGAGCAACCTCCTCTGGAGTACCTTCTGCAACAATGTGGCCACCATGTTCTCCGCCTTCAGGGCCTAAATCAATCACCCAATCAGCTTCAGCAATCAAATCGTAATTGTGTTCTATGACCAAAACAGTATTGCCCGCATCCACCAATTGCTGCAATACAGTGACCAATTTTTTCACGTCGCTGGCATGAAGTCCAATAGTAGGCTCCTCCAAAATAAAGAAGCTGCTTCTAGATTCAGCTCTCCTCAGCTGCTGCGCTTTGGATTCTAACCCACCCAAAAGATGTGTCACCAGTTTCATGCGTTGAGCCTCTCCCCCGCTCAGCGTCGGACTGCTCTGACCAAGTTTAATATAATCCAGACCTGTATTTGAAAGAGCGTTGAGAGATTTCAAAATACGCGGGTGATTTTTAAAAAAGATCAAGGCCTCCTCTACGGACATATTCAAAACCTCGTCGATATTCTTCCCTTGATAGCGCACATCCAACATTTCCGGATTAAACCGACGCCCTCCGCAGTCATTGCAGGTTATATAAGCCGGCGGCATAAAATTCATGGATATTTTGATCAACCCGGCTCCTTCACATGCAGGGCATCTGCCCAATTTGCTGTTAAAAGAAAAACGACCTGCCTGATAGCCCTGGGTACGTGCATCAGGGGTTTGTGCGAAAATTTTCCGGATCAAATCAAAAAAACTTATGTAAGTCGCCGGCACACTCCGGGGCGTCCTGCCTATCGGAGATTGATCTACCTCATAGATCGCTTGAATCGTTTGATCACCCTCTATAGAGTTTTCTTTTCTCCCTCGAGAAGATGACTTTGTTTTACGTTCTGCTATTCTCTGCTTTAAAGCCGGATATAAGCAGCCTCGGGTTAAGGAACTCTTTCCGGAACCACTCACACCCGTAACCACAACAAACCGATTTAACGGAAATTTTACAGTCAGATTTTTCAGATTATGAAGCGATGCGTTTTTCAGGATCAACCAGGAATTCGGTTTAATTTCAACACCAGACGCTGTTAAAGATTCTGATTGGTATTCCCGAATCACCGGCCGTCTTTCTCCACGGGAAGGAAACGAGCATTTGTGGTCTGAAATAAATTGAGCCGTCTCAGAGCCTTTACACCGTAGCAGCTCGCGAACAGTGCCGTGAAAAACAATTTTTCCACCCCGCACTCCGGCTCCGGGCCCCATATCCACCAGGTAGTCAGCTTCGCGTATCGTATCTTCATCGTGCTCTACAACCACCAACGTATTACCTTGAGTGCGCAACTTTTTAAGGCTGGAAATTAAGAGTGCGTTATCACGGGCATGAAGACCAATCGTCGGCTCATCCAGCACATAAAGGACACCACTCAGTGTAGAGCCCAATTGAGCTGCCAACCGAATGCGCTGGGCCTCTCCGCCGCTTAAAGTAGGTATCCCACGGTCCAGACAAAGGTAATCCAAACCCACTTTATTTAGAAACGAAAGCCGACTTTTCACTTCAGGGAAAATATCCCGTACTATGTTAAGGGAAAATTCATCCTTGACCTTTATTTTTGAAAATAAATCCAGTGCCTCTGCTGCATTCATGGCAACCAAATCTACTAAAGAGGGACCTCGGTCACTCGCGTTAAACCACTCACCGGGCAGTCGAACCTTCCGTGACATTGCCTTTAACCTTGAGCCGTTGCACACCTGGCATACTTCTCTTTCTTCCTCCATCCAGCTAAACCAGGATTCTTCTATATCTTCAGCTCTGGCGCCTCGTTTCACATCCGGCAAATAGAACGTTTCCCCGAAACCACGACATCTTGGACACCATCCACGCGGGCTATTGAAACTGAAATCGTATGGGTCTAATTGAGGATAGGAGCGCGCACACTGAGGGCAGGAGCGATGGGCTGAATATATTTTTTCCTCTCCCCCTGAAGTAAAAATAGAGAAAACACCTTTCCCAACATTTAAAGCCACGTTGAGATTCTCCTCTAACTGAGCAGAAGCAGGAAGTTTTGAAAAAATCACGACGTCTATATCATGGGCGTTATAGCGGCTTAGCTTGGGAACGGGATTCAGAAAGTGATACTCGCCATCCACCCTCACCTGCTTGAAACCTTGCTTTTCTATTTTTTGTAAGAGTTCAGTATGCGTGCCCTTACGTCCCCTCACAATTGGAGCCAAACAAAGAACTTTCTTGTTCCTGATTTTGGTCAAATCATCCTGAGCCACCTCAATCACACTCGCACGAGTTCCCCCTGTAATCGGAACATCGCAATCTTCGCAATACTGAACGCCAAGGCGGGAATAGAGGAGTCGGAAAAAATGGTAGACTTCGGTGAGTGTGCCGACCGTACTTTTTCCGCCACCTCGCGTGGATCGTTGTTCAATGCTAACCGAGGGTGGTATTCCCTCAATGAAGTCTAAGTCGGCTCGCGGCAGCTGCTGAACAAACTGCCGGGCGTAGGCATTCATGGAATCCAGAAAACGGCGCTGCCCTTCTGAAAAAAGCACATTAAACGCCAGCGTGCTTTTACCTGAACCACTAACGCCCGTAACTACTATAAACTTCCCGTGAGGAAGCTCCAGAGACAGGTTCTGTAAATTGTGCTCACGAACACCCTCGAGCCTAATGACTTTCTTCGCCATTAACGTTTTTCCTGAATCAAAAACAAAGCCCCTTCGCCCGGAGCCAGCGTATGCGTTACAATTGAAGAGAACTTACTGCCTGTTTGTAGCCCTGGAATTTCGGGCATCCCGATAAGTGAGCGCTCCGGATCCAGTCCCAGCCGTTTCATATCTTTTGAGCCCAACGTCAAACTCCAATTGAGACTTCCCCAATGAACTACGACAATCAGCGCTTGAGAACCCTTTTTATAGACAGAGGCCAGAATATCTTTATCCTCTATTTCCAAAGGGAAAGGACTCTCCCAATAGCCTGTGAAAGTGCTTTCCTCCAGACCGAACGAGTCGCAAAACTTCCAAAGATTCTCTAATCCCTTATCCTCTTTACGCATCTGAGGCAGCGTTCCATAAAGGAGCGACTTGAAGGGCATGTCAGTATAGAAACTTGCATTCACTCCAAAAGGCACACCGCTCAACTCCACAAGATAGTAATCAGGACCGGCTCCATAGGAAAAACCGTCCGCGAAAACAATCGAATCCAATAAGGGTAAACTTTCCAGGTATTGCCCCATGGGATTAATCATCCCATTTTCAGGTCGAAAATTATTCCCGGTAATTGTATCCAAAAAACCATTCGGGCAAATCTCATCAAGCAAAGAACGCAGCCGCTTCGTTATTCGACGATCGGTCAAGTCTGTCCGTATTCCATCAACTTGAAGATGGTCTGACAAATTGCGGACGGTTTCCAAATAAAAATTCTGCCAACGACTCAATGGGTTAATCCCCAAAGTTACAATCTCCTCTCCTTCAGCGTTCATCGAACGCCAGGAAGCACTATAGCCTTCTCCCAAATGTTCACAAAGCCAGGGATTGCCGATGAAAGGAATCGGCACTCGCGCATAACCAAATCCATGCTCCTTCTGCACTCCCTTCAATCCGATTCCATAGGTGAAAATCTCATTATCCAGAGACCACAGGGGCCAAAACTCGTTGATTTGATAAGGGATTTCACGAGTCCCAATCACAAACTGAGCTTTCTTTCCGGCACCGTGGAGCTTTTCCATCACTTCCTTGAGAGACTCTTCCGATGCGAATGGATAATTCAAATAAGGATTTAATTTCTCATCATACCCCACCACAACACGGTCAGCATCTTCACCCCCGTTTGGATCATTCAGAAACTTCCCAATTCCGGCGGCGTATACTTTCTGAGAGGATATTTTCATATCCGGTTTTCCGAAAGGTGTCAGCATCATATTCAGACGAAACACCCGATCTTCCCCGGCAGTCAACAGCATCTTCCCGGTATGAACTTCTAAGCTTAAATGGTCTGCCAGAGGCCGCAGTTCAACTTTCCCCTCCCCTCCATCTCCACACCAATCCCGATAAGGTTCAGGCATAAAGTAAATATCCTGTCTTTCCCCTATATCTAGCAGTTTGCAATAGAGGCCCTGAGAAACATCCCCTATCCAAAAGAACGAATTTGCATTTTTTCCCCATTTCCAATCCAGGTAGTCAGGGCGTTTACCACCTCTGCAACCCATTCCCATAAAATAAGGAACGGACTCCTCACGGAAGCGAAAAGAAAGCTGCACGTCTTCCAAGTCAAAATCCCTTTTCGACGAAAGCTCAAAACGCATGGCCATCATTCCATCCGCCTCCAACTCGGCATAAGAATGCAAAACGATCCCTTTTGCATAACTGATCGACTCCCAATTCATGAGACAATTATTATCCTGATTGTACAACACGGGGAGATTCGTCCATTGCAGCCAGTCTCCATCTTTCAACTTCACACCGAACTCCATGGGTGAGGCGAAAAGCACATCACTTACCTGGGCCGGCAGGCCATTTGAAGCAACCACTAAACTATGATTGTTGACCTGTAATACATTACCTTCCGTTGTAATTTCCGGATATTTTTCTAACGGGTTCCCGTTCAATCCCGCCTCAGAATTGAGCCAGATCAACCGCTCCAAGGAAGCATTTGCGAGCTCTTCCCCTGAATCGTTACGCTTTTCCGTGACCTCCAGAATAAAGGGCAACGGAGTATGCCGAAGATTATCGGCGCTGAAAATAAGTTCACCCTTATATGTTCCGGTTTGAGTGTCTTCGGGGATACGAACCGAAAACCAGAGAGGAATCACTTCTGACTTCTTTAATAAAACATCCTTAATAAGCGGATTGCCCTGGAAATCAATTCCTCCAAAGTTAAAACAATGAGGTGCCAAATCTCGAATCAGCCGCCCCAGGGAGTCCTGCAACCCGATACATCCCATTTGCAGATGAATCAAATCCTTTTTTGTAGCGAGCGCACCGAGCTGAAAAAACAAAAGTTCTCCCGCTGTTCCAGACACTCGACACTCAGCCTGCGGTCCCGAATGAACCCAATGCACAGGCATTTTATCGCCCTTCCTGATGGGGCTTGAAACGGGCTCTTGAAAGAAAACGATGCTCCGTTCTTCGTGACTGGAGAGAAAACTCTCCTTCTCTTCAACAGTCGCCGGGATTTCCATTTCGCAAAAGCTGTTGGACTTACCATTGGATTCCAGGCGAAGAGTTGCAGCACGGATCACATTTTTGGGAATATCACCTCTTAAAACCTCCAGAGCGATTGATTCCACTTTTGCGAGCCATAAGGGAGAAGATTGCTCTGTTTCAAAATATTCGGGAAAGGGATTCCATTCTCTTTTTACCTCCCTATAGGGCATGTAGTAGACGTAATACTCTCCGGGCTCTTTTGCTTCAAAAAAGACATCCCCATACTCAGGAGAAACGGTGGGCGCAAAAACATTCTCTACTGGAGCCCCATTTTTGGAAAAAGTTACGACAATCCCCTTATATTCAGGCATCGGATCAATCCGCCTCCACGCAATGCGAGCCCAGATGACCTCAGCGGCCTCTTCAGCCTTTACAACGGCACGATAATTTCCTAGTCCCTCCGGATTCCATTCCTCCAGATAGCGCGAAATAACAGGCAAAACTTCAGCCTTTTGTGTCCCATCCAGGGCAACGACTCCTTCAGCACCAAAACTTAACACCCAAAAAAGGAGAAGAGCCGCGCTCCCCTTAGTCAACCGCCACTTCACCTTCTTCATCGTTATTCCTTCCCTCAACGGATATCTTAAAAAATCTCATCACGTTATCCCCATGGCGTAATTTCTTCATCTCTTCCCAGGGAGACTCCACAGTTAAAGTCTCCCGGCAAGGATGTCCTAAAACAAAAAGCCCCTCCGTTCTCAAAAGCCTCTTTAGTGAGGATATATCCAGTAATTTTTGGGCAAATGAATTTGAACGAATTCCTATATTTTTCTCTCCATAGGGTGGGTCTGCCAAAATCAGATCAAATGTCTCCCCCAAACTTGCTAATTGTTCTAAAGCTGTATAAGCATCCTGAACCCTGAGCGATAACGATTGGCGATCAAAGCCACAGACATCCCAATTAGACCGCAAAATATCGGCATGATAACGACTTTTCTCGACACAAACTGAACCCAAAGCGCCTCGGCTCATACACTCCAGGCTCAAAGCGCCACTCCCGGCAAAAAGCTCTAATACGCGAGCCCCGCATACAATTCCACCCAAGCTATTGAACATCGCCTGTCGCATCATGTCCGGCGTAGGCCTGACCGCAAATCCCTTTGGTACCTTGATAATTCTGCCACGAGCCTCACCACCGGTAATCCTCATTTTATGCTTTTCTCCTTAATATAATCCTTTTTACAACTCTCGAATTAAATCTTCCGCGGTCCACCCGGCTCCCAACGAACTCTCACCTTCTTGAAACCCTTGCCTCATTTTTTCATCCAGTTTTTCAGCGGCCAGACCATGTCTGTAAACAGCATAGGCAACTTTTCTTAAGAAAGCATCCTCACCATGAGTAGGATGAGCCAGCAAGCCTCCTAAAAAACCAGCCAGCACATCACCGGTTCCTCCCTGAGCCAAAGAGGGTGTTCCTGTGGGATTCAACATCACTTTGCCCGACGCCCGGCCGATTAAAGTTTGGTACCCCTTTAAAACCACTGTGGCCCCACCATACTGTTGCGAAAGTTTCCGTAAAGCCCCCAATCGATCCCGCTGCACCCGCTCAGTCGATATCTGTAAACACCGGGCAGCTTCGCCCGGATGAGGAGTGATGACTCTCACGCCTTTAGCCTCACTTTGAGGCAAGCGATCCAGTACAGAGGCATCAGCAATCATTGGCTGAGCCGCATTTTTCCACAACGAACCAACCCACTCCCAAAACGCTTCTGGAATGCGGTCTGAAGCCAAACCCGGCCCAACCAAAATAGCCGTGACGTTTTCCGGGACTTTCCAGCCTTGGCACCAGGGATGCACCATCTGCACCTGCAGCTGAGAGGCTACGGGGATATAGACTTCAGGCTGAGTGCAAACACTGATAAGCCCCGGCCCTCCGGAACAGGCTGCTTTTGCTACCAACACCGCAGCACCATGATAGCCCAGACTCCCTGCTACAATTAAAAGGTGCCCATAATTGCCCTTGTGTGAATCCAGCGCCCTGGGAGAAAACAGTTTTTTAAAATCCGAGCCCTCCTGCCAGTAGATATCTGATTCTTCAGAGCATTTTGCCAAGCCGATCGGAGCCAGTACTCGTATTTCACCCGTGTAGTATGCCGCATCACATGAAACCAGGCTTTTTTTGGGAGCTCCCAGAGTCAACGTACAAACCGACCTGATAGCCTCCGGGAAAGGCTTGCCTTCCGCATTCAATCCGGAAGGAGTATCTACTGAGATAACAGGCAGCCGAAGCGTGTTTACCAGCCTGATCAACTCCAACCAATCTCCCTCCACCGGACGGCTCAGGCCTATACCAAAAAGTCCATCCACGATTAATTGCGGGGTACTGACCGGAGACGCTGGAGACGAGAAAATACTCCTTAATTGCCGGAGCCCTTCATCCGGTCTTTTAATTTCTAGCACCTGGACTGCAGCAAAATCAGAAAGACACTCCGCTGCAACTCGTGCATCATCCCCGTTGTGTCCCGGCCCAGCCAGAACCAAAATTCTTTCTATTCCAACTCGCTGAATCCACTTTAAAACAGACTTACCTACTGCAACTCCCGCTTGATAGATAACCTCCTCCTGGCGAATCCCCTGCTTCCAGGAAAGCTCTTCCCATCGCCTCATCTGATCAAACGAAAGAATCGGATACATTCTTTAATCCCTTTTCATCCGCTTGTGAGCCTTTTCAAGAATCTCACGCTCTTCAGCTGTTAAGCTCTGAATCCCTTGCCGGGTAATTTTGTCTAGGATTGGATCCACTTTTTTTTCAATGAAGTCATTCTCTTCAGCTACATCCACCACAGTAACAGCTCTGCTTTCTTCAGGGCGAAGCTTAGTTTCTACCGGTGCTGAACCACCATATATTTTGAAATTCTGAATAGGGGACGAAAACCATTTCGAATTATTATTCCCTCGCGGCCCTGTATTGTGCGGGCGGCGCCAACCCAACAAGTGATGGGACCTTAAATAGAGAATTCCGCAAATCATTCCGCCCAAGTGAGCCGAATGGGCGATATGGTCGCCCGGGAAAATCATCCCGTAGAGAGCCATTGCGCCGGCTAGATAGATCAAGGTTTTAGCCTGCATACTTATGGGAATAACAAAGAACAGAAGCAACGTTAACCGCTGATAAGGATAAAGGGCCGCGTATGCACCGACCACACCAAAAACGCCGGCAGAGGCACCCACAACCGCAACGGATCCGAAGTGTTCCGGAGCAATCCAGCTGCACCCTATTTGAAGCAAACCGCCGCATGCACCCGAAATCAGGTAAAGCCGCAAAAACTCCTTTTTCCCAATGCCCGCCTCCAACATTCTGCCGATAAAGTAAAGGGTCAGCATGTTCAAGAAAATATGCATTATTCCCCCATGCATAAATTGAAAGGTCAATATCTGCCATATATATCCTTTCTGCAATCCCTCTACACTGAGAGCAAGGTAGTCAGACAATCCCATTCCTTGGCTTTTTAAAATCGTGTCACAAACAAACACGCCGATATTGATCGCCATTAGCAGGAAAACTGCATTCAGCTCCCAAATGGGCCTCCGCCTTCGCACCCATTGGAACTCCGGGCGCATATAATCTCTATCACCTAACACTTTTTTAAGGTCCTTTTTTCTGTTAGCAGGAAGCTCAGTGCAGAGCTTTCCGCAGCCCTAAATATACCAGAGAAACCACAAAACCGCCACAAAAAGAAAACCTCAGAACCAACGGGTTAGAAGCCTGCTCACCTAGCTTCTATCCCAAACGCAAAGTAACCCGACCAAGCACTTGTTTTTTGAATACGCTCTCCCAATTGTCAGATTTTTTTTAAAAACCACTTGCATTATCCTATCTACTCTGTATGATTTTGCCCGTCAGCAGCGCTGACTTCCAACAAATGCGGGCGTAGCTCAGTTGGTAGAGCGTCACCTTGCCAAGGTGAATGTCGAGAGTTCGAACCTCTTCGCCCGCTCCACTCAAAGACTTTTTATTTAACACATTTCTGTCTTTTATCGGCTCGTGAGAAATATGAGATACCAAGGGGTTCCCTTCATATTTTTGGCAAACCGAATATTTGGCATGAATGCTGCTTATTCTCAGGTGTATTGCGGATTAGAGTTTAACTCTGCCGTGTGCTCTTTCCGTCTGTTTCATTCTAAAGGGACAGACACAAGTCTGCTAATATCCCCTGCATTGAAAAATGCTTTCTTCCAGGCTGAGTAGTGTACGGGGGGAAACTTCTGGTTTCCCCCCGTCGTTCTTTTCTATGGATAGTGTTAGAATCACCGCCAGGAAAATGGACCTCCCCTAAAATGGTGCTTGCAAGCAAGAGGCGGAGACGGTTTAATCTGCTTATGGAATTGGGACAAATCGTACAATATCTGGCGGTGCTCATCCTGCTCCTGGCCGTAGTGGCCGTAGTAGGCGGGATGTTGGGGGTGCACCATTTGATTGCCAAACGGGCTCGCAGATCCGCTGTAAAAGATTCTGCTTATGAGTGCGGTCTGCCTGCAATGACGGATGATATCCCGCCCGTATCTGTCAGGTACTATCGGGTAGCGATGCTTTTCATTCTTTTCGACATTGAAGTTGTTTTCTTATATGCCGTTGCAGTGGTTTACCGGGAAATGCTGCTCGAAAGCCCGCTGTTGATACTGATAGCTGTTTTAGGTTTTGTGCTGGTACTGGGTGTAGGCCTTGCCCATGCTTGGCGTAAAAAAGCTCTGCAATTTGTTAAATAATAATCCCTTATTGGTAAATGAAACCGCATGATTCCATAAAGTTCGGTACTTCCGGTTGGCGAGGCCTTATCGCCAGAGATTTCACGTTCGCAAACCTCAGGGTAGTCGCTCAAGCAATTTCAGATTATCTGAAGAATGAGCGCACGAATCCCGCATCGCCTCTGGCTAAGCTGAAGCCCCTGGTAATACTGGGGCACGACGCCCGTTTTTTGGGGTCCGAATTTGCTCTGGCAGTGGCGGAAATACTGGAACAAAACGGGTTTGAACCACTCCTTTGCGAAGGTCCTACCCCCACTCCGGTTATCTCCTTCCTGATTCGCCACAAAAAAGCATTAGGCGGATTGAATTTAACAGCCAGCCACAATCCCCATACCTATCAAGGGATTAAATTCTCCACATCGGATGGCACTGGCGCTCCGGAAGAGATTACCCGTCTGCTGGAGGCACAAATTGCTAAACTTCAGGAAACCGGCTGGGAACCAACGGTCAAACGCCCGGGTGAATACCGCTGTGCCACCCTTAATCCTCGCGAGCTCTATTTTTCTGAAATCAAAAAGTTCATAGATTTTGACATACTCGGAAAATGCCGTTTCTCAGTTGCCGTTGAGCTCCTCTACGGTGCCGGGCGTGGATATCTGGATACGCTCCTGGAGCAAGCCGGTATTCATATTCTTCGGTTACACGACGAAGAAAATCCTCTTTTTGGAGGTCGCAGGCCCGAACCCAATCAGGAAGGGATGAAGGCCGCTACGGCACTGATTTTGGGAGGAAAAGCATCCCTCGGCCTAGGCTTGGACGGAGATGCGGATCGGTTTGGCGTTGTGGATTCAGACGGAAGCTTTATTGATCCCAACAAGGTTCTGGCCTTGGCGCTGTATCACCTTGTGAAAAACCGGGGGTGGACCGGTTCTGTTGTCCGCACGGCTCCCACCAGTCACCTGGTGGATGCGGTTGCGAATATCTACGGAGTTAAGGTCCATGAAACTCCCGTTGGCTTCAAGTATATTGGTGCCTTAATGGAATCAGAACCTGTTATCGTAGGTGGTGAAGAATCCGGAGGACTCAGTGTAAAAGGTCACGTGCCGGAAAAAGACGGTATTTTAGCTACCCTTCTCATGGCTGAATTAGTTGCAAAAGAAGGGCGCGGCCTGCAGGCAATACTGAAAGAAATCCAAGATAAAGCAGGTTACTACTATACCGATCGCATTAACATTTCGATTGCTCCAGAAAAGAAGGAAGGAATCCTCAAATTTTTAGGAGCTGGATTAGAAAAAGTTGGTAATTTCAAAGTTCAGAGTTTGAACAGAATTGATGGCTTCAAGTTTCTTCTGCCCGAGGGCGAATGGGTTGCCTTCCGAGCCAGCGGAACCGAGCCGATTTTCAGGTGTTATATTGAAGCCAGAAGTCAGGCGCACTTGGCAGAACTCAAGGCGGCCTGCCAGAAATTATTGAAATAGTTTAGAATAGATTAGATATATGAAAAAATTATTGTTGGTCGGCAGCCTGTTGGTTGCTGCATTGAGTGTGAATGCCGGAGTGGCAAAAGAAACCTTGGATACTGATTCAAAAAAAGTCAGCTATATTATTGGTCAAAACTACGGTTCGAGTATGTTCCGCCAATTTGTCGAGGTGGACGTGGATACTTTCATGGCCGGCTTCAAAGACGGTTATGCCGGATTGACTAATGTTTTCTCTGAAGAGGAAATGCAGGAAATCATGACCAAGTTCCAAGCCGAACTTCGCGCCAAAGCTGAAATCAAACAAAAGGAAATGGCTGAACGCAATCTCAAAAAAGGGAAGGAATTCCTTGATGGTAATAAAGCCAAAGAAGGTGTCAAAACCACAGAGAGCGGACTGCAATATAAGGTCATTCAGGAAGGCTCCGGAGACAAACCCACTGCTGAAGATACCGTCACAGTCAATTATAGGGGAACCACTTTGGATGGAACCGAATTCGATAGTTCCTATAAGCGTAATACACCGGCCACTTTCCCTCTCAAGGGTGTAATCAAGGGTTGGACTGAGGGCTTGCAGCTCATGAAAACGGGAGCCAAATATCAATTCTATATTCCTGCAGAACTGGCATACGGTGAAAGAGGCAATCGGGGCATCGAACCCAATTCAACTCTCATTTTTGACGTAGAGCTGATTTCTTTTACCAAACCGGAACCGGCCAAACCGGTCACCAGCGACATAGTCAAAATTCCCTCCAAGGAAGAAATGGAAAAGGGTGCAAAACCTGAAATCATTAAAAAAGACTCTGTCAATACGCCTCCCGCTAAAAAGAACTAAAGATATAAAGATAGTTTCACAAGCGGGCATACGTACCCTGCACTGAATCAAGAGGGGCTAGTTTTCTAGCCCCTTTCGCGTCTACCGGCATGCAAAAGAAAAGAGGACCCCTTTTTTATGAGGAGCCCTCTTTTTAATTGGAATAAGTGTGATGGATTACTTCACAAGCTGATTAAAAACATTAGTGCTTTTGGCCAAGATTTCCCTGTGAAGAGAATTTCCGTGAGAATCCATTGTAACCAAAGCGGGGAATTTCACTATTTCCAGTTCCCACATCGCCTCCGGAGAGCCGAATTCTTCCATGAAATAAACGTTTCTGACTTTCTGAATATGAGTGGACAACACCTGTGCCGCACCGCCAACAGCGTGTAAATAAACACAACCGAATTCTTTGCAAGCGGCCAATGTTCTTTCTTCCATGCCGCCTTTACCAATGACAGCGCGAAGGCCAAACTGTTTGATGATGTCGCCTTGGTAGGGTTCTTCACGAATAGAGGTGGTGGGGCCGGCAGCCACGACTTTCCAATTTCCCTGCCCGTCTTTAACCACTACTGGACCGCAGTGGTAGATGATTTTATTTTGCAGACTCATCCCAGCAGGCAATGCACCGCCTTCATGCAAATATTTATGAGCAGCGTCGCGCCCGGTAAAAATGACGCCCGTAATTTCAACTTCATCGCCCAGTTTAAGAGCGCGAATCTTCTCTTCAGTAAAAGGTGCTTCTAATTGAATCATATTATTTAAAGTATAGGGTTAATAGAGCCAGTTTTGGATTTCCCCGTTTCCATCCAGACAGACACCCTGCCGACGGAAAGCCCAACACATATAGCTGATAGAAACAAAATAAGAGGCCGGCAAACGGTTCAGAGCACCGATCTTAACTCCAAGCAGTGTCACTTCCCCACCAAAACCCATGGGACCAATGCCCATCTGGTTAGCCTCTTTCAATATCCTCTCCTCCAATTGAGCTAATTCCGGATTCGAATTAGTATCATCCAGTTTTCTGAGCAGCTGTTCTTTCGAACGCTCGTAGCTTGTCGCACGATCTCCACCAATGCAAACACCCAATACTCCCGGACCACAACCTTTGCCTTGCGCCTTCAAAACGGAATCTAAAATTACTTTTCTGCAGCCGGCCAGATCACGATTGGCCTTCAGCAACTCCATGGGTAGAGAATATTGCTGCCCGACATTTTCGCATCCGCCACCTTTAAGCATCAGGCGAACTTTAAGCTCGGATGATGTGTGCTGGTGAAAGTGAAAAACAGGAGCTCCCGGTCCAAGATTGGTACCGCTATTTTTCCCTGTCAGGCTATCCACAGAATTCTGACGAAGATACCCTTTCAACGTCGCCTCTTTAATTGCAGCACGAGCAACTTCAGCGAAAGTTATTTGATCTAAACCCACCGGACAATCTATATAGAATAGACAAGAGCCGGTATCCTGGCAAATTGGCAGTGAACGTTCCTTTGCCAGTTGGATGTTTTTCTCAATAATTGACAGCGTGTTCCAAGCCACACTGTTTTTCTTTTCGCGCTGAAGGGATTGATTTATCACGCGCTTAATATCTTCCGGCAATTCAGCGGAAGTTCGGCGGACCAGTTCGAGTAATGAAGCGTCTAAATTACGCAATAACATGGGTGATAGGATATGCAATTGATTCTATTTTGTCGAAGAGATTTCTCGCTCAAATTCCGATCCGCATTGTCTTAATAAAACGATCAACTCTTAATGCACACCCTACTGAGCCAACGTGAATTATTGAGGAAATACGGTGCCATATTTTCTCGTCAACAGTCTGTAAAAAGTTGACTTTGTCCGAGAGTATAATCAAAATATCTCCTCTTTGAAACTACTGCAAAGATGAAAGAAAGAGCAAAAATAGGTATTCATTTTCCCTTGGCATTTTTGCTGGTGGTTTTTTGTTCTATGCTCCTTTCCGGGTGCGTCAGCTACAAAAATCAAACAAAAAAAATCACCGAGGCTTACCGCTCTGGGGAGTTTGACGCAGCACAAAAGATACTTTCCGAAAAAACCAGAAAAAAAGCAAAAGGAGAGAATCGCGACAAAGGGAAGGATGCTTTACTATGGAGACTGGAGGAAGCGACCTCTTTCCGTACTTGTCAGAATTTAGAGGAAAGCTCCGCACTGCTCACAGGCGCCGATCAGATGATCAGGGAGTTTGAGGAAAGATCGGCAGATACTCATTTGGGGCAGGAAACGCTCTCAGCATTCAGTAACCCAGCCAACATTGTTTATGAAGGCTGGACTACCGATCGAATTATGGCCAGCACATACCTGGGACTTGATCACATCATACTGGGCAACAGCGAACAGGCTCGTATTCATCTGAATAAAGCCTATCAGAGACAGCAGGATGCCGTCAGGAAAAACGCAAAACGGATTGAAAAAGAACAGGAAGAGATTAAAAGCAACAGCCAGGCAGCCCCAGCCGTCCAGGATAGTGAGGTTCAATCCAAGACCAAAAACCTCTACACAAATTTAAACACATTTGAGCCGGTCGCCGATTATGTGAATCCTTTTACCTCCTACCTGCGAGGAATCTTCTTTCTCATTTATTCAACGGACACAAGCGACCTGGAAATTTCTCGCAAAGCCTTGGAACAGGCAGCTTCTTTTGCCCCCAATAACAAATTTTTGAAGGAGGATTTAGTTCTGGTGGAAAGTCTTTTAAACGGAAACTCTCCCTCCCAGAATATTACCTACATCATTTTCGAAAACGGGCAAGCACCCTACCTGGACGAAACTCGAATAGATCTGCCGCTCCCCATAGCCGGGGGAATCTATCCCGTCAGCGTCGCTTTCCCCGTCTTTCAAACCTATCCCAGTCAGAACAACTCCTTGCGAGTCACAGCAGAAAACCAGACCGTGGAGACCTCTCTTCTGGCAAACATGGATAATATCTTCGCAGCAGACTTTAAAGCAGAACTCCCCAAAATCATTGCGCGCACGATTGCTACAGTCGTTATTAAGCAAGCCAGCTCTATCGCAGCAAATCAGGCACTGAAGAGCTCCGGCAATGATGTTGCCCAGTTGATTGGAGGGTTAGCAATTTATGCGGCTCAGGCCGCAATCAACATCGCCGATACAAGAAGCTGGACCCTACTACCCCACGATTTTCAGGTTTGCCACATTCGCACCCCGGCCGATGGAGTGTTACACATAGCCGAAACACACGGGCATCAAGCTGCAACACTCACTCTTCCCAACCCTAAAGGCCATAATTTGGTTTATGTGAAATCGGTCGTCCCCGGAAAGAAAATGATTATCTGGAGCCGAAAACTTCCCTGACAGACTTTTCCCATCCTTCTCAAAATAACCTGCTCATTTCCTATCTGAAGAGGGTATTTTTGTTCATTTCATACCAGTGCATAATTCCCCCGTCATAAGGAGATTTGCCCTGATAATTTGCCTTGATGTCGACACGATATCCGCTCTGCTCAAGCATCTTGCCGTAGCTGACTATTCTTTGAGCTTCGGCGTCTGTCAAACGGGAGGCCATGTCCGTTTCTGCTCTGATCCGGTCGGTTATAGCGCTCTCGCGAGCCAGTTCGATTTCTCTCCTCTGATTGCGTTCCAGAAGTTTTTGGAAAAAGAGAATCCCTTCTTTTAACTTTTGCAACTCCTCTTCGGTTGGAGATACAGCTATATTGAACTCTTGTGGGGCTGAGCTGCGCTTCTTGATATTGACTGTTTTAACGACGGGTTTATTCCCTTCACGACTGATAGTGAGTTTGTGGACTCCCGGTTTGGCTTCAAAAGTGCCCGGTGTTGTACCTATCATCACTCCATCAAGCTCAACAATTGCCCCATCGGCATACAGGGAGAGGTTCTTGACCCCTTTTTCTGGGGTACCCAAAGTTCCGTCATTATTGATCCAAAAGAGTGGCATTGTGAGTGGAGCCAGCGAAAGGTCCGCTATCACGCAATTAACAGTGAAGGGCATCAGCACACGCTCAGGAACGGGCACCGTCCGAGCCACCTTAAGTTCATTCAGCTTCTTTTGTATCTCCAAAGAAATCTGATCTGCTGCCTCACCCATCAGATCAAGCATGCGGTCGCTATCGTAAACAACCAGATTATCTGTGGTGCGCTCTACTTTCTGCGGGCTGATAGCTCCGCTCATAAAAGAAGAGCCGTTATCCCCTGTCAGCACTTCATAGCCAACATGGAGTTTGTAAATATCCATCTCCGTAGCGGTCTGCCCTCGGCTGTAAGATTTTCGCTGGGTTTGATAACCAAGCAGACGTGCAATGATGAGGTAGTCTGCTCCCATCTGCTCTGACAAAGATAACGCTGTTCCTTCCTGGGTAATAGTACCCAAAGTTTCCGGTGAAAGAGATAGCCCCTTTTTGCGTAAAGCTTCAATCACTACATCCTGGTTAATAACGGAAAAACCTGTTTGTGCCATTCGGCTGCTTACAATGCTCCGGAAAGTATCAAGCTGCTTTTCCGAGGCACAATCCATACTGTCAATTACGAAAAGCGCTGCGTACAAGCGTTGGGGAACTTGAGGCGCCTCAGCTTTCTGGTTCTGCTCAGGGGATGGAACGACCTTCTCATCTTGAGAATAAGCCGTCATACCCAAGACCAACCAGACCGCCGATATTAAAACAATTATTCTATTTTTCATGGTGACTTTCTTCTCGGACGCTTTTTATGTTTACTGTATGAGGCTGTTGAGGAATAAAAAATCTGATAATGGCTTTTTCATCGCTCGAAAACCTACGCTCTAATTATCGGATATCCCTACCGTATTTGTCAAAACAGATTTAAAAAAAGGTTGAGAATCTTACCCTTTCTTTGTATGCTGTAAAGACGGAGCTCTTCTGATGGCGTTGGCCTTTTCGGAAGAGAAAATAGCTTTGCTTAAACTTGTTATAAGGTTCCAATGCAATAAACTTAAAAAACTATGAAAACAATAAAACAGTTTTCGATTTCAGTTGCTCTATTATTCCTGCTTTACCTTGGTGCGCATAGTGCCGCCTTAGCCCAGAGCTCAGCAGCCGTTGCCGAGAGGGAGACTTTGAGCATCTCTACAATTATGGCAACCCCTGCTCTGGAAAACAAAGTCAAGTCCGATGGTAAATCCTCTGAACTCCATCGCTTCACTCAATCATTGGACTCGGTCCTAATTGAACGAATCAGTGCCGCCCGCAAATTTCAAATCGTGGGCCGCAGCGATGTAGACTTCGATGCGATTAAGGCCGAGCAAGACTTTGCGGAATCCGGTAATGTCGATTCCAAATCGGGTGCCAAAATCGGAAAAATGACCGGGGCCAAATATGTCCTGGTAGCTTCATTGGATGATTTTCAAGACCGGTCGAGGACGATCAAAATCGATAACGATCGCCAGATGAACATCCGTTCATTCAGGGTTTCTGCTATCGCTAAACTCTACAATAGCACCACGGGACAGCTTCTGGAAGCATCCACACAGACCATCACCAATGAAATGCGCAGGAACATCAACACAGCCATTTTGTCTGATGAAGGGGCAAACACGGACCAAATGATAGCCCAAGCTTCACGAAAAATGGCAGATCAACTGGTCAAATGCTTAACTGATATTGTGTACCCGGCTAAAGTGGTCGCTGTAAGCAGCAATGGCACTATTACAATTAATCGTGGGGAAGGGACTGACATTCAACGAGGACAACTCTGGGCTGTTTACGCCGTGGGCGAAGAGATGATTGATCCTGATACGGGTGAATCTCTAGGGGAAGAGGAAACGCTTCTCTGCAAAGCCAAAGTCACCTCCGTGAAGTCTAAAACCACTACCTTGAAAATCGTGGGTGATGATCCCGGCATCGAAAAGGGAATGATTGTTCGGCCGGCCTCTTTGGATGACACTGAAGAAGATTGATAGAACCGGCAAATATCCTAATTTATTTAAGGACCTATTTTACTTTTTATGAAAACTAAAATTATATTCGCCATGGCTGCGCTGGGAGCTGTCCTCCTATCTGCAGGCTGTGCAACGCGTTCAATGAATACAGTTGAGGCAGCTCAACCGGAAGGTATCCCTTACATGGTCGCTGACAAGCGGATCATCACAGATCCGAGTTTAAGCCGAAATGTATACGTTGTCGGTGTTAACGAATCTTTTACTGAAGCGGGCTATAAAAAAGTTCAAATTCAGATATACAACCGGACTCGGAGTATGAAAGCGTTCACCTACCGTGTTGAATGGTTTGATCAGGACGGCATGATCATCACCTCTTCATTGGATAACCGCACACCTATCCAGATTGAAGGCGGTCAAAAACGGAACATTGCGGTTTTGGCCACATCACCTAAAGCTGTCGATTTCCGTTTTACATTTCTGGAATCCATGGAACGCTAAACCTTATATTTCAACTTTTATAATATGATCAAATCAATCCTGACAGTAGCACTAACGGGTACCTGTATGGCCTTCTTAGCAACAGGCTGCTCCTCACCCAAAACTCAATATGTGGACAGCGACAGCTCTCGGCTCATCGCTAACGTGGATGAAATTAACATCCAGGATTTCGCCAGAGCTGCTGACGAAATGGTCCAAAGCATCATCGAAAGCTGCATTTCAACTGGAAGCTTGAAAGGCACCAACGGAGAAAAACCCATTTTGGCTATCAGCCGAATTGTGAACAATACTTCCACACAGTTTGATACAGATCTTCTGGTTAAGCGTATCCGCACAGAATTGCTCCGCACCGGAAAAGTTTTGACGACGACAACTCTCAACCTAGGTGCCTCCGAAGACCCATTGGCTAAAGAGGCGATGTTGATGGAAGAGGCGATTGCTGAAGACCAAGCTCCTTTGGTACACAACTACACTCTTTCAGGAAAAATTATTGAAGTAACCACCCGCACGAGCAATCTGCGCCAAAGCACCTATGAGTTTCAACTCACATTAAGCGACCGCCGCGGATTAAACGTCTGGGAGGAAGTAAAAAACATTACTAAACAAGGTAAAAAACCATCCGTTGGTTTTTAGAAAGCAATTTTCTAGCGTCCTCATTAGTTTCCATTGACAACTCAAAAGACTAGTTTATGATAAGCGCCTAACGCTGAGCTGAGTTCAGGCGAAAACGAAAATAATTTATGGCTAAGACTACGAAATACGTCTATACGTTCGGAAATAAAAAGGCTGATGGCAACGGCTCTATGAAAGCTCTCCTTGGAGGCAAAGGAGCCAACCTCGCAGAAATGACCCGAATCGGGCTTCCGGTGCCTCCCGGATTCACTATCACGACCGATGTTTGCACCTATTACTACGCCAATAAGCGTAAGTATCCCGCAGAGCTCCACGCTCAAATGAAAACGGGTGTTGCATTTTTGGAGAAGTGTCTTAAGAAAAAATTTAATGATAAAGATAAGCCGCTTCTGGTTTCTGTCCGCTCCGGTGCCCGCGTTTCTATGCCGGGTATGATGGATACAATCCTTAACCTCGGCCTTAATGACCAAACCGTTCAGGCTCTGGCCAAAGCAAGCAACAGTGAGCGCTTTGCATGGGACTGCTATCGCCGCTTTGTTCAAATGTATGGCGATGTGGTGATGGGTGTTCAAAAGCTCCCCGGTGAAGACAAAGATCCTTTCGAAACCATTATTGAAGATCTCAAAGAAGAGATTTTCCCCGGCGAACACGCCGAAGACACGCGTCTGGATGCCGAAGCCCTGAAGGCCTTAGTGCTGCGCTTTAAGAATCTGATCAAAGAGAGAACGAAATCTGAATTTCCTACCGATCCCTGGAAACAGCTTGAAGGAGCCGTTGGAGCCGTATTCAGCTCTTGGAATAACGACCGCGCCATCGTTTACCGCCGCAAGTATGGATATCCGGATGAATGGGGTACTGCCGTAAACGTCCAGGCAATGGTCTTCGGTAACTTAGGTGAAACATCAGGCTCTGGGGTGGCTTTCACCCGTGACCCCGCCTCCGGCGAAAAAGTGTTTTACGGTGAATTCCTCATGAACGCGCAGGGTGAAGACGTTGTTGCTGGCATTCGCACGCCTCAACCGGTCCTTGAACTCAAAAAAGTCATGCCTCATGCTTATAAAGAGCTTGATGAAATCCGTAAAAAACTGGAGTCCCATTTTCGCGATGTACAGGATTTCGAGTTCACGATTGAAAACGGAGAAGTTTTTATGCTCCAGACGCGCAACGGAAAGCGTACCGGTTTAGCCGCTGTCCGTATCGCCGTTGAAATGGCAAAGGAAAAGCTGATTACCTGGCAAGAAGCCGTCGGTCGTGTACCTGCTGAGCAGCTGGATCAGGTGCTCTCACCGGTTTTCGACAAAGCCGCACTCCAAAGTGTCAAACCGGCAGCTAAAGGTTTGCCGGCAGGTCCCGGAGCTGCCTGCGGTAGAGTTTATTTCAACGCCGATCGCGCTGTAGAAGCCAATAAACGCGGTGAAAAAGTCCTCATGGTTCGTGTTGAAACTTCCCCCGAAGACCTTCGCGGTATGATCGCTGCCGAGGGTATTCTGACCGCCCGCGGCGGTGTCAGTTCTCATGCCGCTTTGGTTGCACGCCAGATGGGCAAAGTTTGCGTTTGTGGGGTAAATGATCTCCACATCAACTACGAGAAAAAGTGCATGGAAATCAATGGGAAATCTCTGAATGAGGGTGATTACCTTTCCATTGATGGCACAACGGGTGAAGTCTTTTTCGGAGAAATTAAGACCGCTCCTTCAGACATTATCCAGGCTCTGTTACACAACTCCGCCACAGCTAAGAAGAGCAAGACCTACAAAGACTACGCTCAGCTGATGACATGGTGTGAAAAGGCTACTCGCATGAAAGTTCGCACCAACGCTGATTCTCCCAGCCAGGTTGCAGCGGCAATCGCCTTCGGAGCCAGCGGTATCGGTCTTTGCCGTACTGAGCACATGTTCTTTGAAGGGGACCGTATTTACGCGGTTCGGGAAATGATTATGTCCTCTACGCTTGAGGGTCGGGAAGAAGCACTGAAAAAACTGCTTCCCTATCAGAGGGAAGATTTCATTGGCATTTTCAAGGAATTGAAAGGCCTTCCGGCAACCATCCGTCTGTTAGATCCTCCGCTGCATGAATTCCTGCCTAAGGAAGAGGAAGAAGGCGAAATGAAAGAGACCAGTGAAAAGACGGGTCTCTCCAGAGAGTACATCCTTCAGCGCATTCAGGAACTGCATGAAAGCAACCCCATGCTGGGATTCCGTGGCTGCCGTTTGGGAGTCGTTTATCCGGAAATCACTCGCATGCAGGTTCGCGCCATCTTTGAAGCTGCTGCAGAAGTCATCAAAAAGAAAATTAAATGTAAGCCGGAAATCATGGTTCCTCTGACCGGTTTCAAAAAGGAACTTGATTTGCAAGTCGCTATCATTAATGAAGTGGCTGCAACCGTGATGAAGGAGAAAAAGGTTAAAATTCCTTACATGGTCGGCACGATGATTGAGATACCTCGCGGTGCCCTGACTGCTGATGAAATCGCTCAGACAGCTGAGTTCTTCAGCTTCGGCACGAACGATCTGACGCAGACCTGTCTGGGTATGAGCCGTGATGATGCTGGCAAGTTCCTGCCGGCTTATCAGGACCAGGGAATTATATCAACTAATCCCTTTGCCTCGATAGACCAGAGCGGTGTAGGCAGGTTAGTTAAAATAGCGGCCGAGGGTGGTCGTTCAACCCGTCCTGGCATGAAGCTGGGTATTTGTGGCGAACACGGTGGAGACCCGGAGAGTGTGAATTTCTGCAACTCCGTTGGTTTAGACTATGTGAGCTGCTCTCCGTATCGGGTGCCAACAGCCCGTTTGGCCGCTGCTCAGGCAGCTATTAAGGAAGCCGCAAAATGCGACTCAGCTGCATGCAAAAGCAAAAAAGGCAGTCCAAAAGTAGCTAAAAAAGCGACAAAAAAGCCTGCTAAAAAGAAATAGATAAATTCTATTTCCTCACACAAACACCCCTCTTGGAGGGGTGTTTGTGTTAATGCTACCTTTTCTTAAAAAATAGATGCAAATAGCTTCATTCAAAAAACTCAATCCGCAGCTCATCGAAGAAGCCGTCCGTAGGGCTTTAGACGAAGATGTCGGTTCCGGCGATGCCACGACTGCAGCGCTCGTTCCACCTGAGTCTCGATCTAAAGCCGCAATGGTTGCAAGAGAGCCTCTCGTCGTTTGTGGTTTAGCATTTTCTCAAGAAGCCTACAGACAATTGGATAATTCCATTCAAGTTACCCTTCTCTGTAAAGATGGCGACTTAATGGAAAAGGGAAGCACACTTCTGGAAGTAAGTGGCCCTACGGGAGCCATTCTCTCAGCCGAAAGAGTTTCTCTTAACTTTCTGCAACGGCTTTCCGGCATTGCCACCATAACTCGACAGTTTGTGAATGAAGTCGCAGGAACAAAAGTAAAAATTCTGGATACCCGAAAAACGCTACCGGGCTGGCGTCTTTTTGAAAAATATGCTGTGACTTGCGGCGGTGCAAAGAATCATCGTATGGGGCTGCATGACATGATTCTTATCAAAGATAATCACTTGGCATCATTGCACGAAGCGGGGCCAAACGCTATTGCCAAAGCGGTTGCTTGTGCCCGCAGCTCGCATCCCCACTTAAAAGTGGAAGTCGAGGCTGATACTTTGGAGCAAGTAGAACAGGCGGTAGAAGCCGGTGCCGACGTTATCCTCTTGGATAACATGACCAATGAAACGATGATGAAAGCTGTTAAAATGGTAAAGGGACGCGCTCTGTTAGAGGCCAGCGGTGGGGTCAACCTGAAAACGGTTCGCGGCAAAGCTGAAACTGGAGTCGATTTTATTTCAGTGGGCGCCCTCACCCATTCGGCTCCTTCAGTGGATATCGGTTTGGATTTTAAATAAAACCTGGCACTTGATCTTTTAGCATGGATAAGGAGAGTAGAGTATATATTGCTGGACACCGCGGAATGGTCGGCTCAGCTATTTGGAGACTATTGGAAAGCCGCGGTTTCAGCCGCTTAATCGGCTTATCCCACGGTGAATTAGATTTACTAAACGCTCAGGCAGTCCAGGATTTCTATACAAAGTATAAACCGGAGTATGTTTTTTTAGCGGCTGCCAAGGTGGGCGGCATTGGAGCCAATAGTACTTACCCTGCACAGTTCATTTACGAAAATCTCCAGCTACAAAACCATATTATCCACCAAGCCTACCTCCATGGTGTCAAAAAATTGCTCTTCCTGGGAAGTTCCTGCATCTATCCTAAAATGGCACCTCAGCCACTCAAAGAAGAGTGTTTGCTAACAGGCTCCTTGGAACCCAGCAACGAGTGGTACGCTTTAGCTAAAATATCAGGCCTCAAAATGTGTCAGGCGTACAGGAGGCAATACGGTTGCGATTTCATCAGCTGCATGCCCACTAACCTTTATGGACCGGGAGATAACTATCATCTGGATAATTCTCACGTAGTACCCGCTTTAATCCGCAAATTTCATGAGTCCAAAACACGTCAAGACCAGGAAGTGACTTGCTGGGGCTCCGGAAAACCGTTGAGAGAGTTTCTCCATGTCGATGATATGGCCAGGGCCTGTGTCCACCTGATGGAGCACTACTCTGAAGAACAAACCATTAACATCGGCTCGGGCAAAGAGCTCTCTATTTTTGAATTAGCTGAGCTGGTCAGAAAAGTGGTTGGCTATAAGGGTCGCATCACTTGGGATACCAGTAAACCCGATGGCACTCCCAGAAAACTCCTGGATATTTCGCGAATCGCCAATCTGGGCTGGAAACCAGAGATAGATTTGGAGAATGGTTTAGAGTTGGCTTACCAGGATTTTTTGAATCGTCCTCAAACGCGCATGAAATAGGCGCCGACTTTCTCTTTTTCAAATCACTTTTTACCAGACTTCGAAGGGCGTTTAAGACTGCATGCCTCTCGTGATGCCACGCCCCGTTGAGTACGAATAGAGGGCTCCATCATTTTCGAATCCGAATCAATGGAATCACCGTACTTTACTCTTTCGAGCTCACGTATCTGATCCCGAATCAGAGCCGCTTTTTCGAACAAAAGCTCCCTAGCCGCTTCCAACATCTCCTTTTTCAAATCAGAGATGGTTTCATCCAAATCTATAAGCTCTAAATTTTCTGACACTTTTAGAGGAGACCGAATAGAAGACGAGTTTAAACCGGAAGTGACCAGTAAACCTTCCTCAAGCGGACGGGTCACGCTTCGCGGGGTAATTCCATGCTTGTTGTTATGATCCAGTTGTTTCTTGCGCCGATATTCTGAAACAGCCAAAAACTTTTTTATACTGTCCGTCATCACGTCACAATAAAGAATCACCCTGCCATTCAAGTTTCTGGCTGCACGCCCCGCAGTTTGGATCAAGCTTGTGGCACTGCGCAAAAAACCCTCTTTATCCGCATCCAAAATCGCTACCAATGAGACTTCCGGAACATCGAGGCCTTCCCGCAAAAGGTTGATACCGACCAGAACATCAAATGCACCCCGTCTCAAAGAACGTAAAATTTCCACGCGCTCCAGGGCGTCAATTTCGCTATGAAGGTATTGAACATTGATCCCGGTATCTCTGAGATAATCCGTCAGCTTCTCAGCCGTTCTTTTGGTCAAGGTCGTTACAAAAGTACGCTCGCCTTTTTCGGTCCTTTTCCGTATCTCCTCTATTAAATCATCGATCTGATTCTTGAGCGGACGTACTTCAACCTCTGGGTCCACCAAACCCGTCGGACGTACAATCTGTTCTACTATTCGCCCCTGGCTCCACTCCAACTCTCGAGGTCCCGGGGTCGCACTGAGATAAATGGTCTGCCCCTGGCAAGCTTGAAACTCCTCAAACCTGAGGGGCCGATTATCAAGAGCACTGGGCAGACGAAACCCATGGTCCACCAACACCATTTTTCGGGACCGGTCCCCTGCCGACATCCCGCCAATCTGCGGTACCGTGACGTGTGATTCATCGATGATCAGCAGATAATCTTTGGGAAAAAAATCAATCAACGTGCAAGGCTTGGAGCCCGGCGGTCGGCCCACAATGTGGCGGCTATAGTTTTCAATGCCCGAGCAATAGCCCATCTCCAACATCATCTCAATGTCGTATTCTGTTCGAGATTTAAGCCTTTGCGCTTCGAGTAACTTCCCATTTTTTTCGAACCATTCCAGCCTCTCATTCAATTCCGTCTTGATCGTTTTAACAGCTCGAATAAGTTTATCCTGAGAAGTAACAAACTGCTTTGCAGGAAAAATTGTGACAGAATCAAGTTCCGTAAAAATTTCTCCGGTCAGGGGATCAGTACGGCTGATTTTCTCTACCTCATCTCCAAAAAACTCAAAACGGTAAGCATCCTGCATCCATGCAGGAAAAAGCTCCACCACATCTCCCCGAACTCGAAATGTTCCTCGGCTGAACTCAATATCATTACGGGAATATTGCAATTCAACCAATCTCTCCAAAAAGACATCACGATCCATTACCTGACCTTTCATCAGGTGAATGAGCATCTCCTCATATTCCTCTCGGCTTCCCAGTCCGTAAATGCAGGAGACGCTGGAAACAACTATGACATCTTCACGTGAGAAAAGACTGCTCATGGCAGCCAATCTCATTCTTTCGATTTCATCGTTGATACTGGAGTCTTTTTCTATGTAGGTATCAGTAGTGGGAATATAGGCTTCAGGCTGATAAAAATCGAAGTAGCTGATAAAATACTCAACCGCATTTTTTGGGAAAAAACCTTTAAACTCTGTGTACAATTGTGCAGCCAGAGTTTTATTGTGGGAAATGACTAAAGTAGGTTTTTTAATCTGGGCAATTACATTGGCGATTGAAAATGTTTTGCCCGAGCCTGTCACCCCTTGAAGAATTTGATGCTGTTCACCGCTGCGAACACCTCGAACTAATGTTTCAATCGCCTGGGGTTGATCTCCTGCCGGAGAATAGGATGAAACAAGTTCAAACATCTATTTCTGAATAGAGAGTTGCTAGCCAATCATTCCGGATGCTTTCATTTTTTCATAGCCATCCAGAATCATTCTCTCCGTGGCGGACCATCCCAGGCACCCATCGGTAACCGAAACACCATACTGCAACAATGACCGGATATCGGATACACCTTCTTTGGGTGTTGGCAAAGGTTGGCTTCCTTCGTTGATATTACTCTCCACCATAGCACCGATGATATTATCATTGCCCTCCAGTCGTTGTCCTATAATGTCATTCCAGACCAACACCTGGCGTTCAAAGCGCTTGGATGAATTAGCATGACTGCAATCCACTACCAAAGACGAAAGCATTCCCTCGTCCTTTAGCTGCTCCACACTCATTTGGATACAGTCTTTGGTGTAATTTGGCAGATTCCTTCCTCCTCGCAACACAACATGGGTATCTTCGTTCCCAGTCGTTCTTATCACACTGGTTACGCCATGTTCGTCTATACCGACAAAGGAATGCGATGCATGGCAGGCAGCCATTGCGTCAATAGCCGTTTGCAGCCGCCCATCAGTACTGTTTTTCAATCCCACCGGCATAGACAGACCGCTGGCCAACTCTCGATGAGTCTGGCTCTCAGTAGTGCGGGCTCCGATTGCCGCCCAACAAACTAAATCATCTATATATTGCGGTATGATGGGGTCTAAAAATTCGGTCGCAACCGGTAAATCCATTTCGGCCGCTTTAAGCAGAAGCCTGCGGGCGATTTTCAGACCTTCTTCTATATCGTTGGAGCCATCCATATAAGGATCATTAATGAGTCCCTTCCAACCGATAGTCGTTCTGGGCTTTTCAAAATAAATCCTCATGACTATATAGAATTGATCCAGAACAGTCCTTCTCAGATTGCTCAATCTGCGTGCGTACTCAAGCGCAGCGTCTTCATCATGAACAGAACAAGGACCGACAATCACCAGAAAACGCTTTGAACGCTTATGGATAATATCGGAAATTTCTTGCCGTCTCTGGCGAATCTCTTCACTCAACTCAATTGAAGATGGAAACTGCTGCTTCAGCTCCACTGGCGACAGCAGCTTACTAACTTCAGCTACTCTTAAATTGACTATTCTCATTAACTACCTACAGAACACGAAGACAGGCCGAGAAGCGCCTTTACTTGTGGGATTACCTTGTGAGATGAATTAAACACGATCCCATGCCACCCCCGCTTCAATGCAGCATCGATATTCTCTTTCTTGTCATCAATATAAATGATATCTGATCCCTTTTTCCCTGTTGCCTCCTCCAATGCAATATAAAAAGCATCTGAGGGCTTGGCCACCTTCAGCTTATAACTGAGGAAATAACCATCAAAGTCATTATAAAAGGGGTAATGTTCGGAAATCCATTTTACGGCAGTGTCGTTAGTGTTGGAAAAAAGATAGGTCTTAACTCCGGAACGTTTCAACTCAGAGTGAAAGGAAATCATTTCATCTATGGGAGTAAAAATATTCCCAAACGCCTCCATAAAATCCTCTCGAGTTCCTTTGAATTTAGTCAGTTTTGCAACCTCTTCGTAAAACTCGTCGTCCCCGATCTCTCCCAGCTCCAGACTCTCCAGCAACCCCGACCCTGTTAGAATTCCCAAAACCTTTAAAGGAAAGACGCCACACAAAGGCAGCAATTTGCCGGCTGATTTCATGTAATCAAAATCCAAAAGCACCTTTCCCAAATCAAACGCCACTATTTTTTCAAAATGACTCATGCCCTCTAAAATCCTCAATTAGTTATTTTCCACCGGTATACGATTTTCTATTGCCCGTTCTAACGTTAGACCATCCGCAAATTCCAATGAGGCTCCCGCCGGCAATCCTTGTGCCAGACGCGATACTTTTACACCAAAAGCAGCCAAGCGCTTGGTCATAAAATAAACGGTAGCCTCAGATTCCACATCCATTCCCAAAGCAATTAAAACTTCTTTTACGCCTTCATTGCGCACCCTATCAAAAAGCTCAGCCAGGCGTAAATCTTCCGGGCCTACCCCATTAATGGGCGAAAGCTTTCCACCCAGCACGTGATAGCGCCCTTTAAGAGCTCCGGATTTATCAATAGAGAGAATATCAACAGGACGCTCAACGACACATAAAAGCTCGCTATCCCGGCTCATATCCTGGCAGATCGCACATCCGGTCACCTCACAAAGCCCCCCGCATACAGGGCAAAACAACACCTCTTCATGAAGGCGAAGGAGACAATTACCCAAGCTTTCAGAAGTGCTTTTTCCTTTGAGGAAAAGATGCAGCGCCAACCGCTCAGCAGAGCGAGGGCCTATACCAGGCAATTGCCCCAGCTCAGTAATGAGAAGTTGAAGGGCTTTAGGAATCACAAAAACTAGATCAACCCCGGAAACTTCAAGCCGGAAGTCACTTTGCCCATTTCAGACGTGGATATCTCTTCGGCTTGCTTCAATCCAGCATTCACCGCGGTGATAACCAAATCCTCGAGCATCTGAACATCTTCCGGATTCACAGCCTGCGGGTCAATTTTTATAGAGGCCACTGTACGATCACACCTGACAAGGACTTTGACGGCGCCGCCACCACTGGTTGCTTCCACCGTGCGTGCCGAAAGCTGCCCTTGCACTTCTTCCATTTGCTGCTGAATCTTAACAGCCTGCTTCATCAACTTACCAATACTGGACATAACAAATAATCAGTCAGTTATTTTTTATTTTTTTGGATCCATGCCCTTTTGGACAATAGTCGCTTGAAATACCTCTAGCGCTCTTTTAATCAATGGATCATTTTTAAAATCTATTTCTTCAAACGGAGGCGGTTTACTCACCTCTGTCAGCTTTGTAATCGGAGGCTCCACTTGAGCCTGCTCTCCTGTCTGTGGCTCCTCAACAGCAATTTGCCGTGTATGAGGCTCAGGCTCTACCATCTTGGCCAAAGCTGACACCTCAAATACTACACGGCAATCAGGATATCCGCAAGAAGCGAGATACTCCTGAAAAACTTTCTTCTTTTCAGGAGTATCCAAAAAAAGTTGCAAGCCTGAGTCTTGTGCGGGAAGCCCCACTTCCAGAATGCCCTCTTTAAAAGAGATCAACACGCAGCCCCGCAAAACTCCATACAAAAACCGATCCTGGATTCTTATATGACCCAACATTTCATTCCAAAACGCAGCCAAGTCTTGCGGATAAGGCTTGGATTCTGGTTGAGATATAACCCCATATCCAGATGTCTTCTCATGATGGGAAAGCCCTGCATAGGGACTCATCGGTCTGTGGGCAGGAACCGGCTCAGCTCGTTGAGGCTGATGTACTGCCTGAGGGACCACAGGGATGGGCGACTGTGAACGAGGAACACTCTCTACATTCGGAGGCGGCTGAGAAAGAGAAGGCTGAGCCTTGGCCAGCACGGAAACATCTTTTCCAGAAAAGGCCGATGAAGACTTTTTCAGTTGCTCCAACTTTTGGAGTAATACGTCCAAACTCAGCGCATCTTTTGCCTTGAATACTTCCACCAGAGAAAGCTCCATTACCACCGAACGAGAAGCAGCCGATGATAGTTTCCATTCATTACTCACCAGGATATCCATTATCCGGGAAAGCCCCTCCAGAGAAACCTTCGAGGATTGAGCCTCAATGCAAGCCCATTCCGAATCAGAAACCTCAGCCATCGAGCGATCTCCCTTGGAAATCTGGAAGAGAGCCAGATTACGAAAATGCAACAATAGGTCGCTGTTCAACCGGGCAATATCCTTGCCATTATCCATGAGGATATGGAGCCTTTTCAGCGCTTCATTCAGATCATTGTCCAGTATCGCTTCCGTCAACTTTTGAATTTCAGCACGTGAGGTCAGCCCAAATGCTGAGAGAACATCATCTTCCCTTATTTTGTCTCCACAAAAGCTGATAAGCTGATCCAAGGTAGACTCAGCATCGCGTAAACAGCCTTCTGACCCTCTGGCAATGGCTTCCAGGGCAGCGAGCTCTGCCTGTACTCCTTCATTGGCACAGATGAATTCGAGCTGCTTCACCATGAGCTTTACGGGAATTCTCTTTAAGTCAAAACGCTGACAGCGAGAAAGGATCGTCGTTAAAACTTTCTCCGGCTCAGTTGTGGCAAACATGAATTTCACATGAGGCGGAGGCTCTTCCAATGTTTTCAGCAAAGCATTGAAAGCCTCGCGGGTTAACATGTGAATTTCATCAATGATATATATCTTGAAGCGCCCGTTTGCAGGAGCATACGCCGCCGTATCTCTGAGTTCTCGAATCTCATCAATACCACGATTGCTGGCGCCATCAATTTCCAGGACATCCAAAGAACGGCCTTCACTGATCTCAATGCAACGTGGATCCTCATCCGAAAAATCCACTCGAGGCCCATCAGTACAGTTCAAGCATTTGGCAAAAATACGCGCTATCGTGGTTTTCCCGGTGCCCCGGGGCCCCACAAATAGATAAGCATGTGCTATCCGATTCTGAGTAATTGCATTGCTCAGAGTCCGGGTAACATGCTCCTGACCTACAACTTCTTCAAAGCGTTGAGGGCGATATTTTCGAGCTATAACTTGGTACGCCATTGCAAAAGACAAAGTCAAGGGAGCGAATCTCACCTACCTCGACTATATTTCTTTTCCCTGGTTTAAATTAAAAAGCCAGGGTTACTTGCGGCAGATACGAAGCAAACTGCCGTTGCTGCATTCCTGCCCTGGCGGGGTTCGTAAGTCCGCACTCCGCAAGACCCTGGCAAATCCTCAAGAGGGATTGAAACACAAACACCCTCTTACCTACAAGTACCTTCTATCACAAAGCGCACGAAAAACTTCATTGCGCTTTGTGCTACTGTGCTGCCCCACCGGTCGTCGTACTTGTGGACGAACTATGGGTAGGGATCGAACAGGTCACTTCCCCATCCTCGGGAGAAATCGTGTAAGTGCCGCCTTCCGGACAAGTGGGCTCCGTCTTAAAATACCCGGCAGAAACAAGAACGCCCAAGTCTGCAGGAGCTGTTCTCTGCTCCAGCTTGTACTGTTCGATGACACTCTCAATATTCTTTACGTTCGCCATACAGGCGTTTCTACGAGCCGTTTTACCGGCTTTTGCGATATTTGGCACTGCAATCGCCATGAGCATTCCGATAATAGCGACCACAATCATGATTTCAATGAGGGTGAAACCACTTCTCGCACTTTGTGTTCTTATTCTCATAATCCCTTTGCTTTATTATTCCACTTTAACACCAAAACCCGCACTACCATCACAAATAAAAACCGAAAAAACGCGCACCATCCGCGAGCTTTTTCCAGCTCAAATTCCATCATGCAGCCCTCGATAAACCCAAGACAGGCACTGGTGAAAACCCTACCAGATTCTACACCGTCTAACAAGAATTGTTTCTGCCTTTATAGCGAAACCTACCTACTCGTCCTCAGCAATAGTCACGGAAAAGAAGGAATTATTTATGTCTTTCGTGCATCGAGCTCTACAACCGCTCGTGAGATTAGATGGCTTCCATGTTAAAATACACACACCCTTATATATTATAAATTTTTGATAGCCAGCATATTACAAAAATAACTCAGTTTCAGGTTACACGGTTTATTCAAAAAACTCGTTTTATTTCTTGTCATCTAACCTCCTGCCTGATAGCCTCTCCCTCCGTGCGGGGCCTCTAACTGGTCCTGCAAAAGACATGCCCACGTGGCGGAATTGGCAGACGCGCTAGTTTCAGGTACTAGTGAGTAACATC
>CAZSTC010000003.1:0-56710 GCA_964609795.1 uncultured Verrucomicrobiota bacterium
CACAACCATGTGAAATGGAATTGACATGAGAAGATCCCTTTTATTATAGTGTATCGGATGGTTCGCGATTCCATGTCTTGAAAGAATGAAAGAAAAAATTATTAAAGCGCTTTCCTGTGCCCTCTCGTTGATGTATGCCCTGTTTTTTTTACCAAGTTGCAGTTCAGAAAATGAAGAGAGTGTTCTTGGGTATGTTGAAGGCGAGTACATTTATGTGGCGCCCTCAACAGCGGGAATTTTGCAAACTCTCAACGTAGAGCGCGGGGATCTTGTAGAAACGGGAGCAAAGCTGTTTGCTCTGGATTCTCTACAATTAAATTCTTCATTGGAAGTCGCTCGTCTAAAAATGGCTGCCGCCGAGTCTACTTTGAAGGATTTAAGTAAAGGGGCCAGGCCTGAAGAGATATCCGTTCTTTTAAAGCAACAAGAAGAACTTAAATTGGTGCTGGAGAATGAGAAAAAAGAATACGACCGCGTACAACAATTAGTCAAGGATGGCGTCATTACCGCTTCCGATTTTGATGCTCGTGAGACATCATGGCAGGTGGCCCAGGAAAGATTAAAGGGAATAGAAGCTCAACTAGCTGTGGCAAACTTGAGCGCTCGAGAGGATCAGCTCAATGTTGCCCAAAGACAAGTACTCATAGCAGCCCAGGGAGTGGAGCAAGCTGAAAAGCTTTTACAGGAATCCGCGCCATTAGCCGTGACTGCTGGTAGCGTGGAAGACGTCTTCTATCGCCCGGGTGAGTTTGTGAAAGCAGGTTCTCCGGTGGTGTGCCTTTTACCTCCAGAAAACATTAAAATACGTTTTTTTATACCCGAAAAAATGGTCAGCAAAGTTCAATTGGGTGGCTTGGTTCGAGTCTTCGTCAGCGGCAGTAAGAAGGGGATTTCGAGCAAAATAACTTTTATATCGAAGGCTGCTGAATTCACCCCTCCCGTCATTTACAGCTTGGAATCGCGAGAAAAACTCGTTTTTATGATAGAGGCGACACCAGAAGAGTCTGTTCAAATTTTACGGCCCGGACTACCGGTTAATGTGCTGATTGATCAAGAGAGTAAATAATGGGATAAGAGGGGTGTGATGTGAAAGATGAAGTGCTTCTGGCAATAGATGTGCATAACCTCACAAAACGTTTTGGGAGACATACCGTCGTTAATCGAATTAATTTAGTTGTTCCGCAAGGTAAAGTTTACGGATTTTTGGGACCCAATGGCAGCGGGAAAACAACGACGATTCGAATGATTTGTGGGCTTCTTACGCCGGATGAAGGCGAGGGTACCTGTCTCGGGTATGATTTACGAAGAGAATCTGAAGAAATTCGCAAAAATGTGGGATATATGACTCAGAAGTTCAGTTTCTGGGATGATCTCACAATTCGTGAAAACCTCAATTTTGTGGGTAAAATTTTTGGGATAAAAGAGTCTAGGGAGCGAATGCAGAATGCACTGCAGAAGTTAGGATTGGAACACAGGGCAGATCAATTGGCAGGAAGTCTCTCTGGAGGCTGGAAGCAAAGGTTAGCCTTGGCAGCCTGTACGCTTCATGAGCCCAAATTGCTGCTTTTGGATGAACCCACTGCTGGTGTAGACCCTAAAGCGCGACGTGAGTTTTGGGATGAGATTCATCAACTGGCTTCTCAAGGAATTACTGTGTTGGTTAGCACTCACTATATGGACGAAGCAGAGCGCTGCCATTCCATTGTTTATATCGCGAATGGAAATATTCTTTCTCAAGGCACCGTTGACGACGTGATTTCTCAATCGGGTTTGAGTACATGGGTAGTGGAGGGAAAAGATTTGGTTTCTCTCAAAGAAGAATTACTCAAAAATCCTGCTGTGATGACCGCGGCTGTTTTTGGAGAATCCTTGCATGTCAGTGGATTGGTGCCTGAAGAGCTCGAAGCCGCTATTGAACCTTACAAGAGCCGAAAAAACCTTTTTTGGAGTCGAGAAGAAACGTCTCTTGAGGACGCCTTCATCTATTACAATACGCTGATAAAAGATTTTGAAAGGAGCTAGAAGATAGATGTGGAAGGGTAGGTTTTCTTTTGGCCGCACCTGGGCCATCATGCAGAAAGAATTTACGCAGCTGAGGCGTGAGCGCTCTACTTTTGCTATGATAGTTTTGTTGCCAATAATTCAATTGCTTCTATTCGGATACGCTGTTGATACGAATCCCAAAAATCTTCCTACTTACATTCTCTGTCGTGACCAAAGCGTGTTTTCACGTAGTCTGGTAGCAGGTCTGAAAAATTCTCTCTACTTTGATATTCGTGGAGATGTGCATTCTGACGAAGAAGGGGAAAACCTTTTACGAAAAGGCCAAGCTCAATTCATAGTTACAATTCCTGAGAATTTTGAGCGGGATTTAGTTGGTGGAAAAAAACCTGCCGTATTGGTCCAGGTTGATGCCACAGACCCTGTTGCTTCCAGTGGACCTGTAGCAGCAATGAACGGCATTTTGGAGAGCGTTTCGAGGCATGATTTGAAAGGACCGCTGGAACATTTAAACACTGGTAAACCTGCTGTGGAGCTAATTCAGCATCGAATGTACAATCCGGAAGGATTAACCCGTTTTAATATTGTGCCGGGGCTTTTGGGAATTGTTCTGACAATGACTGGAGTAATGATGGTGGCTTTAGCTCTTACACGTGAGAGAGAACGCGGCACGATGGAAAATTTGTTGGCAATGCCCGCAAGACCCTTAGAAGTCATGATTGGGAAAATTGTGCCCTATATTTTTATTGGTTATATTCAGTCGACGATAGTAGTAACGGCAGCCCGGATTTTATTTTCCGTTCCCGTCTTGGGAAGCTTGTGGTTGTTAGGCGGGGTCCTTGGAATTTTTATCACATGCAATATGGCGATGGGATATGCATTGGCTACAATTTCCCGAACACAAATGCAGGCAATGCAGGGAACTATTTTAATCACATTACCTTCTTTAATGCTTTCCGGATTTATCTTCCCTTTCTTGGGGATGCCGGCGTGGGCTCAGACTATCGGGCATATGATTCCAATGACCTATTTTAATCGTATAGTCAGAGGGATCATGCTTAAAGGAAGCGGAATAGGAGAGATTTGGCCTGAAACCTGGCCGCTATTGATCTTCCTGTTAATAGCTACAATGATTGCGATTAAGTGCTATCGCAAAACGATTGATTAAAGGGAAGTATTCTCAGTAAACGATAATGATTGCTCCCAGTCTTTCCAGACAGGCTCATAACCGAGGTTTTTGAGAAAGGCGGAAACTTCTTCAGGCGTTCTGCTATCGGCTATTTCAAACTGAGTAGTAGCCGGTGTTTCAGGCGTTTTTTCCGAAGTGCAGCTTTCGTGGGTGTAGCCCCCAGGTTCTGTGTGGCTGCCAGCACTTACGGAGGTAAAACCTAGAGGGAAAAGACGATTGCGCATTTCCGGGGACTCCCGTGTGGAAAGCGTCATAGCGACATCAGGGAAAAGAATCCGCAACGCACATACTAAACCTACAAATTGGCGATCGCTCAAAAGGTGTTCAGGCTTGAATTCACCGGCATGAGGGCGAAGTCTGGGAAAGGAAATACCTATTTGAGCTTTCCAGCAATGCTTGATCAAATACTGAACATGAGCAGCCAGGCAAATAACATCTTTTTGCCAAGAGCTCAGGCCAAAAAGAACTCCCAGGCCAAGCTTTTTCATTCCTCCATCATAGGCTCGCTCCGGTGTTTCCAAACGCCATTGAAAATTGCGCTTTGGGCCGGATGGGTGAAATTCACCATAGCCCGATTCGATATAAGTTTCCTGAAAAACCGTAATCCCTGCAGTGCCTGCTTCGACTAAATTTCGATAGTCCTCCACTGAAGTTGGAGCCACCTCAAAACAAACCTCGGAAAACCGTTCAGCTGCCAGTTTGGCACACTGACAAAGATAGGAATTGGAAACTTTAAGAGGATTTTCAGACGCGACTAATAGAAGGCTGCGAAAACCGTGCTCGTATAAGAACCCCATCTCTCGATCAACCTCTTTTAAATTAAGAGATTTTCGATGAATTATATTATGGCGGTTAAAGCTACAATATTTACAAGCATTCACGCACTCATTGGAAAGGTAAAGCGGGGCAAAGAAGCGGATAGCCTTTCCGAAACGTTGAATAGTGAGGAGGTGCGCTCGTTGGGCAATTCTTTTTAATAGATGGCTCTCAAAAGCGGCAGGAGAAATTAGAGCTGCAAAATCGGCTAGAGACGGGTGAGGCTGAGATAAAGCCCGCTCAACAGCCACACTATCGGCCCGTTGAGACAGATCATTGAGCTCATTAATTGGAAGCGATTGAAGTTCAGAATAAAAGGACATGGAAAAATACAGAAGTTGCCGGCCCCAGAAAGACCAGCAACTTGCTTATCATTCAATATAAAAACACCTTGCTACATAAGCCGGCCGATCTTTGCCACAGTTCACTAATTGGAACCCTCGTTATGCTTCAGAACGCCACAGCAATGTTTGAATTTTTTACCACTGCCACAAGGACAGGGATCATTCCGTCCCACCGTGGGATGCCTCCGAACTGGCTGCCGTTTGGGGGCAATCCGCTCTTGGCTTGCAGGCGCACTCGCACTTTGAGAAACATCCCCTGATTCAACAGATGATGTATCGTGAACCGTTTGCATCTTAGAAAGGTTTTGCAAAAACTGTTGGAAAGCCATCAAGCTTGAAGCACTACGGAAAATGTTATGGCAAATCTGAGTTTTAATGTCCAGCATGAGCTTGTCGAACGTTTTGTAAGCTTCTGCTTTATATTCCAGAAGAGGATCACGCTGACCATAGGCACGCAAAGAAATTGCATTGCGCAAATGGTCCATATGATAGAGATGCTCTTGCCACAAACGGTCAATCGCGCTCAGGATGGTATAGCGTTCTACACTCTTCAAAGCATCGGGATTTTCAAAGCTTGCTTTGAGCATGTAAGCTTCACGAATAGCTTCAACCAAATGCACTGCCACTGCAAATTGCTGTGGACTCAACTCTCCGTAGAGCGAATCCGAAAGGGGCTTCTCTGTGCCAGTGTTAGCCACGTTCTCCAATATTTGAATTGTCTGAGAGAGTGGGAAGTGCAGGTTTACCCAATCCAGGAGCTCACGCAAATTCCAGTCTCCTACGTCCTGGCCGGGAAGAGAGCATTTTTGCACCTTTTGGACAACGACCTCTTCCATGACATCCAGGAGTCGGTCCTGAACATCTTCAGAATGAATAATCTCATTCCGGAATCCGTAAACGACCTCTCTCTGTTTGTTCATCACATCATCATATTCAAGAGTGCGTTTACGAATCTGATAATGATGTTGTTCAACTCGTTTTTGCGCTGTCTGGATGGATCGATTTAAAAGAGGGTGGTTTAACTCCTGATTCTCTTCCAAACCTACGCGCTCCATTATTTTGATGATACGATCTGAACCAAAAAGGCGCATAACGTCATCCTCAAGCGAAATAAAGAAATGAGAAGAACCCGGATCGCCCTGACGTGCACAGCGCCCTCTCAACTGCCGATCAATACGGCGTGATTCATGGCGCTCTGTTCCGACGACATGTAACCCACCGAGCGCCGCTATCCCTTCGCCCAGCTTAATATCTGTACCGCGCCCGGCCATGTTCGTTGCGATAGTTACCGCACCGCGTTGGCCTGCTCGAGCGATAATCTCGGCTTCTTTTTGGTGATATTTTGCATTTAAGACACTATGAGGAATATTCACTTTGCGCAGCATATTAGAGAGAACCTCACTGCTCTCCACGGAGCGGGTGCCGACCAAAATGGGGCGCCCTACACGATGCAATTCAGTGATTTCATTAACTACGGCAGTGTACTTCTCACGCTGAGTTTTATAAACAGAGTCATTGGAATCCTTACGTGCCACAACGCGATTGGTGGGAATAACCAATACCTTTAATTTATAAATATCAAAAAATTCGTTCGCTTCAGTTTCAGCTGTACCCGTCATGCCGGCTAGCTTTTTGTAGAGACGGAAGTAATTTTGAATTGTAATCGTGGCTAAGGTTTGAGTCTCTCGCTCAATTTCCACACCCTCTTTTGCTTCAACTGCCTGGTGCAACCCATCGCTCCAGCGACGCCCCGTCATCAAACGCCCCGTATGTTCGTCTACGATAATGACTTTATTGTCTTGGACTACGTATTGAACATCTTTCTCAAAGAGGCAATATGCCTTAAGCAATTGGGAAATGACATGAATCTGGGCTGATTTGTTTTCGAACTCCTGCTGAACAGCCTGTTTAAGCTGCATTTTTTTTGCAGGATCGTACTCAGGGTTTGAATCAATATCATGAAATGCAGTGATAGTATCCGGTAAGACATAGGCGTTCGGATCATCGGGATGCATAAAGTTGCGTCCCTTTTCGGTTAAATCCGCATCATGTCCTTTTTCGTCCACAGCAAAATAAAGTTCTTCTTTTTGCGCATAAAGAGTTTTTTTGGACTGGTCGGCATGAAGCTCCAGCTCTACGTCGTTGACCAAACGTAAGTTGTCGGGATCCTCCATGAGAGAGAGGAAGGCTGGCATCTTTGGCGCTCCAATTTTAGTCCGGTAAAGCAGAAGGCCAATTTCCTGTTTGAGATTTGCAACCGTTTCGGAACGCGCGTCCTTTTCCTTCTCTAACTCTAATTTTTTTAAGAGTTTTTTGGCTTCCTCCAAATATCCGCCGCAGTGCCGCCTTTGTAACTCCACCAGACTGGTAATTCTGGGTTTGAACTGCTCGTACAGCTTGTTATCAAAAGCAACAACAGAGGGGCCGCTGATAATCAACGGAACTCGAGCCTCATCTATCAGAATGGAGTCAACCTCGTCTACAATTGCAAAGTTATATCCCCTTTGAACTTGCTCTGTGGCTGTGGTCGCCATCCCGTTATCTCTAAGATAATCAAAACCATATTCCGCATTTGTGCCGTATGTGATGTCACAGGCATATTGCGCTCTGCGCTCCATGGGGGATTGATCATGTAGAATACAACCGACACTTAGGCCGAGAAACTTGAAAATAGTTCCCATCCATTCACTATCGCGTGCGGCGAGATAGTCGTTCACGGTAACCAGATGAGCACCTCGTCCGCTTAGCGCGTTCAGGTAAAGGGGCAAAGTGGCCACCAAGGTTTTACCTTCACCTGTAGCCATTTCGGAAATCATACCTCGATGAAGGGCGATACCGCCGATCAGCTGGACGTCAAAGGGGATCATATCCCAAATCAGCTTCTGCCCACGAACCTCCATCTCTCTACCCATCAACCTGCGGCACGCATTCTTAACAGCAGCAAATGCCTCTGGCAAAACTTCATCGAGGGCTTGAGTCCTTTTTTCATCATCCTCGATTGCCGAGATACTGGCTTTCCATTGAAGGGTTTTTTCCCTCAAAGCTTCATCTGATAAAGATTGAAAAGAAACCTCGAGGTCGTTAATTTTTTTTACCAAACCCCGGAGTTTCTTCACCTCACGATCATTCTTGGTACCGAATACTTTTTTAAATAAATAGCCTATCATATCGCCGACAAACCAAGGGAATTATCCCGCAGGGGGCTGAGAAGTCAACAAAAGAGCGTAATTTAAATAATAGGATTATCTTATCTCCCTCTTTTAGAAAAGGTTATATTTTGGGAGATGTTGGTCCAGCGTAGAGTGGACTGGCTGTGGCTTGTAAGAATGCTTTAGTTCACCCGCATCATCCAAAAAACGGAGCCTCTCCTTAGAGTACTGTTCTACAATTTGGTGAAATTGTGCCAAAGAAGTGCATTGGCTAATTTGCCGGTTAACCTCACGAGACGGCCCCATTCTGCGTGTATAAAACGGGGCGATTTTACGAAATTGGCAGCAAGCAGATTTTTCTCCACAAAGTTCAACCAACAACTCCAGATGACGGATCATAAAATCCAGGCGGTTCTGAAATGATGGATTGGCAGATGAGTTTTCTTTAATTTCTTTAAAAATCCAAGGGTTATAAAGCGCACCACGTCCAATTGAAAGTCCTGAAGCTTCCGTTCTCTCAAGCATCAGCCGTGCGTTTTCTAGTGTCGTCACATCGCCATTAGCAAAGACAGGAATTTTTGAAGCCTCTTGTACTACGGCCGCAATTCCATCCAGGCTGACATCTCCTGAAAAACCTTGAGAACGATATCGCCCGTGAATTGTGATGGATTGAATTCCAGTTTCCTGAAAAGCGTTTGCCAAGCTAGGGGCGATAAGGTTGCCCAGTTCTACTCCTAAGCGCATTTTTACCGTAACCGGAATTTTTACTGCTTCAACAACAGATTCAACAAGCCTCAACGCTAACTCCGGTTGTGTAAGAAGTGCCGCCCCCCCGCCATTTTTGAAGATTTTGGGCGCAGGGCAACCCATGTTTATATCGATAAAGAATGCCCCGTGAGCCTCAGCAATGCGAGCGGCCTCGGCCATTTCTTGGGTGATATTGCCAAAAAGTTGGACTCCACAGGGAGTATCCTCTTCTGAAAGTGTAATCAACCGTAAGGCTTCAGGATTCCTTTCGATCAGGGATCGTGCATTGATTAGCTCGGTTACGGTATAATCCACCCCGGGAGCTATCATTCTAATCAAGGCCCGGAAGGGGAGGTTTGTGTAGCCTGCCATAGGGGCTAAAATTAATGGGACTGGTGATGTGGGCAATATATTAAGAAGGGTAGGAGGTTAGCGAAGATCAAAGTGAAAATACAAAAGCTTCCAGTGCGCGAAGCTCAGGTTCTGTCAGGTGTTTTGTGTTTCCGTGAATGTTTTCCGGATTTCGAATGGTGAGCATTTCATAAATTGTCAGAGCCGAGCCATCATGAAGATATGGGGCAGTTCTCCATGTTTCTATTAAGGTTGGAGTATCGAACAATTGGTGAGGCTTATCACGCTCACTTGATGTCCCCACATCATATTGTTTAGTGTCAGTGTAGAAAGTACCATTATGGCAGCGGGAGCATCCCACTTCAGGAGATTCAAAAAGTTTTTTCCCTTTCTCCGCTTCATCTGTGAGCTTCCCCATTTTTTCCAAATAGGGACTGGAAAGAGGTTGTAGAGATTTCAGATATTCATCAATTGCCTCTGCTTCAAATTCAGTGTGTTCTCTGAAAAGAATATAGCGAATACCAGAACGTACAGCCATCTCGGCTGTAGGCCGAATCCCCGTCGACATAGAGGGAGGAGTTTTGTGCGAGTGAAGTAGAGATTTCGTGTTTTTGGGATTTCCAATTCCATCGTTTATCAGATCCCAATTGAGACCGTCGATGCGGGCATCATACGAATGGCAGCTGGCACAGGACTGCCATTCCTGGTAACAAAGTTTGGCGTCATTAAACATTCTTTCTCCCCAGTATATTGGGATTTCTTCAGGTTTTTTGTCGAGAACGTTGCTCGATTGAAGGCTGATGCTTTCCACGGTTGGATGTAAGTTTTCACAATCTACAATATCCAGGGAGTCGCTAAAAAAATGCGCGACATAAATTTTATTACCGAAAACGCATAGTGAGCGTGGACCATTGCCTCCAAGGCCTACTCGCTCTCTATAGTCATTTAGAAACAAAAAATTGTTAAAGAGATTTAAACTTTCCTTCTCAGGAAGGGATGTTATCTTTTCTATAAGCTTATTGAAGTAGATCACACTCAGCTCATGAGTGCCGGCGTGTGTTATGTATAAATTGCTTCCATCCTCCGACCATACGACTCCCCACGGATTGGCAGCCCCACAATCTATCTGGTCTAAAAGAAGTGTACACATAAGCTCCTTCTTTCCCATATCTATTAAGGTGAATACATTACTATTCATCCAACCTCGGTCAACGTGTGTCGCTGGTAAAGAAAACTTAGCCAGGAGATGCGCCACTACGGCATATTTGCCGCAAGGAGAAATCTTAATATTTCGCAACCCTACAGAGCCATTTGGGAGTTGGATTTCATTAAGAAGATTTCCGCTTCGAGCATCCAGGATTGAAACGCTGCTTGCTACAGTTTTTGAATTTGCGGCCATACCAGGAAGAGAGTGAGAAATAGCTAGTAAGCTGCCATCGGGTGTAACATCAAGAGAAATGGGCTCTCGGTTGTTTGGTGAGATAGATGTCCGCTCGACAAAATTTTTTGAGCCGTCCTTTGTCCTATAAGTTGCTACGGTTCCATCAAATTGATTGCATACAAATAAAAACTCTCCATCTTGACTAAGAACGGGACTGCTTACGCCATAGCCTGCAGGCCAAGTGTCTATAAGATTTCCTTTTGGTAATTGATATACGCAAACATTGCCTGAACGTGGCATATTGTCTGAAGAGGTTACATAGAGCTTCTGAAATTTGCAGTCTAAAGTAAATCCTGTGGATTGGGGGTGAACTGGGATGCTGTGTTTTTGTTCCGGCCTGAGAACACGCACTTCGTTGGCACCTGGGCAAAGCACGTAGAATTGCGAATCTGACGACACCGAAATCGCTGAGGGACGAAGCCAGCACATTTTATCATTTACAGCTGCTTGTCCCCAAACCAAGGCATTAGATAATAGCCAAGCCATACAACCGACCCCATACAGGGCCAGTCGTATTCGATTGAGTAGTGAAGCGGTAGCATCCACGAGAGACATTTTAAAATGTGGGCTCTCTAATTCAATCTTTGTCTTTTATACCAGACGTGCGAAGACGGACAGTTCCATCCTCGCACGTCTCACTCTTGAGTTTTTTGAAAAACTCAGAAGGTTAATCCAGTGGGATAACCTGCCATTCGTGGATACCCACCGCAAATTTATCCTGCTGTTTTACCTTAACTCTCATCGCTTTTGTTACAACTGGTTTGTGAGTTATTTCTATCCATTTATCCAACTCAACTGAATAGGGGGTTGAAGCATTTACAGCTTTCCATAGTCCTTGTTCGTCTTGATACTCCAAAAGCCAGCTTACTGGAGGGCGGCATTCTCCCACACCCGTATCGTCAAACCAATAGACACGAGTCGTGGTTGTTTCAACGGGAGCATCCCAAGTATAAGAAACCCATTCCTCACCACCTTTGTGTGGCCAGAAATGAGTTAACTGTCCGGTATGTTGATTGGATTTTTTAGGGAATTGGCCGTCTCGAATCCGATCCGGGTAGCAGTTATTGCTGGTGAAGGACAGGGTAACCTTTGCAGCCCCTTCCATGCCCTCAGAAGCTAATGCCTCCAAGCGAGGGGACATAGGCAACCAAACTTTCATAGGGCTGGCTTTACGATTATCCCAGGCATAGTAGGGTATGGCTTTAATTTTAGTAGCTCCCATGGTCGGCCCGCTTTTTGCAACGGTCTCCCCAGAATAAAACTTTGTTACTTTCTTTTGTTGAGTGCCCGGGAAAGGCTGATATAGCTGATTCAACCACAGAACAGGTAGATTCGCGTAACGGGCATCGCCTTCCAGAACAGTGACTCCACCGAGAAGTTTTTTGTCGTGTTTAGCTGTAAATTTAGTTTCCGGGGGCAAATAGATGTCCTTAAGAGTGCTCTCTTGATCCATCTCTTCAAGACAATAAACCACCGGCCCTCGTTGAATGGCTACCATTCCGTCGTCAGCTTTTACATTAGGGTGTGCTAAAATCAAGCTTGGCTTCATTTTGAAGTTATAAGTGATTGTGTCTCCCTTTTTCCACACCCGATTATAAACTTCATATCCACGGACCATCTGAGCATTTGAACCTGATGGAGCCGTTTTACTCACATTTTGAGCCCAAGAGGGGATACGTATGAACAAATCAAACTCTACAGGATCATCCATATCCATGATGAACTTAACTTTCCCATCCCAAGGATAATCGGTTTCTACGTGCATCTTAACCGGTTTACCTTTGATTTCCGTATTGAAGGAACCTTGAACAAACTGGTTTACATAGAGAGAGTTGTCTCCGGTGGCATACAGGTATTCTCCTAAAGAAGCCATAAGCCGGGCCACATTGGGCGGACAGCAAGCGCATCCGAACCAACTGGAGCGGTGATGGGAACCACTGCTCTCCAGTGGATTAACATAGAAGAAACGGTTGCCTTCAAGATTAACTCCAGAAATAAAGCCGTTATAAAGTGTCTGCTCCAGCACGTCGGCATACTTTGCATCGCCGTAGAGTAGTCCTAAGCGATGATTGAGCAATATCATAGCAACAGACGCACAAGTCTCTTGGTAGGCGCTGGCATTAGGGAGATCGTAATCTTCCGTGAATCCCTCATTGTGTGCAGAAGGTCCGATTCCACCCGTGATATAAAGATTCTTGTGAACAGTATTTTTCCAGACTCGACGCACCATTCGTAAGAGTTCTTCGTCCTGGGTTTCACGGCCTATGTCCACACAACCCGAAAGCAAATATGCGGCTCGAACAGCATGTCCCATAATACTTGTAGTATCATAGATGGAATCTTTATCCTGATGATAATCGCCCACATACTGATCCATCGGAATATTGTGTTCTTTTGCGAAAAATTTCTCACCCCTGTGTACTGTAAAGAAACGTGCCAGCTTTAAATAGCGATCATTGCCTGTCGCTTTCCAAAGCTTTACCAAGGCCAACTCAATCTCAGGGTGCCCGGCATACCCAGCCCGTTTTCCGGGCTCGTCACCGAAGACAGAATCAATACAGTCAGCAAGCTTGATAGCTACATTCAGGAAGTTTTTCTTATTTGTTGCTTGATAATGAGCGACTGCGGCTTCAAACAGATGCCCGGCACAATAAAGTTCGTGAGCATCGCGCAGGTTTTTCCACCGCCGATCAGGCTCAACGACTGTGAAATAAGTGTTCAGATATCCATCGGAACCCTGAGCGCTGGCGATGATTTGAATAATTCGATCCATTTCAGCATCCAGCTCGGGTGTATAATCAGTCGCTAATGTGTATGCAGCAGCTTCTAATCCTTTATAAAGGTCTGAGTCCATGAAAAGGGGGCCTTTGTAGCCCTCATGTTTCCCTTGGGCAGCTAATTTGAAATTGCCTATATTTCCGGCTTTTTCAAGGTTATCCAGGTTAGCGGCGATAGATGCGAGACGGTTTGTGTCACGCTTTGGGCCCCAAAAATCACTGGTAATAATAACTTGTGTAAAGGGAACTGCCTGCAACCGGGCTTCCGACAAAACAGAAGAGTCAGCTTTTTCTGGAGAATCTGCAGCGGAACAGGCTCCTGTTCCTATGACACACAACAGGCTTATGACAAAGCCATTCCAAATTTTTTTTGTTTTTTTATTTTTCATTTCAAAATGGCAAATTAATGCCAAAAGCGTTAAGACTGGATTCTCTCTGTTATCTTAGCATGATGCAAGACTTAATTGGAAAAACAACACTCACAGGTTGACAAAAAGCCGCATTTTGATAGAATCCGCATCACGTTCTACGTTGAGAGCGGGTGTAGCTTAGTGGTAAAGCTCCAGCCTTCCAAGCTGGCCATGTGGGTCCGATTCCCATCACCCGCTCCATTTTTTTGATTCATCCTTTTCAAAGCAATTAAATGTTCATTAATTAATCCTTTAAAGAAAAACGCTTGCAAAACTTTTTTGAATTGCAAGCGTTCTGGTTTAAAAAGGTACGTTATTTTTGAACTTCAGCTTTTACACGCCCTTTACCGGTCAGGGTTTTCAAAAAAGTGACAATTTCTTCTTTTTCCGTAGAATTAAGTCCTTGTTTGCTTCTTGCAAAGCCCATTAGATCAACAGCTTGTTCTAAAGTTTCCACTTTCCCATCGTGGAAGTAAGGCGCTGTGATTGCAACATTTCTCAAAGGAGAGGTTCTGAACTTATATTTATCAGATGTCCTCTGGGTTGCATCAAAACGACCCAAGTCTGTTTTATTAGGATAAGGTTTGTTGAGATCAACCCTATAAAAATTTTCTCCTCCGAGCAGGGGGCCGGTATGACACGTAGCGCATTCTTTTGACAAAAAGGTGGATAACCCTTTGAGTTCATCCGCATTTAACGCTTGATCGTTCCCATTGAGGAAGTCGTCAAAACGATCTTTAGTATTGAGAGTGCGCTCAAATGCAGCAATAGCCTTTGCAACGTTATGGAAGGTCAAAGAGGGTTTATCATCGGGAAATGCCTCTGTAAACTCTTTGAGATAGAGAGCATCCTTTGCGAGTTTATCTTCTACAGACTTCTCATCAGGCATTTTCATCTCCACCGGGTTTAAAATCGGCCCTTTAGCTTGTTCAACCAAATCAGGGGCTCTTCCATCCCAAAACTGAACCCCAAGGAATCCCGAGTTCAGTACAGTAGGCGAATTGCGTGTACCTTTAGCCCCTCCCACACCATCTGAAATAGGTTTCCCATCATCACCAGCTTGATTCTTATCTATCAAGTGGCAGGTGTTACAGGAAATGGTGTCGTCGAGCGAAAGTTTGACATCGAAGTAGAGCTTCTCACCCAAAGCAATTTGTTTAGGAGTGTCATTCTCCGCTCCGGGAGCTTGGGCTGGAATGGTTGATATTTGCTCTAACACTTGTTCTCGCAGGACGTTAGGTTTTAGAACCGGATCCGCTGAAAAGGCCTTAAAGGGAAAAAGTGCAACAGTAGCTGCACAGGAAATACAAAAAAGAGGTCTAATAATATTTTTCATAATCTGATTAAGCTCTTTTACTAAATATGTTAAAATAATGAGGCGTCAATAATTTAATTTTAGCTTGTTTCCCCATATCGCTTATCAGCCGGGGGGAGTTCTCGTTGAATTTCATTTATGCGGTAACCAAAGCCGGAACCGCGAATGGACGAAATATCTACCATCCCATAGCGACGGCTGTATATTCCCAGGTGGACTTTAAGTTCGGGTTCGGAGGTTTCCGGGTAAAACTGCATGGACGTAGTCTCTACTCCCATGAGAGTCTGAAAGTTTGCTGCAAGGAGAAGATGTGGAATTTGGGCAATCATCGGATTGCTCAGATCACTGACCATGAGAGGCATTCCGTGGGCACTGGCCCAACACGCAGCGAGAATGGCTGAAGTTTGAGAGCGTGCTATTTTGACGGATAGACCGGTCCAACCTAGCTGACGGGCTCTGCGGAGTATTCGCCAATTATGCGCTCCTTCGTCCAAAAATAACGGCTTTCTCCACGAAACCTGATGAACATCCAAGGGGTTTTCTTCTAAGTTTGGGCTGAAAGGCTGCTCAAGGTGCAAAAGCATCCCGAAAATACGGGGATGATAATCCCGTATTCGATCCAGGATTGCACTTAAATACTCGGCATGGGTTACTTGTCCATTGAAGTCAGCACAGAGCCAGTTAACTCCTTGCTCAATTCCCACGCGTCCCACTTGGACAATTCGGTCATAGTCCCAAGCGCTGTCATTGCCACGGAGCTTAACCTTCAAGCATTTTAGACCATCACTTCGCACCCAATCTCCCAAAAAAGTGGGATACCTGTCACGAACGGTATCGGAAGAAATATCCCCGGAATCCAACAGGTCAGATTCTCCAACCAAGTGCCAAACTCTTATTTGTTCGCAGCGATTGGATAAAAAGAAATTTGAGGGGAATACCCCTTTAAAATTAACCCCCGAATCGGGAGCAGGCTCCATAAAAAAGGAGAGATCACGACGCAAGTTATCGGGTCCGTAAAGCTCATAGATAGGCCTTTGGAGTAAGTTACCGAATGCGTCATGCAAAGCTATGTCAAAGGGAGCATTGCAGAGAAGAGCTGCAAGACGAGGCATGGGTTCTCGATTCGCTCTCTTTTTTAAGTTGAAATCTTCCAATATGCCGGAAAGTTCTTTTTCCTGGAATTCCCATCCAATCTCCAAAGGATGCCCAACCCCAATAAACTGAGGCCACTCCTCTGCGAGTTGTCGGCATAAATCTTCCATGGCTGCAATTCGCTCTTCCATGCTCAAAGAACTACTCCCACTTCCCCAGCACCAGGAAGCATTCAACGGTACCTCACCCCAACCTTCCGCTTTGTTTCCCAAAGTATCAATCACATTCAGTTTTACTCGGGCACAAATCACGGTAGTCAGGGTTTCCCTGCCTAGTTTTAATGGGATGCGGGCTTTAACCGGAAGAAAGTAAAGCTCCGCTCCTACGACCCGGACACGTCTATAATCTTTCCGCATAATTTTTTATCAACGGCATTTTGTTAAAAATCAAAAACATTTTGTTCTGCTCGGTCGCGCCTAACTCGTTGAGCGTTTATTCGTTAATTCAGTGAATCTTCGAACAGAAAGTTTTTTGCTACACAGGCCGCTCTTCAGCCAGAACCGATATGCATGAATGGTACTCTAATTCTAACAAATCTCAAGACTAAAAGGGGGCAGATGAAGAAAATTTGACGAATATTTCCTTATTTACTCATCCAAAGCAGGTTACGGGATAAGGAGGGAAAAAACTCTTTCTAAGCTCTCACTTGACTTACCTCACGAATTTCATATAGTATCAGTTTGTTATGAGTCGTTGGGCCATTTTGCTTGGAATCGCTATGTTACTGACGCTGAGTATCCCCTCCAGATGCCCAGCGCCGCTTGTGTACCGTCCCGGAGAAGGATGGACTTATGAGCCAGTCGGAGGCAGCAAATGGGAGCGCACAAGGGCAGCCGATCAAATGGATGTGGCTGAGACTTCGTTTGAAAAAAAGGATTACTTTGTAGCCCAAAAAGCCGCGAGAAGGGTTGTTAAACATTGGCCGCTTTCTGATTACGCACCTCGTGCTCAGTATCTCTTGGCTCGCTGTTTGGAAGAGCGGAAGATGGATGAAAGAGCTTTTAATCAGTATCAGCTGCTTCTGGACAAATACCCAAAATACGAAGGATACAACGAGGTTGTCGAGCGACAGCTTATGATCGCCAACCGCTTTCTGGCAGGACAATGGTTTAAGCTCTGGGGATATATTCCGATTGGGTCTTCTATGGACCGAACCGCAAAGCTTTACGAGCAAATTGTTAAAAAAGCTCCCTACCATGAAACGGTGGGACCCCAAGCACAAATGAGCATTGGCACCGCCAGAGAAAACCAAAAAAATTATTTAAAAGCATCTAAAGCCTATGAGCTGGCTGCTGATCGTTACAGTGATCGGCCCAGAGTTGCATCTGAAGCGCTCTGGAAAGCAGGCGAAGCCAATCGCAAACAAGCTGCCGAAGCGGAGTACGATCAAGGAGCATCTGTTCGAGCCATTGAAACTTATAATGACTTTATAGCTTTATTCCCTGAAGATTCCCGCCTGCCCCAAGCCAGGGATAATATTATTGAGTTAAGGACTGAGCAGGCGCGAGGCAGCTATATTGTTGCCAAATTTTATGAGAAGTATCATAGGTATCAGAGTGCTTTAATTTACTATAATGAAGTGCTGATTAAGGATCCTGAATCTTCCTATGCACCCTACGCACGTGAGCGCATGGAGGTGCTCAAAAAACGGATAGCTGAGCGCGAGGCTGCCAAGCAAAAGGGCTCCGAGTAAACCTGACAATTCTGAAATAAGAGATGTTTTCTTTAAACCGGTTTTTTTTCCCCCTTCAGCTTTGTATTACCCTCTGTTGGTTAGTTGGGTGTGCCGGTTACCAACTGGGGCCGCCGGCAGGACAAGTGTCCGGAGGCAATAGCGTTGAGGTAGCGCGTTTCAGAAATGAAACACTGGAGCCTCGTTTGAGCGAATATTTAATGAGCCCCTTGCGTCGTTCCATACAGCAGGATGGAACCTACTGGCTTTGCACAGAACGTGATTCGAGTGATTATGTTTTAGAAGGGGTTATAACAAATTTTGAAAGAAGAGGAATTGGCTCTTATCCCAGCGAAGTGATGGTTCGCGTGGATGAATATATCATCATTTCGGTTAAGATATTATTGAGGGAGAGGGCTACCGGTAAAATTATTCTAGAACAGGATTTTTCCGGGAGCACTACTTTGCCCATTGGCGCTGATCAGACCAGTGCAGAACGGCAACATATTCCCGTTGCGATGGAAAACCTGGCACGGGATATTGCTTCTATTTTGGGGGATGGTAGAATCAAGGACTAGAGTCTGTTTATCTTCCCGGTTCCATTTATCTTTTAACTTCTTTTACTTGCTTTTTTCTTATAAAGGATTTAGCTTATCCCATAGCCAGGCTTTTCTTGGCATTAAACCAAATATTATATGCTTAAAGAGTTCAAACAGTTTCTATTGAGGGGCAATGTGATTGACTTAGCCGTTGCCGTAGTCATTGGTAGCGCGTTTGGTGCTGTAGTAAGTTCTCTGGTTTCAGACCTATTGACTCCTTTAATAGGAGTTTTTGGGAAGATTCCTGAATTTAAAGAGCTGGATTTTTCCATTAACGGCAGCAAATTTATGATAGGGCACTTCTTGAACGTGTTAATTACGTTCTTTTTTGTAGCTAGTGCCATTTTCTTTTTTGTTATTAAGCCAGTTAACATGCTTGTAAAGAGATCCACACCAGCCCCAGCCCCGAAAGAGCCCACTACTAAAAAGTGCCCTGAATGTTTGGGGGATATTCCATTGGCTGCCAAACGGTGCATGCACTGTACGCAAATCGTTTCCTAGTTAGTGGATTTGTAATTTATTAAAGCGACCGTCCGAATACTGATAAGTTCCGGACGGTCTTAATATATTTCAAGTTTAAATTCTTTTTATCATGAATAAATTTTCCTTCAAATTTAGTATTGTTTTTTACTTTTTACTAAGCGTGTTTTTCACTTGTCAAGCGCAGGAAGCGATCACTCCCTCTCTCGAAAAAAACACTCAAATGGTTAGTTCTTCGAAAGCATCTTTCTGGCTTGATCAGATTCCTTGGCTCGAAGTAAAATTTCAAGGGACACCCCTTTGGCAGTATTTCGCTTTTTTAATCTTCCTGGTAATAGCATACTTTGTGACTAAGCTGTTATCTGCAATTCTTTTTTCTTCCGCCAAAAAGTGGCTTCCGTCTGCAGAAAATAATCTTGGAAAAAGAGTTCTTTCTTTAATGTGCAAACCGGCTCGGCTGATCATTTTTGTGACCTTTCTTTACATAGGGTTGGAACTATACAAATGGCCCACCTGGTTTTCCAGCATCCTTTATAAAATATTTAAATTATCCGTAGCTCTTTCCGCGACCTATGCTTTCGCAAAGTTGGTAGATATTGTTTTCTTAACATGGCACGAAAAAACTCATGCGGACAAAACTTTTTCAGAACAAGTTATTCCGCTACTAAATAGTGCTGTAAAATACGTGGTAGTCTTTATCGGTATTCTAACGATGGCTTCCAACCTTGGCGTAGATATTACTTCTATACTAACACTGGGATCAGTCGGGGCACTTGCAGTGAGCTTGGCTGCGCAAGATCTTCTAAGCAATATTTTTGGGGGAATCGCTATCTTAATGGATAAACCTTTTGTGATAGGGGATGCTGTAAAAGTAGAAAACAGGGATGGAACCGTAGAAACGATTGGACTTCGAAGCACTCGCATCCGAACTTATGATGGTTTCCTGGTGACTATCCCTAACAAGACCATGGCAAACTCAACGATTGCAAACGTTACATGCCGTCCCACTATTAAGACTGAAATTAATGTAGGTGTCACTTACGATACAACTTCTGAACAACTTCGTAAGGCTTTAGATATTGCCAACGATGTTTATGCCAACCATCGAAACACGCAAAGCACTGTAGTAAGCTTCAATAAGTTTGGGGATTTCGCCTTAAATATCCAGATAGTTCATTGGCACAACCCGGCGGCATGGGCTGACTACGTAAAAAGTATTGAAGAAATGAACTTGGAGTTGAAAAAGCGCTTTGACTCTGAGGGGATCGACTTCGCCTTTCCAACGCAAACAGTCTATTTAAAACAAGAGTAGAGGTTTTTAAGGGAAAAAAGACGCTATCCTTGGAATACCAGTGTTATTATCGGAGTAGACAAACTCCAAGAATAATTATGCTGGTATTTAGCTAAATACAGGTTGCTTTTCATAGTGTCTGGAAGTAAGCTCCGACTATGAGAAATTGGTTTTTTTGTTCTCTACTGGCTTTAGCTTTCTTAGCTAAGGGAACATGTCTTCATGCAGACCAAGTTTTGAATTATCCCGATTTGGTCAAACGCATCACGGATTTGGAGTATTTAGCCACCCTTCCTCAAGCGGGTGAAAAATGTCTTCAGTGGTCCAGTTATGATCGCAGGAGCAAATTGGAAAATGGCAAATACCTGGAATGGGATGCCAATGGCGACAACAACGGCCATCTTCGGATGGAGGGTGATCAGATGGTAATAGGTGAGATGGATGGCCCTGGCTGTATTTGGCGTATCTGGTCTGCGACCCCGGAACAAGGGCACGTGAAAATATACCTGGATGGGAATTCTGTTCCGGCTGTTGATTTGCCCTTTATTGAATATTTCAATCGTACCCAAGCTCCTTTCAACTACACTGAACTCAACCACACTGTTGCCATGGGGTGGAATTGCTATATTCCAATTCCGTTCCAAAAATCCTGTAAAATCGTTGCGGATCCAGGTTGGGGGCATTATTACCACTTCACCTATAGTGCGTTTGCCAAAGATACTGTAGTCCCCACTTTCACTCGAAATCTGGATTCAGACAGCTTGCTGGCATTGATGCAGGCAAATGATACCTTACAAAATTCAGGCGTTAGACCTTCAGAACATCAGGATGTGAGACGCGATGGAAAAATAGGCCTTAAACTGGAACCCGGGAAGGCTCTTGAAGTCGCAAAAATTAATGGCCCCCGAGCAATCACTGCTATCCGGGCAAGAGTTAAACTTCCCGAAGATGAGGAACAAACCAGAAATATTCTTCGCCAGTTGGTTATAAAAATCACGTGGGATAATGATGTTGTACCCTCCGTATTTGTGCCATTCGGGGACTTTTTTGGCACAGCCGCCGGAGCTAATGAATATCGTTCATTACCCTGTGGCTTATTTGATGGTGAATGGTATTCATATTGGTATATGCCGTTTGAGAAAATGGCGTTGATTGAAGTAATTAATGAGTCCGATTCACCACAAGTTCTGTTTATGAATGTAGAACATGCAGAGCTTAAGTATCCCATTGAAAAGCTGGCTCGTTTCCATGCGAAATGGCATCGGGATACTTTTTCCGCCCCTGAACCTGAGCGTGCCGCGATTGATTGGAGCATTCTTAATACTGAAGGAACAGGACGTTTTTGCGGGATGATGCTTCACGTCTGGAATCCGCGCGGCAGCTGGTGGGGAGAGGGTGACGAAAAATTCCATATAGACGGCGAAAAGTTTCCTTCAACATTCGGAACCGGTTCAGAAGACTATTTTGGATATGCCTGGTGCAGCCCCATTCTTTTTCATAATGGTTTGCATAACCAAACGATCAGCATGGGCAATAAAGGTCACATTTCAGTAAATCGCTGGCACATTTCTGATAACCTCCCGTTCCAAACATCCTTCGAAGGATACATTGAAAAATATTTTCCCAATACGCGTCCCACCCTCTATGCAACGACGGTTTATTGGTATCTGGCTCCTGGCGGCAAGGACCCGTATGCTCCAGTCCCTGTTTCAGAGAGGATAGGCTACTGGAAGCCTGTTCAGCAGTATAAAGAGCAGGGCGCAATCGAGGGAGAAAAAATGAAGGTACTCTCTTGCAGTGGGGGTACATTTGAAGTACAGGATTTGTCCATTTTTTCGGATAGCAATTGGAGTGGCGACGAACACCTTTGGTGGAAGAATCCAAAAGTTGGTGATCAGATAGCTTTAGAGTTTGCTGTTCAGGAAAAGGGGACTTATGAGCTTAGGGTTGCCATGACTCGAGCCAAGGATTACGGCATTTTCCAGCTTTCCCTGGATGGAAAAAAGATTGGAGTGCCAATAGATCTATATGGTCCGAACGTCGTCCCGACAGGTGCCCTGACCTTTAGTGAGCACCAACTTGAGCCGGGCAAACACACTTTGAGCTTCGAACTTGTTGGGAAAAACGAAAAATCTATTCCCAACCACATGCTTGGATTGGACTACATTCTTTTAATGAGCCAGTAGAGTTCTTCATTCGCTGACGTTTTTTGTAGATTGCGCTAGTTATCGCACGGAAACTGAAGGAAGAGTTGATTTGACGCAGCCCTATATCTTCCTTTAGAATCCATCTGTTTAAGGGTGTGTCTGGAGAAGACACTGGAGGAGAAAATGGGAATTTTTTTTAAAGATAAGTCGCAGTATCCCCGCAAAAAAGGGAATCGTCCTGTTGGAGAAGGAAGGGCTTCGGGCATGGAGGAGACGCTCAGGTCAGAAAGAATAATTGTGGAGCACAAAACATTCTACTTTTTTTTGAAGCAAAACCAGCGTGGAAGGTTCTTGCGTATTACTGAAGAGTCCAACGGTAAAAGTGATACCATTATTGTCCCTTCTACAGGAATAAAGGAGGTAAAAGAGATGCTGGATTCTTTACTGCAGACGATTAGTGAAAACCCCAATCCATTGGAAAATAACTCAACTTTAGGCTAACCTCCCTTTTAGAAATTTTACCGTTTTTTTAAAGATGCAATACAGGTTTATCTTTTGTCGTAAGAATTTGAGCTATTGGATGATACACTGGAAGAAAGCTTTTTTCCAAACATTTTTCCTTTGTGCTGTTGTGTGCAGTGGAGCTTTGGCCCCAGCCGTCGAGGCAGCTGAGTTTGCAGGAGGTGACGGAACAGAAAATAATCCGTGGAAAATTAAAACCAGGGAACATCTCTCCTCATTAACCAATTATATCGGGACTGCCGGAGTGGGTAAGTTTTTTCGGCTGGAAAACGATATTACCTTTGCGGAGGAAGACTTTGCTCCCGGAGGGGCTTTCTACAACAATGGAGCCGGGTGGGTGCCTGTTGGACATCGCCGAGTAAGCAATCGCATGTTCAGCGGCAACTTTGACGGCAGAGGATATGCTATCCGAAATCTCTTAATTCATCGTCCAGCATCCGTTGATGTCGGCTTTTTTGGTTTTACAAAAAACGCGACAATTTCCAACCTTCGAATTGAAGGAGTTTTATTGAATGGGGCCACGAACGTGGCCGCACTTGTCGGAGCTGACGAGTCTTCTCTTTTTTTTAATTGTTCTGCCAGTGGAACAGTAAATGGGATGAAGACCGTTGCTGGTTTGGTTGGCTATGCTCAAGAAGGTGTTTTCCTCCGTTGTGGGGCTCAGTGCACTGTGTCTGCAAGTTTGATTTCTACCGGATTCACGGATATTGGCACGGCCGGAGGGATGCTTGCCTATGCCGAAAATGTATCTTTGGATGAGTGCTACGCTTTAGGGAGTTTGTCTTGCGCTACGTCGGCTCATGCAGGTCTCACTTCCGGCACTGCTTACGCGGGTGGATTAGTAGGGTACTTGCATTCCAGCACTGTCTCATCCTCAGTAGCCAAGGGAAATGTAACACTGAGCACCGCGGATGCTGACTTTTCAGGCGATGGATATGCGGGTGGACTCATCGGTTATATTCACATATCATCAGTAGAAGACTCCTATGCAACGGGCCATGTGTCTGCCAACACGGTTCCTCAAGGTCAAATCGTCCCGATTTCCGGTATGGGCAGAGGGTACATAGGGGGGCTGTGTGGTTTCTCTCTTTCATCTTCCGTTTCTAGGTCCTATGCCGCGGGGCCTTGTAGTGTCACAAGCGGAAATACAAGCGCCTACGCCGGAGGAATCATGGGAGCTTCCAGCTTCAGCCAAATTAGTTCCTCTGTAGCCTTGAACAGCTCAGTTCAATCCGACTCTGATACGGTCCCCGTCCAATCCCATGCTGGACGAATTGAGGCTGTAAATGCTGCCGTTTTTTCTAACAATCTAGCTACGACAGCGCTTGTTCTTAAAGTCAATAATTCAGTTCCCCCCCCCGTAGATGATTTAAATGGTAAAGACGGAGGCTCAACATCTCCAGAAGCGTTAAAAGCGGTTACTCCTTATGAGTCTCTAGGTTGGAATTTTGCATCTGTTTGGGATTTTGCATCAGGTGATTATCCTGTGTTGGCTTGGGAAAAAGAGCTGTTTGTAACTCAAGCTCCTAAAATTATTACTCACCCCCAAAGTCTGGATGTGATAGAGGGACAAAGGGCATTTTTTGAAGTAATAGCTACGGGTGGGGCATTAAGCTATATCTGGACACATAATGGAAAAGTGATTCGGGATGAAACTCAGCCCAGATTGGTAATTGAAAGCGCACAAACCTCAAACCAGGGTGTTTATGTTGTTACTGTGTTCAATTCCAAAGGCAGTGTGGTGAGTTCTCCCGCTACTCTTACAATAGTAAACATTCCTTTAATTACCGAGCATCCTCAAAACACAGATTTGAATCTGGGTGATCAGCTAGATTTGAGTGTTACGGCAACGGGGACGCCGCCTCTTTATTATCAATGGTATAAAGATGGAGAACTTCTTCCGGATGCTATATCGCCACAGTTGACTGTACCCAGTGTCAAAGAGACTGATGCAGGTAGCTATACAGTTGTTGTTTCAAATGCAATCGGAAGCGTGACCAGCAATCCAGCCAAAGTGACCTTGAAAGAAGAGCCTCCCGTTACTGAAATCTTTTTATTTAATCCCCAATTGGTCCAAGAGGGCGAAAAACTCTATTTCATATTCGAGATCAGGGGAGCGACCCTATATAACGTGGAAGGAAGCATAGACGGAATACATTGGGATGATGTGGCATACACTTTGACAGATGAAGGAAAAGTCAAAATATTAGCTTCATATCAGTATGTTTTTTATCGAGCTATTGCAGAAGGCATTCCTGTTGATATCGCTCCAGAGATTATTTCTTCGCCTCAAAATGCGGACCTGTTCGTCGGTGATAAACTTGACTTGAGCGCATTAGCAAAAGGAACACCGCCCCTTAGCTACCAATGGTACAAAGATGGAGAACCTATTCCGGGGGCCACTTCGCCTCAGCTAACCATTACTAATGTTACAGAGTTTGATGCAGGTAGTTATACTGTTGTTGTTTCCAATGCAGCCGGAAAAGCGACCAGCAATCCTGCTACCGTCAACGTTCATGTATTGCCTCAAGACGAAGTGGTCTTGCTGGATCCGGATGTTAAATTTGTTGAAGATGAAAAATTCTTCTCTTTCTATTTAGATATCCCTGTTTGGGTCACTCAAGACATGATACATGTGTGGTGCAAAACGCCCCATAGTGATTGGGCTGAAGAAAAAAACGTACGTATTGACTCTGCTGGACATGAAGTACTTGTACCACTCCAGTCTGGTTCAGCCCTCTACAAAGTGGTTATTATTGATATACCTTAACCAAGATACCCTTCTAAATAAATGGCTTGAATTGAAACCTTCCGACTAAGCTTGACAAACAATAGGTGTAGGTGTATACAGACCCCTAACAGTCAGAATACTGAGTGAGTTATTATGAAAAACAATAAATTGGCAGGTAAGAGCACACGTAGGGAGTTTATCAAAACCTCTGGCACTCTCGCAGTTGCTGGGGCTATGGTTTCTCAAGCTCCTTTTATCCTCACAGGAAAAGCAGAAAATGCGGGGACTCTTAAAGTTGGTTTGGTGGGAAGTGGAGGACGCGGAATAGGTGCCGCTATTCAAGCATTGAGTGCGGACCCCAATGTTGAGCTAACTGCAATTGGCGACGTATTTGAGTTCCGCGCAAAATCTGCATTAGAGCAGTTGAAGGGCAACACTAATATTGGTTCCAAAGTAAAAGTAACTCCTGACACCCTGTTTGTGGGATTAGATGCCTATAAAAAGGTGATTGACAGCGTCGATGTCGTATTATTGACCACCCCACCGGGGTTCAGACCGCCACATCTGGAATATGCTGTTGAAAAAGGGAAGCACGTTTTCTGCGAAAAACCAATGGCTGTTGATGCTACCGGATATCGCCAGGCTTTGGCTGCTGCTCACAAGGCTAAAGAGAAGAAACTATCTTTGGTTGCCGGTTTCTGCTGGCGCTATGGTACTCCGGAACGTGAAATAATGAATCGCGTTTTGGGTGGAGAAATTGGCAAGGTTACCTCTGTATACTCCACTTATAATACTGGAGCTCTCTGGTGCTATCCGCGTCAATCTGATTGGAGTGATCTTTTTTACCAGATGAGGAATTGGTATTATTTCTCCTGGATTTCCGGTGATCATATTGTCGAGCAGGCATGTCATAGCGTAGATAAGTTAGTCTGGGCTTTGGGCGACCAGGACCCTGTCTCTGCCATAGCTCATGGCGGGCGCCAGCAGCGCGTTGAATCGAAATATGGAAATATTTTCGATCATTTTTCCGTTGTGTATGATTTCGCCGGTGGGGAGCGTGGCTTCCTTTTCTGTCGACAGATGGAAAACTGCACTGGTAGTAACGATGATTATATCATGGGCACCAAAGGATGTGCAAAAATCCAAGCTTTCGGAAATTTGGAAATCACTGGGGAGAATCCTTGGAAATTGACCAATCGCACGGGGATAGACATGTATCAACAGGAACACAATGAACTTTTTGCCAGCATCAGAAAAGGTGAGGCGAAAAATGATGGAGACTGGATGATGCGCAGCACTCTTATGGCTATTATGGGACGTGAATCGGCCTATACTGGACGTCGCCTGAGTTGGGAAGATATAAAAAATTCCAGTCAAAAACTGATGCCTGAAAATCTTTCTTGGGATATGGAATTACCTGAACCTCCTATTCCAATGCCCGGACGAACCGAGTTTATCTAATTGTCGTTTGAAAGAACTTAATGTTTAAGAAGCGAACCGAGGTGTTTTATGGCCTCGGTTTCGTTTTTGTAGATAACGTGAAGAATTTTTAATATAACTTCTAAAGATTTTCTGAACGGCATAAAAGATGCTCAATCCCAGTGCTCGTGTTACATGGATTCATCGAGGCTTAAGGCGGAGTTCTGTTTAATGCCGGCAAAAATAAAAGTATTCAAGTATACCAAATGAGCGTCAGGATACTGTTGATTCTTATCTGTTTATTATTAGGGAGCCCGCTCTCAGGATGGGCCGAAAGGGTGACTCTTCTTCCTCGGAGTAGCGAATGGAAGTATTTTAAGGGGACAAAATCTCCCTCTCTTTTGCCAACTTTTTGGTCTCAGCCTTCTTTTAAGGATGATTCTTGGCTAAGCGGAATTACCCCCCTCTATTATGGCGGCAACATTGCTTCGGGAACTCATTTGTCAGACATGCGAGGTTATTACTCAAGCGTGTACATGAGGAAAACTTTTCTTTTTCCTGAAGGGGAATATTCAAGTTTTACTCTAAATGCTCTCAGCGACGATGGTTTTATCCTTTGGCTCAATGGTATGGAGCTGTTTCGTTATAATGTTCCGGATAGTAACATCGGCTATGATGGGGTTGCTGAAAGCTTGATAACAGTACCCGTATGGCAGGCGCATAATTTTGACGATCTAATTTCTTCCACTTTGTTACCTGGCGAAATTAATACGTTTGCAATACAGGCTTTCAACGTTAGTTTAGACAACAGTGGTGATTTCGCTATAGATATTGAGCTCACGGCTGAAGTCTCCTATGATTTCTCCTCGCCGACGATCGTGGATTTGTACCCACAGCCAGAAGCACAGATTTCGAATACCCCCTGGGTTACAGTGACTTTTAGTGAACCGGTCCTCAATGTAACGCATTCGGATCTTCTCTGTGATGGCAAAGCGGCTTCGAGCATTCGAGAATTAAATTCCTCCCAATACCTTTTTGAATTTCCCGGTATAGGCCAAAATGGAAGAGTTTTTTTTAATTGGGATCCTGATACAAAAATTTGTGACGCTTCTCCAAATGCCAATCCCTTTTCTCCTCCCGGCGAAGAATGGTACTATGACGTGCGAACAGATTTGTCTGTTCCCAAAGTGCAAATCAACGAAATCATGGCTGTAAACAGTTCCTCTATAAAAAATCGCCAGGGAGAATACGTTGACTGGATTGAGCTTTATAATTTTGGAGACCAAACCATAGATATTGGTGGATGGTACCTGACGGATTCGGCTAAAAATCTGACGCAATGGAGTTTTCCCCAAGGAACCATGCTTCAGCCGGGAGGGTATTTGGTTGTTTTTTGTGACAGTTCCTATTCACAGCCGCTTTTACTTGGAGAGTATCATGCCAATTTCAGTTTGAGTCAGAAAGGTGAATACTTAGCTCTGGTTTACTCCGATGGGCATACCATCATACACGAGCTTTCACCTACATTCCCCGCACAACGTTCCGATATTTCTTATGGACAAGGATTGTTTTACACAACGCCTACTCCCGGGAAATCAAATGCAGTGGGTTATATGGAACCCGTAGCAGAAATTAAATATAGTGAGCCAAGAGGATACAAACTCGCTCCTTTTCAGCTTACTCTCTCCACTCCTACAGAAGGGGCGTTTATCTACTATACACTTGATGGAACTGTGCCTGATGAAAATTCTACTCCTTACAAAGCTCCACTTCAGATCGATAAAATAACGACACTTCGAGCCGTCGCTATAAAAGAAGGCCATTTGAATTCTACAATCGCTACACGTACTTGGCTTTTCATGGAAGAGGTCTTAACTCAGCCGACATCCACCCCTCCAGGTTGGCCAGTGTCGGGCACAGTTAATGGACATAGAATGGAATATGGAATGAACCTTGGCATTGTCAATTCCGCGGAATTTCAACAGGATGTTAGAAAGGGGTTAACAAACATCCAAAGCATTTCAATGGTAACGGATTTGGAAAACTTGTTTAATAGATCCACGGGTATTTATGTTAATCCCGCTGAGCATGACACTGCTTGGGAAAGACCGGCATCTTTTGAGTTAATTGATCCGAACGGGGGAGGGGAGTTCCAAATTGATGCCGGAATTCGTATTCGAGGTGCTGCCAGCCGCACCAGCAGTAACCCCAAGCATTCCTTTCGCATTTTTTTCCGCTCCAGTTATGGAGGTGAACTTAACTTCCCGCTTTTCGGAGATGAAGGAGTCTCTGTGTTTGATAAAGTAGATTTGAGAACATCCCAAAACTACTCTTGGGCTTTTGAACAAACCCCTTATGAGACTTTTATACGAGAGACGTTTGCACGGGATGCACAACGGGATGTTGGAATGCCTTACACCCGCAGCCGTTATTATCATCTCTATATTAATGGGCAATATTGGGGGCTGTATCAAACTCAAGAACGAAGCGAAACCAGCTACGCTGAGAGCTACCTGGGCGGAGATAAGGAAGATTGGGATTTACTAAAAACGGAGCAACCGCAGCGAACAACTGTGGTTTCTGAAGGTAACGACAAAGCAGCCAGAGACCTCTTTAGCATCGCCGTTGAAAAAGGTTTCTCTGGGGCAAATTACACGAACTATTATTACATCAAAGGATTAAACCCTGACGGTACAATTAACCCCAACTTCCCGGTCTATTTGGATGAAGTTAACTTGCAGGAATATATGTTAAACGTCTATGTCACCTGCGACACAGATTCTCCAATTTCAGTTTGGGGGGGCTTTGCTAATAATCTTTTCGGACTTTATAACCGAGTAAATCCCACAGGATTTAAGTGGTTTCGGCATGATGGTGAACATGCTTTGGGTGGACGCCGCTTTCTTGGGTATGGCGAGTTTTTCAATCTCGTAGATCAAGGTTGGGATTACAATAACTTTGATAGATTTAATCCCATGCGCTTACACCAAAAGCTGATGGAACACCCGGAGTATCGGATTAAGTTCATTGATTTAGTTCAAAAACGGATTCTGACCGAGGGTGGTGAATTCACCTTACCCAAAAACATTGAGCGCTGGGATGCCAGAATGTCTGAGATTTATGAACCCATTGTTGTTGAATCCGCTCGGTGGGGACATGGTTTCACGCGCAATGATTGGTTGAAGGAATGTAACTACGTTACAAACGTTTTCTTCAATGTATATCCTGATAACTTAATAGCAAACTTCAGAGCTAGAGGATGGTTCCCTTTGGTGGATGCCCCTTCACTGTCGCGAATCTCAGGGCAGCCTCCCTCTGAGGAGAATCCCTTGCGGATCACTGCAAAAGCTCCCGTTTATTGCACGACTGATGGGAGCGATCCCCGGTTGCCGGATGGGACTATTAATCCGAATGCCATTCTGCTGCAGGGTGAGAATTTAGGAACACAGATGATTATTCCCAAGGAGAGCGGTTGGAAGTATTTTGATTCCGGTTCGGCACCTCCCAGAATAGCAGCAACATCATGGTTTATCCCTCACTATAATGATTCAACTTGGAAAGAGGGGAGTGGTCGTCTGGGATTTGGCGGTAAGGAATCTACAACAGTGGAGTCGGTAGTTCCAGCAACTGGTGCCGCCGTCAATACGGTCTATTTTCGCACATACTTTGATATGCCCTCCGGCATGAGTGCATTAACGATGACTGTGAATCTAAACTGCGATGATGGGGCTGTCGTATATTTGAACGGTAGTCAGGTGATTAGACATAATATGCCGGTCTCTTCCCAGTATTCTACCTATGCGCTGACCGAAGTTATTAGTGATGATGAAACCAGTTATAAATCTTATACTATTCCTGCGACCGCCTTGATTTCAAAGGGAAATGTATTGGCAGTAGAAGTGCATCGGGCTGAGGAGAGTGTGGATCTTTATTTTGATTTAGAGCTATTGATTCCGGATGCTTATCCTTCAAATTATCTGGAAGTTAAAATCCCGAATGAGGAAAATCCAAATATCTCTTCTCCGTTTTTTAAGGCCCGCTCGTACAACGGATTAGAGTGGAGTGCTATCTCTGAGGCGGACTTCACTGTTTATGCGAATTACTGGGATTTAAAGCTTACTGAAATGATGTATTCACCAGCAATACCTAACGAAGCGGAGCTGGCACGTGGGTGGAGCCGTGATGATTTTGCCTGGCTGGAGCTGCAAAATACGGGTAGAGGAGTCTTGATGATGAAGGATATTCAGTTCACTACGGGTATTTCTTTTGTTTTTCCCGAGGCGAATATAAACCCCAGCGAAAGACTGGTGTTGGTGAAAAATCTGGAAGCTTTCTCCAGCCGGTACGATACAAACTCATTAAATCTATTTCAGGGATACTCGGGTAATCTGGCCCGCAGGGGAGAAACATTGACCCTCTCATCCCCAACGGGTGAAACGATCTTCACTTTTACTTATTCCAATACCTGGTACCCCCAAACAGACCAGGGTAATTATTCTTTGGTAGTCGTCGACATTAATGCAGAAGACCCGTTATGGAGCCTGCCTGAAAATTGGAAACCGAGTTCAGTACCCGGTGGAACACCGGGATTGTCCTCAAAAAACTCTCAACCTGTAATTGCCAATGCTTCAGTTGCAGAAAATGGAGTTTTGTGCTTTAATGTCTCAGGAGCAGAGACGTTTTTTATTGAAGTTTCTAGGGACATGAAATCGTGGAGCTTGCTTGAATCATGGGAAGTTTTAGATGGCTTAATTTCAATTGATACAAAATTATTGGGTGAGGAATTTTTATTTTTTAGAATACGCTTGTAGCGTATCAATATTTAAACGGTATCGCCGATTATGAAAAAATTTCTGATTATAGTGGGATTGTCGCTGGTGTTCGTTTTTGCTTCTTTGGCAGAAGTTGTGACCTTGGTGCCTGCCGGAAGTGAGGATTGGGCTTATTTTAAGGGTACAAAAAATGCAAGTTACCCTACAAGCGCATGGCGATCCCTCTATTTTAACGATAGCGAATGGTTAAGAGGGGCTCTGCCTCTTTATTACGGGGGCAATATTTCTTCAGGAACACAGCTTTCGGATATGCGCTACGGTTATACCAGCGTCTATATGCGGAAAACATTTTTCCTCCCCACTGCCACATATGAAAACTTGAATGTAAGTATCTTGTGTGATGATGGTTTTATTCTCCGGATTAACGACACCGAGGTTCTTCGCTATAACGCTCCATCCGGGGAGGGAAGATACAACGATATTTCAACTTCAATAGTCTCGACAGCTCAATGGCTCACATATGATTTGAACGATTTCAGTTATCTTTTAAAAAGCGGAGAAGAGAATATCCTGACTGTACACGCTTTCAATTGTCATTTGTCGACCAGCAGCGATTTTGTTTTGGATTTGGAGCTTAGAGCGGATAAAACCTATGATGTCACACCCCCAACGTTGGTGAACGTCCTTCCACAGGAGGGAGGTTCCATAGCCAATCCACCTCGGATAACCGTCACTTTTAGTGAAGGGGTTTCCGGTGTTGAGGCAAATACGTTGTTTTGTAATGGTCAAGCAGCAGCAAGCGTTCGAAAATTGAGTTCAAGCCAATATCTTTTCGAGTTTAGTAAGCATGACCAGAGTGCAGAAATTACTCTCACCTGGAATGAATCCGCGCACATATATGATAACTCTTCAAACAAGAATCCATTTGTTGTTCCTACAGATATCTGGACTTATTACTTAGATACGAGCCTTCCGAATTTTGATATCGTTATCAATGAAGTTTTGGCTGCTAACAGTTCGGGAATAAAAAGCTCATTGGGGAGTCGTCCCGATTGGATTGAGCTTTATAACCAGGGTCCCCTTGCGGAAGACCTCGGCGGATGGTTTCTGACAGATTCTGCCAGTGATTTGCGCCGCTGGCAATTCCCTGAAAACACTCTTCTCAGGCCAGGTAATTTTCTTTTAATTTTTTGTGATGGTTGGGCTGGTGAGCCTTTTGTAAATGGAGAGTACCATGCCAATTTCAGTTTAAATAAAGATGGCGAATATTTGGCTCTTGTTTATTCCGATGGGAAGACAATAGTGCAAGAGTTCAATCCCGCCTTGCCCCAACAATACACAGATATTTCTTTTGGTTCGGGCCTTTACTATCCAATCCCAACGCCTGGTGAAATTAACGGAAGAGGCTATCTGGAACCTGTGAGCGACGTGGTTTTCAGCGAGCCACGGGGATATCGTCCTGCCCCGTTCGAGCTTTCTCTTTCTACTTTCACGGAGAATGCCTCCATTTATTACACCCTCGACGGGACCGAGCCAACGATAGACTCCACTCTTTACACAGAGCCGCTCCCAATAGATAAAATTACCTATATTCGAGCAATCGCCCTCAAGGATGGACACATTCCATCTAAAGTAGCTACGCGAACCTGGCTTTTCACTGATGAGATATTGAGTCAACCTACAACACCTCCTACCGGGTGGCCAGGATCCTATGCTATTAATAATCACAAGATGGAATATGGGATGAACTCCTTTATTGTGCTTAAAAATAGAGAAGCTTTGAAGCAGGGGATGACTAATATATCGTCAATTTCTTTGGTAACAGATCTCAAGCATCTCTTCGACCGTTCTACGGGAATTTACGTTAATCCTGGGAGTGACGGTGAAAATTGGGAACGCCCCGTTTCTGTTGAGTTGATTGATCCGTCGGGAGGAGATGAGTTCCAAATTGAATCGGGTATTCGCATTCGTGGTGCTGCAAGCCGAAATAACAACAACCCTAAACATTCGTTTCGCCTCTTTTTCCGCTCAACTTACGGTGGAAAATTAGAGTTCCCTCTTTTTGGGGATGAAGGAGCTTCTTCGTTTAGCAAGGTAGACCTTCGCACCTCTCAAAACTATTCATGGGCCAACGAAAACTCAAATTATAACACTTTTATTCGGGAAGTGTTTTCTCGCGATTCACAACGTGATTTTGGTGTTCCGTATACCCGAAGCCGTTACTATCATCTTTACATTAATGGCCAATATTGGGGACTTTATCAGACTCAAGAACGCAGCGAGGCTGATTATGCAGAGAGCTATTTAGGAGGAGATGAGGATGACTGGGATTGCATTAAAACCTCTCATGCCGGCTATAGGACGGAAGCTGGAGATGGTACTATGGATGCTTTTTCAGACCTTTGGCGGATTTCATTAGGACAAGGTTTTGCCGGTATATATGACACCAACTACTATTGGATCAAAGGCATTAATTCGGATGGTACACCAATCCCTGATTCTCCAAGATACCTTGACGAGGATAATTTAATTGCATACATGCTGATCTCCTACTACACAAGAGATCCTGATTCTCCTATCTCGGTATGGGGTGGGTTCCCCAACAATCTCTATGGTCTTTATAATCGAAACAACCCGGAGGGTTTTAAATGGTTGCGTCATGATGCTGAACACTCAATGGCGGCTCAGCGCTCTTACAACGCCTATACTGACCCGACTGCATATGGATTAACAGGCTATGACTCCTTCACACAGTTTAGCCCGATGAGGCTTCATCAGCGTTTAATGAGCAATCCAGACTACAGAATGCGCTGGATGGATACTGTTCAACGCCATTTGGTGGCAACGAATGGCTTGCTTTCAGTTGAAAACTGTTTAGCTCGCTGGAACAAAAGACAGGCAATGATTGATCAGGCCATCTTTATGGAATCTGCCCGTTGGGGCCATGGTACTAAAACAAGAGAGACTTGGCTCAATGAGTGTAACTATGTGAAAAATTCATTCATACCGCAAAGCGGTACAAACCTAGTTAATTTTTTCTTAAATCGCGGTTGGTTTACCGGGATCAAGGCTCCGGTTTTTGGCTCTTGGGAGCAAAATGAAGACGGAAATTTTGTTGTTACTTTTTCCGGTTATGGAGTAACCACGGCGACATACTACACATTGGATGGAAGCGACCCAAGGCTCCCGAAAGGTGATTTGAGTCCTTCTGCTATTAAACTGGAAACTGAAACAATTATTATACCTACCGGCTCCGTGGTTTCAGCTCGTGTATTCGCAAACCCTCTTTCTTGGAGTCCCATTTCTGTAAAAGATTTTACGGTGTACGGAGAATCTCATGACCTCAAAGTAACTGAAATGATGTACGCTCCTGAAACACCTGAGTGGGCAGAAGAAGCCGGTTGGACTCGTGATGATTTTGCTTGGCTAGAACTACAAAACGTTGGTTCTGGCACTCTTGAGCTCGAAGGATATCAATTTGTTTCAGGTATAAACTATATTTTCTCTTCCGGCAGACTTGCCCCGGGAAATAGAGTCGTTTTGGCAAAAAATAGAGATGCATTTTCTCGCCTTTATGAAACGAATGGTTTGTTTTTACTGGACGGCTATTCGGGTAACCTGGCTAGGAAAGGTGAGACTATTACTCTTCAATCTCCTGCTGGAGATAATATTTTAAGCTACACTTACTCGAATGCTTGGTATCCCCAGACTGATTTGACTGGCTACTCATTAGTTGTCGTGGATGTTAATGCTGAAGAGCCCCTTTGGAGCACTTCTGATAACTGGACTCCCAGCCTGACAGAGGGTGGTACCCCGGGGAAGAATGAAGTCATTTCTCCTGTCATTAAAAAAGCAACTCTTACAAAGAATAGAGAATTAATTTTTGAAATTTCTGGAATGACTGAGTTCGAGGTAGAGATTTCAAGGGACACAGTGATGTGGGAAGTATTTGAGAATTGGTATCTTCAAAATGGTAATATCGTGGTTGATTTGAAAAATATAAGTGAATCCGCTTTGTTTTTTAGAATAAGTTTATAAATATATTTTTAGTTTTTAATAATCTAATGAAAAAATGGCTATCGATCGGTTCGCTTCTATTGGGAATGTTGGTGCTTTCTCATGCGGAGATTTTGACGCTGGTTCCTTCATCGGCTCAATGGAAATACGCTAAGGGAACTAAAGAGCCCAGTACATCTACAGGCACGTGGAGGACCATTGCTTTTGACGATTCGGACTGGAACACATCTGCTGCCCCTTTCTATTACGGAGGAAATATAACGCAAGGAACTCTGCTATCAGATATGCGGTACAATTATTCGTCTGTTTATTTGAGAAAAACATTTTCCCCACCCAGTGGTTCTTATGAGAATCTGAGCCTGAGAGCCCTTTCTGATGATGGCTTCATTCTTTGGATTAATGGTGAAGAGGTGCTTCGATTTAATGTTTCTCCTGGAGAGATAGCCTTTGATGCCGTGGCATCCAGCGTCGTGGGTACTGCCAGTTGGCAAACGCACGATCTGAGCGAATACAGCCATCTCTTGAGGGCTGGAGAGGTCAATGTAGTGGCTGTTCATGCTTTTAACATGAGCCGGACAACCAGCAGCGATTTTGCCATAGATGTAGAGCTTACGGCGAACCAGACTCTGGACCTGCTTTCTCCGACTATTAATAGAGTATCCCCTATTGTAAATTCTGTTGTTTCAGACCCTCTGCGTCTTACTGTTTATTTCAGCGAACCTGTGTCCGGAGTCACTGCTGCAGATGTTCTATGCAACGATACAACCGCCATGGAAGTTGAAGAAATTACATCCAGCCAATATCTTTTCAAATTTCCAAAGTTCGATATTGAAGGACCGGTCACTTTGAAATGGAATTCAACGGCTAACATTTCCGACAATTCTCCCAATCATAACCCATTTATCCCCCCTACAGAAAGCTGGAGCTATACACTGAGTGCTTCCGTTCCGGACAGCGATGTGATTATTAATGAGTTTCTGGCATCAAATACCACAGGGTTACAAACAAGATCCGGAGAACAGGCTGATTGGCTTGAGCTTTATAACAAATCAAATACTACTACCGATATCAGCGGCTGGTATCTCACTGACTCCAGAAGCAATTTACCTCTCTGGCAATTTCCTCCAAGGACAACAATTCCTCCTCAAGGATATCTCATAGTATTTTGTAATGGCTGGACCGGAGACCCTCAAGTCAATGGTGAGTATTTGGCCAATTTTAGTTTAAGTAAGACAGGTGAGTATTTAGCTTTAGTGAAGGATGATGGGACGACCATTGCCCACGAATTCCATCCTGTTTACCCTCCACAGTATAGTAACATTTCATTTGGAAATGGTCTTTATTATCCTATACCCACCCCCGGAAAGGAGAACGGAGAGGGATTTTTAGAACCGGTTGGCGAAGTGACTTTCAGCGAACCTCGTGGGTACAAATCCGCACCCTTTACCCTCTCAATGAATTCAACAACAGAGGACGCTGTCATTTATTATACGCTGGATGGTACTATTCCTACCACTTCTTCGACTCGTTATAGGGATCCCCTGTCTATTGACAAAATTACATGTATTCGAGCCATCGCTATTAAGGCGGGGCATATTGATTCAATTGTGAGCACACGCACCTGGCTGTTTTTGGAAGAAGCTCTTGCTCAACGAAGCTCTGTACCAGCGGGATGGCCCGCCAATAATACCGTAAATAACCATCGGATGGTATACGGGATGAAGCAGGACATTGTCAACAATCCAAGGTATAGAGACAGCATTCGAGAAGGAATGACCAATATCGGTACTATTTCGATGGTGACTGATTTAGAAAATCTGTTTAATAGATCAACGGGTATTTACGTTAACCCAAGTGGAGATGGAATTACCTGGGAAAGGCCGGCATCGCTGGAGTTAATTGATCCAAGTGGAGGAGAAGAATTTCAACTAGAATCGGGTGTTAGGATTCGGGGCGGCTTTAGCCGATCAAGCTCAAATCCTAAGCATTCATTCCGCCTCTTTTTCCGCTCAGAATATGGTGGAAAACTAAATTTCCCACTCTTTGGAAATGAAGGTGCTACCGAATTTTCAAAAGTAGACTTACGGACATCGCAAAACTATGCCTGGTCTTATTTGGCGGGAAATCCTCCGGAATATAACACCTTTATTCGTGAAACATTTACCCGTGATTCACAGCGTGACGTGGGCATGCCTTATACCCGCAGCCGCTTCTATCATCTCTTTATCAACGGACAGTATTGGGGACTTTACCAAACCCAGGAACGCAGTGAAGCCGATTTTGCAGAAACATATCTGGGTGGAGACGATAATGATTGGGACTGTGTGAAGTCAGGAGCAGTGGCCAGTGACGGTACTATTGATGGCTTTTCTAAACTATTTCAAATAGCGGTTCAAGAGGGTTTTTCTGGAGCCTATCGAACGAACTATAACCGCATCAAAGGGCTGAATCCGGATGGCACCCCTAATCCCAACCTTCCACAATATTTGGATGAAGAAAATCTCATCCAGTTCGTATTGAATTATTTTTTCACTGCTGATCCGGATTCTCCGATAGGCTTGGGTGGTAATTCTCCGAACAACCTCTATGGGTTATTCAACCGGGTTAATCCAAGTGGTTTTAGTTGGTATCGCCATGATGCTGAGCATTCCATGGGGGCTTGGAGAAATTCGGGCGTGAGCACCACTTATGACATGACCGCTCGCGGCTGGTCTATGAACACAATCGGAACCTTTACTCCAGTCAGACTCCACCAAAAACTGATGGATCATCCTGACTATAAAATGCGTTTTATAGACCTTTACCAGCAAACTTACCTGAATAAAAATGGTGCGATGTCCACCAGAAGTAATCTATTCCGCTGGAACTCCCGCCAAAATGAAGTAGATAAAGCTATTTATGCCGAATCTGCACGTTGGACTTGGGATTCAAACATGACTTATGAACATTGGTTAGCAGAATGTGATTGGGTAAAAAATAATTTTCTCTCATTACGTATGGGCTATTTAACCACACACCTTAAGAATCGTGGTTGGTACCCTAAAGTGGCTGTTCCCACTTTTTCGCAATCTGGAGGCGAGCTATTACAGGACACACAGATTTACCTGGCCGGAGGAGGAACAGTTTATTACACACTGGATGGATCTGATCCAAGGCTTCCAGGCGGAGAGCTGAACAGCGCTTCTTTAAAATTAGAACCTTCTTTTTCAGAAGAGAGAGTACTCGTTAATAAAGGCAGTGAGTGGGATTACTACGACCTGGGCGACACCCCGGCTCGAGAAGGGACTGCTTATTGGTATCAAGCGTCACATTCGCATGAAGGTTGGGCACAAGGACCTGCCCGCTTTGGTTTTGGTGATAAGCAATTTCAAACAGAAATCAGCCGCTATAAAATTGATGGCACTACACCGCTTGTGACGGCATATTTTTCAAAGCGCTTTGAAGTGTTTTCGGCTATAACAATTCCGGAATTACTTCTGGAACTTAATTGTGATGACGGTGCTGTGGTTTACCTTAATGGCTATAGAATTGTGGATCAAAATATGCCTTTAGCCTATTTGACTGCTGATCTATTAGCCAATTCAGACGTTTCCGGGGCGGCCGAGGACGAGTATACTTCTTACCAGATTGATAGTAAATATCTGGTGGATGGTATAAATACGATTTCTGTTGAAGTTCATCAAAGTAGTCCGCAGAGCGACGATCTTTATTTTGACTTGGAATTAAAAGCTTTGGGTGGTTATTCGGGTGGAGCCTCGGAAGGAATTGTAATAGCATCGCCGGGTGCTGTAATAAAGGCACGCTCATTAAGTTCTGATGGTGAATGGAGTGCAATCTCTGTAGCTGATTTCACGGTTTTCTCTGAAGCCACTGATCTCAAAGTTACTGAGCTGATGTATGCGCCTGAAACACCTGCTTGGGCAGAAGAACAGGGCTGGACTCGAGATGATTTTGCCTGGATTGAGCTTCAAAACACGGGACGTGGTATTTTGAAAATGGATGGTTTTTCTTTTGTAGAGGGCATCAATTATACCTTTCCTGTCTTTACATTGGAATCTGGCGAGTATGTAGTCCTTGCTAAAAACTTGCAGGCATTTTCAACCTTATACGACACAAATGGTATCATTCTTTTAGATAACTATTCCGGCAATCTTGCTCGGAAAGGTGAGACGCTCACCCTTTATTCGCCGAAAGGTGAAAACGTTCTTTCCTTTACATATTCCAATGAATGGTATCCGGAAACCGACCAGAATGGATATTCATTAAATGTGGTAGATATAGAAGCCCCGTTGTCTCTCTGGAGTACATTGGAGAACTGGAAGGTCAGTGCAACTCGTGGAGGAAGCCCAGGCAGTGATGATGGCGGTGTAATTGAACCTCCTACGCTCAGCACAATTTCCCCGGGAGAAGGAGGTCAGTTGGCGCTAAACACAGGGGATTCCGTTACTTTTTCTGTCACTTCGAGTGGTTCAGCACCTGTGCGATATCAATGGTTCAAGAATGGTGTGGCTTTGCCGGGTACAACAAGCACCCGATACACTATCAACAATCTGACGCCTCTTCATGCAGGAGTTTACACTGTTACTGCCACAAACAGGGCCGGCAGTGTTACCAGCGAAGAATTGAACTTAACGGTCATCTTTGAATTAAAGCTCTCGTCTATTACCATTTCAGGTAATTCCTCGGTGACTGAAGGCAAAACCGCTATGTACACCTGCACTGCCAATTACAACGATGGCAGCTCAAAGCAGGTAATTCCGGATTGGTCGGTATCGCCCACTCAGTATGCCACCATAGATACCAATGGACTTCTCTCCGCTTTGGCGGAGGGTGAAGTGGATGTCACTGCATTTTACGAGGATGGCAGCATAAGCAAGACTATCTCAAAAGTTGTGACTATTGCCTCATCTATTATTCCGCCCTCATTCCTTTCACAGCCTGTGAGTCAAACAATCAGAGAAGGAGAGTCTGTCACCTTGAGTGCAACGGTCCAGGGTTCTGAGCCTTTAGTTTTTGAGTGGAATAAAAACGGTGTAATTGTGGAAGGATCTAATTCTTCTTCTTATACTATTGACAGTGTAGCCCCCTCTGACGCTGGAACTTATACTTTAACGGTTACTAATTCGAAGGGAAGTGCTACCAGCGAACCTGCTTATCTAAAGGTCGTTACCGGTAGTGGGCTTCAGCTGATGCTCGATTTTCAATTTAACGAAGGCACCGGCAGAAATACTACGGACAGTGTGAGCGGAATAGTTGCTGACTTGGGGGACAGTGTTTCAGAAGACAAACCGTTTTTCACGACAGAATCACCTTCCGGAAAACCTGGTGATTATGCAGCGCTCCTGCAAGGCTCAAGTTGGCTATTGGGATGGTTTGAAACAGCCCCCCTAGATATCTCCGAACCCTTCACTTTTGAGTCGTGGATTTGGATGAATCCTGACAGTAGCGGTTATAGAGATTTGATTCGACTTGGAGAAACGCTCAAATTTGGTTTCGGCAATTCGGATGACTTATTTCAAGCTACCTTCCTAGGCGTTGTTGATGTAAATTCCACAATCTCGGTGCCCAGAGGTGATTGGGTACATTTGGCGTGCTCCTGGGAGCCGAATGTTGGGTTTCACTTTTTTCAAAATGGGATTGCATCCGACATGGTTCAGTCTACTGCGTTTCCTAATAATTACGTAAGTGCATCACTTTCTATTGGAGCTAATGAGAGCGGAGTAAGTCCATTCCGCGGTAGAATGGATCGGGTTCGGCTTCATAAGGGGCTTTTAAGTGCCTCTGAATTGGATTCAGACCCAATTAATCCAAAACCGGTCACGGAAAATACAATCTTATCCTATGATTTTAATTCTACCATTCTTCCTTTTGCGAGTGATGGGACCTTCAGCATCCCTCTTTATAATGAGGATATTTCTACAACCAACCCCAACGCGGTGAATTGGTCAAACTCGACACCGACTAAGGATCAAAATTGGCCAGGCTCTGAAAATGATTATTCTCTCTATATCGACAACAGCACTGTGCAAGGTAGTACTACTCACAGAATTATTTTCCCAACAGAGAAGTTGGTGTTTGAGGACCAATCCGATCCGAGTTTTTCAATGGAAGCTTGGATTAAGGGTTTTGAAAGAAGGACATCAAAGCAGGTCTTCTTGCAAATTCTTGGAAGTCCAACAGGCGGTGTACCACGTATAGCTTTTGCAGTCAGCTCAGACTTGACGGTTTACATGACAACTATGGGGCTTCAAGATATTGATACGGGTGTTCCAATCCCGGAAGATGGAATGTGGCATCATATTGCTTGCGCATATGACCATTCAGCCCAAAAAATATACACTTATGTGGATGGTGAACTGAAAGGTGAGCTGGATTATGGTCAAGGCGTAAATTTTTCGCCCTACCAAGCTGATGTTAGAGGTTGCATTGGTAGCGAATGTTCAGGAGGTAATCACACCACGGGTTATGTTGATCGGATTCGAGTCTACAAGGGAGTGCTTTTGCCAAGAGACCTGGACTACCAGGATTATAGCCAGGTAATAGATGTCCCGGTAATTACTCTTCAACCCGAAAGTCAAAATGTGGATGAAGGAGAAAATGTCGTTTTCTCCGTTGCTGCAACGGGAACTGAACCCCTGACTTATCAATGGTACAAAGATGATGTGGCTATTAATGGGGCTGTAAGTTCTTCTTACACGCTTCAGAGTGCCGTTTTAGTTGATTCAGGAAATTACTTTGTAACTGTAAGCAATGCGGGAGGCTCTGTCTCAAGTCAATCAGCGACGCTGCAGGTTAAAACACCTGTGACCGTCTTTACCGTGCGGGCGAATGATGTCGCCCGTGTTTACAAAACACAAAATCCAGTCTTTACGTACACTATTCTCAACTCGGAGGGTGAGGATGTGACATCAATTATTTCGGGTAAGCCGACTTTAAGTACGACAGCCCTTTTAGGGAGCTCTGCAGGAACTTACCCTATTGTTCCAACAAGGGGGACATTACCCTCTTCTAATCAGTATCAGTATGTCAGAGGAACCTTAACAATCAATAAGGCAAAGCCTCAAATCACGTGGGCTTCTCCATCACCCATTGTATACGGGACTTCTTTAGGTGCCGGCCAATTAAATGCGGTTGCTGACGTCGCCGGGGTTTTTGAATATACTCCGCCTACAGGTACAATTCTCGAAGTGGGACTCCATGAACTTCATGTTTCATTGACTCCAACAGAGATTAATAATTATGAAATAGCTGAAAAAACAGTTCAGCTTTCAGTTGATCCTCTTCATACATTGATTCTTGATCCCGAATCCCAGTTGGTCTCAGCCGGAGGCGGGGAGTTTAACATTCAGGTCTCTTCAACAACGCCTTGGGTCGCAACGGGCCCTGAAGGAGAAGATTGGATTCAAATTACAAACGTTGAGTCTGATCCGGGTAATCATGGCTTGATTAGTTATCAAGTTCTTGAAAATACCCGGACCGAATCTCGCCAGGCAATCATTAAAGTTCAATCTACAGAGTTACCTTTCATATTCTCGGAGCATTTATTGACTCAAGAGCCGGCTCAACAGGAGTACCCCGTCGTGAGTTTTAAAGTAGAAGGAAACGCTCTTACACTCACTTTCACTGGAAATCTCTATGAAAGTGAGGATATGCTCTCTTGGACTTTGATCGAGGGGGCGCAACTGACTTACACGGTGGATATTTCGAATAAAAAACATAGATATTATAGGTCTATAATTGAGTAGAATTCCTAAAATTGACGACAATATAATCCTGGTAAAACTAAATTTAAATAGAATGAGAAAGTTCTACATGTTTATTGGAATGCTTTTTTGCATAACGTTTGTTTCTTTTGCTGAAGTGTCGCTTACATCAGCGGCTGACTCTCAACCAAAGGAGGTAGAGCTTGGGGATAACGTAATCACTGAAGACACAGCTATTCCTAATATTATCATTAATGAGATTGTTGCGAGTAACGCGACTGGCTTAAGAACCCGCAAGGGCAATTATGAGGATTGGGTAGAGCTTTTTAATCCGACCACTGAGTCCGTAAATATCAGTGGATGGTATCTGACGGACTCTCTCAACAATCTGGCTCAGTGGCAATTCCCCGATGGAGTCATTCTCAAACCAGGGGGCTTTTTAGTTGTTTTCTGCGATGGTTGGGTTGATTCTCAACCGCTGGGAGAATATCATTCCAATTTCAGCTTAAGTAAATCGGGCGAGTACTTAGCCCTTGTTGCCGCTGATGCTGAAACGATTGTTTATGAACTTGCACCTTCTTTTCCTCTACAATATAAGGATGCATCTTACGGATGCATTCCGGCTTCCATAGCGAACTCCGAGCAGCAGTGGGCATATTTTAAAACTCCGACACCCGGCGCTTCCAACACAGGGACTCCGCTCTGGGGTATGGTTGAGAGTGTGACTTTTAGTGAATCTCAAGGCTACAAGAGCGGTCCCTTCAGTTTAACCTTAGAGTCACCCACGGAAGGATCGAGTATTTATTACACACTGGACGGCACAATTCCCACATCGAAATCATTCCGCTATACTGAACCGATTTCTATAGAAACAATCACTTTTTTGAGGGCTGTTGCCATAAAAGAGGGCTATTTGGATGCTCCTGTAACAACACGCACTTGGCTCTTTATGGAGGATGTACTCACACAGCCGTCCTCCACACCCGCAGGTTGGCCAAGTTCTTATGCAGTTAATAACCATAAAATGGAATATGGTATGAATTCGTCAATAGTAAGATATAATAAAACTGCTATTCGAACTGGCATGACTAATATTCAAACCATTTCACTGGTGACCGATTTAAAAAATCTATTTGATTCAAAATCTGGGATTTATGTTAATCCAGGGCAAGATGGTGAGGCCTGGGAACGGCCTGTTTCTGTAGAGCTTATAGACCCAAAGGGTGGGGAAGAATTTCAGATTGAAGCTGGTTTGAGGATAAGAGGAGCTTTTAGTCGCAGCAGCAGCAATCCTAAACATTCTCTTCGCCTCTTTTTCAGGGACAGTTATGGAGGAAAACTGAACTTTCCGCTATTTGAAGGTGAAGGCGCTGACACATTCGATAAGGTAGACTTACGCACTTCTCAGAATTTTTCCTGGTCTTTTGAAGGTTCCCCTTACAACACGTTTATACGAGAAACATTTTCACGAGACGCTCAGGGAGATTTTGGTATGCAATATACTCGCAGCCGCTACTACCATCTTTTTATTAATGGACAGTATTGGGGATTGTATCAAACACAGGAGCGCAGCGATTCTGATTATGCCAAAACTTATTATGGAGGATCGGGTGACGACTGGGATTGTATAAAAACATCTCAGCCGGGTTATTACACTGAAGCTTCTGATGGGAACATAAATGCTTTCAGTGATCTTTATAATATTGCCGTCAAACAGGGATTTTCCGGACTGTACTCGACAAATTATAATTGGATTAAGGGAGTCAATCCTGATGGTACTCCCATTCCAGAATCACCGGTTTATTTGGATGAAGATAATCTAATTGCCTACATGTTGATTACGTATTTTGCTCGTGACCCAGATTGCCCTGTGGCGGTCAACAGCCATGCAAATAATCTCTATGGGCTTTATAATCGAGTCAATCCTACCGGTTTCAAATGGTTCAAGCATGACGGCGAGCACTCAATGGCGGCTAATCGCTCGTATCCGGTGACAACGGATCTCACTTCTCACGGTTGGCATTTGAATACTTTGGCTAATTTTAATCCGATGCGTCTGCACCAGAAATTGATGGATCATCCGGATTATAAAATGCGCTGGGTGGACACTGTCCAAAAAGAAATGCTTAATCCGGGCGGTGCATTGACATTGAGCAACAGCTTGGCTCGCTGGAATAAGCGCCAGGCTGAAATTGACCAAGCTATCATTTTGGAGTCAGCCAGATGGGGACATGGCCGTGATCGCGGTGACTGGTTAAGGGAATGCGATTACGTTAAAGAGAGCTTTATTTCATTAAGTGCCGATTACTTAATGAAAAATTTTAAAAGCAGGGGGTGGTTCCCTGCAATAGAGGCTCCTATTATTTCTGATATAATGCGTTCCAATGAAAGCATCACTTTTACTCTTTCTGGAGCCCTTAACCTTTATTACACTTTAAATGGGGATGATCCTCGATTGCCGGGCGGAGAATTAAATCCCTTTGCCAATAAATTGGTAGCCCAGCCTGTAGGAGAGAAGACCCTAATAGGCAAAGGAGAAACTTGGAGATATTTTGATGAAGGGATTGCTCCTCCTAAAGACGGTATGTTTTTCTGGTATCAAAAGGGATATTCTTACAATTACTGGAAAGAGGGGGCCGGGAGGTTCGGCTTTGGTTCTCGGCCGGTAAAAACATCTATCAACCGCTACAAAACCGACACAAACGAACCTCTGATAACCGCGTATTTTTCAAAAACATTTGAGGTTACATCTGCCAGTTTAGTTCCGGGGTTGACCATAGATATTAATGCAGACGATGGTGCTGTTGTATACATTAATGGTAGCCGTGTTTTGCTGCATAATATGGAGACTGGATACAATTATTATTCCTATGCTAAGTCCGAAGTCTCTGGCTCTGACGAGAACACCTATTTTTCCTACGAAATCGATAGTAAATATCTGGTCGATGGTGAAAACATGATTTCAGTAGAAATTCACCAAGGTAGTCCGGAAAGCGATGATTTCTATTTTGATCTGGAACTCTCAACGATGTCCGGACAAAGCGAATATGGCACTGAAGGTTCTCTAACCGTTGCTCCTGGAACGCTCATAAAAACTCGCTCTTGGAATGGGGTAGAGTGGAGCGCTATTACTGAATTGGACCTTACCGTTTATGGCGAACAAACTGATCTCAAAATAAATGAAATGATGTACTCATCGCCTGTGCCTGACGACGCTGCTGAGCACGGATGGGACCGCGATGATTATTCTTGGATTGAATTAAAAAATACCGGCAAAGGTGTCCTTGATACCCAGGAAATTCAGTTTACAAGTGGAATTGAATATACGCTTCCTCAGTTGCTCCTTCATCCAGGCGAAATGCTGGTTCTTGTTAAAAATTTGGATGCTTTTTCGACACTCTATTCCACTAATGGAATGACTATTTTAAGTGGTTTTTCAGGAAACCTGGCAAGGAGAGGGGAGAATATCACAATTCAAGCGGCTGATGGATCAAACATCCTAAGCTTTAATTACTCTAGTTCCTGGTATCCTGAGACAGACCAAGGAGGATACTCCCTGGAAGTCGTAGACACTGCCGCCGAAGAATCAGTTTGGAGCAGTGCTTTAAATTGGAAATCAAGTTCTCTAATGTACGGAACTCCAGGTGCTGAAAATGACTCTTCCGGTGGCATTCCCCCAATTATAAAAATACAACCCAAAGACCAATGGGTAACTGAAGGGGAGAATGTTCTCTTCTTTGCTACTGTGGTTGGATCCTCTCCCTTAAACTATCAGTGGTATAAGGATGGTTCCCCTATTGAAAATGCTAACACCTCACAACTCATACTTTCCGGAACTAAACTTTCGGATGCCGGGAGTTATGCAGTTGAAGTGACTAATCCGGCTGGCTCCCTTATGAGCAGACAGGCTACGCTCCTCGTACAGGTGTTTATTCCTGTCCCTCCCTCAATTATCCTTCAGCCGGAAAATCAAATTGTAATGGCTGGCGAAAGCGCGAGCTTCATAGTTGCAGCATCCGGCTCCGAACCGTTAAATTATCAATGGTATAAAAACGGGATTCCAATAGAAGGGGCTGTTCGCAACAGCTATACTATTCCGGTAGTTAAAACAGGAGATCAAGCTAATCTGTACACAGTGCGTGTCAGCAATATGCTCAGCTCACTGATGAGCAGCCCCGCTGGTCTGACTGTGATGGATGGACCAATCCTCAAAAAAGGAGATTTCATTATTGCTATAGATCCGAATTCAAGCAGCTATCCGTCCAACGAAAATCCTCCGCTCGCCATAGACGGGGATACAGGTACTAAATATTTGAATTTTGGTGGTGTCAATTCTGGCTTTATCACTACCCCTTCAGTGGGGCACTCGCTAATAAGCTCTTTTGCCATAACAACAGCCAATGACGTTGAAGGACGTGATCCAGCCAGTTACGATATCTATGGGACAAACGAGAAAATACTGAGTATGGATAAAAGTCCGGGCACTGCAGAAGGGTGGACATGGATAGCAAGCGGAAGCTTAAGTTTGCCCACAGAAAGGTTCACGGAGAGTGGGTGGATTAATATAGAAAATAGCACTCCCTATCGTTCCTATAAAGTTGTTTTTTCGAGCCTCAAAGTCCCCTCTGTCGGGATGATGCAATTGTCTGAGTTTCAATTTTATGGAGTTGTTTGGACCAATGGAGTCCCGGTCATAGCTACCCAGCCTTCCGATTATGTGGTCCTGGAAGGAGGAACAGCAATACTCTCGGCTGTTGCAATGGGCACCCTGCCTTTGAGTTACCAATGGTATAAAGATGGAAACATCTTAACCGGGGAAACAGAGTCCAGAATAACATTCCCAGATTCTGTTCCTTCCGATTCAGGCGTTTATTTTCTGGAAGTGACAAATTCTCTTGGCTCGACAACCAGCTACCAAGCCACTCTCACCGTAATTCCAGAAGTGATTGAGCCGCCAACTCTCAAGTGCTCGATAGAAGGGGATTTGCTGGTAATTGATTTTTCGGGGGTGCTCTATGAAAGCACCGATATGGTTGAATGGACTTTGGTAGAGAATGCTCAGCCACCTACTTACAAAGTGGAAATTCAAAAATCAGGAAATCAGTACTATTTGGCGGCCTATTCTGACGCGCCATAATGAAAAGTAGTTACGATCGCTTTTTCCATGAACGAGAGCTTTTTCAGACAGCCCACACCTATCCAATTGCGGGCGTAGATGAAGCCGGGCGAGGGCCTCTTGCCGGTCCCCTAGTCGTGGCTGCAGTTGTTCTGCCTGAAGAGTGGATTGTTGAAGGAGTTCCAAGATCTCTGGTGGACTTGAACGACTCAAAAAAGACATCCCAGCTTAACAGAGAAAAATTCTACGAGTGTCTGCAATCGGATGATAATATAGCGAAGGCGATCGTGGAGGTAAGCGTCGAAGAGATTGAAAAAATAAATATTTTACAAGCTACTTTTCTCGGAATGCGCTTGAGCCTGGAACAAATTATGAGCCAAGGGATAGCATTGAAACATGTCTTAGTTGATGGCCCCTTTGCGCCGCCGGTTCCTTATCCTTGTACTCCCTTAATTAAGGGAGATTCAAAAAGTTATTCTATAGCAGCAGCCAGTATCCTTGCGAAAGTGTATAGAGATAGGATTATGATCCAATACGCTGAAAAGTGGCCTGCTTATGGTTTTGAACGCCACAAAGGCTACGCCACCCGAGAACACAAAGAGGCACTTCGAGCTTTAGGTCCTTGCCCTATCCATCGAAAAACTTTTCTTCATCTTGAGGTGCAGGGTGAATTCACTTTTTAGTGGGTCAATGAAAATAGCATGGCTTAAAAAACTTCTGAAATTAATTACACCGTTACCTCAACATCTATTGGTTGGCAGGAGAGGGGAGCAATGTGCAAAAAAACATCTTTCTAGTCTGGGGATGAAACATCTCACTTCCAATTTTTCATGCGAATCCGGTGAGATTGATTTAATTTTCAGAGAGGGTGAAATATTAGTATTCGTGGAAGTGAAAACAAGGACTCAGGCAACAGAGCACGGACTTATTGTGAGGCCTGCAGGAGCGGTCAATCAAAACAAACGGGATGCTATTCATGCCACTGTTAAGTGTTATCTTCGGAAAATAAAGCCATTAAGACCTGTTTGGAGAGTAGATATTGTAGAGGTAATACTGGATGCAAAAATGAACCCACTGAAGATTACCCATATACAGGGAGTACCCTTGAAAAAAGGTTTTTCTAATAGAAAATGAAAATGCCCATCCTCGTATTGCCTCAAAAATAGAGCGTATCTTGCTGGTATGTAATTAGAGGGTGTTTTGCATACGATTTTCATTTGCGATCCAGTTGTAAAGTTTATTTAGTCTCTCTGTCGTGTATAGATCAATAGAGGAAAGACTCAGAGGATTTTAGAAGAGAAGAGGATGGAAGGGAAAGAGGAATGAGTGGGTTTATTGGATAGGATAGAGAAGGAGTTATCAACATGATTGCAAATCTAGACCTTGGAACCATTGTTTAAAATCAAGTTATTTGACTACAATTGTCTTTAAGGCTAATCTGTCGATGGTATGTGGCATACAGTATCAGTACTAGTAGAGAATAAGTTCGGAGTTTTAACCCGTGTGGCCGGTCTTTTTAGTGGCCGCGGCTATAATATCCATTCCTTGAATGTGGCGCCAACCCATGACGCCACCTTGTCGAGAATGACAATCGTAACCCATGGCAACGAAGAAACTATCGAACAAATCATTAAGCAGCTCAATAAGTTAGTTGAAGTTGTCAAGGTTGACGTTTTCGCCAGCGATGAGGACCATATTGAACGCGAATTAGTACTAATTAGAGTAAAAACTTCATCTGCCACACGGACGGATATTCTTCAAACAGCTCAAATATTCCGTGCCAAAATCGTAGATGTGCAACTGGATACGCTCACACTCGAACTGACCGGTCAGGCATCCAAAATAGAAAAGTTTATTGAGTTAATGGGATCCTTCCAGATTATCACAATCAATCGTACCGGCAGAATAGCTATGTCGCGTGAGTAGAAAGAGCCTGCTTGGGTATTCTTGTCCAATTTTTTGGATTTGAGTTGAGTTTTTTTTGAGTTTTGCCCATTATGTGTCTGTAGGGCACCCGTTAGGCGGGGCGTAGCTCAGCCTGGTAGAGCGCTTGCTTTGGGAGCAAGAAGTCGAGAGTTCGAATCTCTCCGTCCCGACCATTTAGTTAAATTGGCAGTCAATTTAACAACAAGAAAGTTTCCAGTTCTTGACTTCTTGAAGGATGCTCGTTAGACTACGTCGCGTTTTATACGGTTGGTGGCCGTAGTTCAGTTGGTAGAGCACCTGATTGTGGTTCAGGTTGTCGCGGGTTCGAGCCCCGTCGGTCACCCCATTTTCCTCTTCTAGATTTCATCACTTGATCCCATTTGCATCTCGGTTTTTGTAGAACCTGCCAGGGGAGCCATTTCAAACTATGTATTAAGCATAACATACATTGTGCGAAATGACTTAAGACTAAAAAAGCCTCTAATGTTTCTCCCTCAGAGGCTGTTGAGTTTAAATGCTCTGTATCCCCGATTCTGCTACGAGAGGATTCGACGGCCTTCATCAAGGAAAATGCCCTTGAAGTTCATCTCCAACGCCTGAGGATTACTCGCTGAGGCCAAAGCTTCCTCCTGTGTGATTTTGCCTTCCTGAACAAGTGCGTACAGATGCTGATTAAAGTTAATCATACCTTCATCAGTACCCGTTTCAATTGCTGCTCCTAATTTTTCAAAACGACTTTCTTCAATCAACTTGCGAACTGTTGGGGTGTTAATCATCACTTCAATCGCAGGTGTTACTCCACCACTAATAGTACTTACAAGTCTCTGGCATACAACAGCTTGCAATGTAGATGCTAGCTGTCTGCGTGCTTGGTCTCTATCCTCGGCCGGGAAAAAATCGAGGATTCGGCCGATTGCTTGTGGTGCATTCGTGGTATGGAGCGTTGCTAGTACTAAGTGCCCTGTATCAGCAGAACTCATTGCTGCTGAGATACTTGTGACATCTCTAAGCTCTCCAATCATTATGATATCCGGGTCCTGTCTGAGAATGTGTTTGAGTCCCGCTTGGAATGTAAGTGTATCGAGCCCAATTTCACGTTGTTCCACCACACTCTGGTTGTCTTCAAAAACAAACTCAATAGGATCCTCCAACGTGATGATATGACGCTTGAAGTTGGCATTGATGTACTCAATCATTGCAGCCAACGTCGTTGACTTACCCGACCCAGTAGAACCACTGACTAAAACAATTCCTCGCGGAGAGCGGGAAATATCCCGGATTACCTCCAAAAGGCCAAGTTCTTCGAAAGCAGGAACTTGAGTTTTTACATAACGCATGGCCAGACAGAACTGCCCACGCTGTTGAAAGACGTTTGTACGAAAGCGCCCGGTTCCGGGTATATAGTAGGAAAAGTCCGCTTCTCGCTCTGAATCCAATCTTTTTTTCGCATGTGGCGGGACTATTTCTTCAACCACTCTATTCATCCACTCTTCAGTGGGTATTGGTGCTTCAACTGCGACCAAATCTCCGTGAATGCGGAAGATAATGGGGCCACCTATTTTAACATGCACGTCTGAGGCTTCGCCATCAACCGCAGTCTTTAATATTCTTTTGAATAATTCCATATAAATCTTTTATTTTAATAAACTCTGATTTCTAAATTTTTTACGCTTTAAACGCTCTTTAGTGAGTGATCTCAAGTGATGCAGGCTTTCTTCGTTGTTCTCCCGATCGGCAAAGCCCATCCGGTCTATGAAGAGTACTCCCTGCAAGTGATCGCATTCATGCTGGATGGCCCTGGATAAGAGCCCTCCACATCGAAAGTTGATTTCTTTGCCGGAAAAATCAAGCGCCTTTACCCCGATTGTTGCTGGGCGCTTAATGTCAGCAAAAATATTAGGGAAACTCAGACATCCTTCCGGGCCTATTTCAGTTTTTTCTTCGAACGTAAGAGATGGATTAATCAAAACCATTGGCATATACTGACCCGGATCCACCTGACTGCCTTGAATCTCCATCCAAGAAGGACGATCGGAAGGACGAATGTCGATGACACAAATTTGCAAATCTTCTCCTACCTGTTGAGCCGCTAATCCAACACCTTCGGCTGTAATCATAGACTCGAGCATATTTTCGACTAAAGCTTTGACTTCCGGTGTAATTTCTTCAACAAGCCTTCCTTTTCTTCTTAAGACCGGATCTCCGTATTTTGTAACTTCAATTTTCATTTTTTGTGCGCTGAAATTATTTCAAGTCCTCAGGATTAAGCTGTAATAACTCAGGAAGAACAAAAAGCCCATCCTTGCGAATCAGCTGATTGTCGAACCATATCTCTCCCCCACCCCATTCCGGTCTTTGAACCAACACCATATCCCAATGAACTGCAGAGCGGTTTCCATTATCTGCCTCAGAATAAGCAGCCCCAGGGGTAAAGTGCAATGATCCAGAAATTTTTTCATCAAAGAGGATATCGGACATTGGATTGAGGATATACGGATTGACACCCAAGGCAAACTCTCCGAAATAGCGGGCACCAGCATCGGTATCTAAAATGTGGTTTAACCGATCCGATGTTTCTGCGGATGACATCGCTTTTACGATTTTTCCGGACTCCACTTCCAGGGATATTTTCTCAAAGCGAGTTCCTGCATAGAGAGTTGGTGCATTATAGGAAATCACTCCGCTGACTGAGGTTTTGACCGGAGCCGTGTAAACCTCTCCGTCGGGAATGTTTCTCAGACCAGAACATTTTATCGCATTAAAACCCGCAATGCTGAAAGAAATGTCAGTTCCTGGGCCCACAATCCGAACCTTATCAGTTCGGTTCATCAATTGAACCAAAGGATCCATGGCTCTCGACATTTTCTTATAGTCCATTGTACATACTTCAAAATAGAAGTCCTCAAATGCCTCTGTGCTCATTCCTGCAGCTTGTGCCATACTGGGAGTTGGCCAGCGCAAAACAACCCAACGAGTTTGGTTTACCCGAAAATCCAAGACGGGCCTGAGCGCTTTAGAATACAGTACCTGCTTATCAGAAGGGACATCGCTTCCCTCACAGAAATTGTTGGTCCCACGGATCGCAACGTATGCCTGAACTTTTTGCATTCTAGCCAATTCGACATCACAAAGCAGCTGAGCATGTTCGGGAGTAGTATGCAACTGCGCTTCTCTCACCAGACGGCTATGGCGAACATCTAGAAGGGGAATTGCTCCCAAAGAACGAGCGGCTCTTATCAGCTCGATACCCATTTCATCAGGTGTATCCATGAGGTCTATCAAAACGTTATCACCTGAGCTAAGGCTCATTGAATAAGAGGTCAGCAATTGAGCTAATTTTGCAAAACGAGGATCTGTCATAATTGATACTTAAATATGTTTACCTTTATATTTGAAAACGCAGACGCCTAAAGGAGGAAGTGTCAAAAGCGCAGACCAGGGTTGCCCGTGGTACTCGATTGGCTCAGACTGAATGCCACCGCCATTGCCAGCGTTACTTCCCGCATATACTTCAGCGTCGCTGTTTAAAATCTCTATCCATTTGCCATTGCGCGGTAAACCAATCCGATATCCATAGCGAGGGATCGGCGTCAAGTTCATAACAACCAAAACCACATCATCACTTTTTTGGCCTTCTCTAAAGAAAGAATAGGTACTTTGATGGTAATCACTGCAATCGATCCACTGAAAACCACCAACCCGGTAATCCGAATGCCAAAGGGGAGATTCTACTCTGTAAATCTGATTTAAATCAGCGACTAAACGCTGAATTCCGCAGTGGTAAGGTCCCTGTTCCAGAATGTGCCATGGCAGACTTTCATTTTCATTCCATTCTGAGCGAGGGCCAAATTCACATCCCATAAAGAGAAGTTTTTTTCCGGGATAAAGCCAATGCCAAGCCAGTAAAGACCGAAGGTTAGCCGCTTTTTGCCAATCATCTCCGGGCATTTTTTGCATGAGCGACCCTTTTCCGTGAACCACCTCATCATGTGAGAAAGGAAGGATAAAATTTTCATGATAGTGGTAGAGCATTCCAAAGGTAAGGTTGTTATGATGGAACTTCCTATGGATTGGCTCTTTTTGAAAATAAGCCAGCGTATCGTGCATCCATCCCATGTTCCATTTGAAATCAAACCCCAAACCGCCCATATATGGAGGCCTTGTGACCTGAGGCCAGGCAGTAGATTCTTCAGCGATTGTAATCACTCCGGGATATTCAGTGTGTGCCAAATGATTGAAGTGTTGTAAAAACTCAATGGCCTCCAAGTTTTCACGTCCCCCATACTTGTTAGGCACCCACTCTCCGTGCTTTCGCGAATAATCTAAGTACAAAATGGATGCCACGGCATCGACGCGCAAGCCATCCACATGATACTTTTCAAGCCAGAAAAGAGCATTTGCTGTCAGGAAGTTTTTTACCTCGTTGCGCCCGTAGTTAAAAATATAGGTTCCCCAATCCTGGTGATATCCTTGGCGTGGATCTGCATGTTCATAAAGGGCAGTCCCATCAAAACGCGCCAGAGCGAAGTCATCCATGGGGAAATGGGCCGGCACCCAATCGACAATGACTCCGATTTGGGCTTGATGCAGTTGGTCTACCAGATACATGAAATCTCTTGGTGAACCATAACGGCTGGTAGGAGCGTAATAACCAGTTACCTGATAACCCCAGGAAGGATAGTAGGCGTGCTCGGCGATCGGTAAAAATTCAACATGGGTAAAACCCATTTTTTTCACGTGTTCGATTAGGAGAGGTGCTAATTCTCTGTAGTTGAAAGATGCGAATGCACTTTTTTTCATCCAGGAACCGATGTGCACTTCGTAGATGGAGATAGGTTCTGCCAACCAGTTTCTACCCACTCTTGACTCCATCCAGTCACGATCCGCCCACTCATAGCCTTCAATATCACAAACAATAGAAGCCGTTCGAGGAGCAATTTCAAACTCAAAGCCCATCGGATCGGTCTTCAATCTTAAGGCTCCATTGCAATCATGAAGTTCATATTTGTAACGGATTCCTGCATCCAGCCCCGGTACAAAAATTTCCCAAATACCAGAAACCCCAAGGGATCGCATCGGATAATACCTTCCATCCCATCCGTTGAAATCACCTACAACACTAACTCTCCGCGCATTTGGGGCCCAAACGGCAAATGCCACGCCCTTTACACCATCGTATTCACGAATATGTGCCCCTAATTTGTCAAACAATCTTCTCTCATCGCCTTTCGCAAAAAGAAATTCAGACTGGTTATCCACACTTGGCAGAAAAGAATATGGATCACGAGTGCGTCGGACCCGGCCTTGAAAATCTGTAATCACTAAATCGTATGCATAAACTTCGTCACACCCCAAGACTGAGCCTTCAAACAAACCCGAAGGATGAAGTTGAACCAATGGGAAAGAGGGCTTCCCTTTATCGTGAACAGGTACGACCTCCACCTTAGTGGCATTAGCAAGCATCGCCCGAACTACCACTCCGGTTTGAATTATTGGCTCGGACTTCTTTCTATTTGACAATTTTAATGATGGATCAGTTTTGTGAAACAGATGCATTCCGAGCAAGTGATGTGGGTTTTTTTCCCTTACTTGCATGATTGTATCACACTCGCCTGACGACAAGATCATGGTTCAAGTCTCTCAAAAAGAGGCCAAATAAGCAACTTCAATTCCATTCCATTCAGAAGGCCGCATTGCCTCAAAAATATGCGCACCGAAAGGGGGAAGAGGGAGTGAGAGAAAAATGTGGTTGCCTTAAAAAAAACGCACAAAACATGTGTATGTCTCTGAATATGAGTATAGGAGCTACAAAGAGTACGTTAAATTAAAAGCGAAGCGGTATCGCCTTCTCAGGAGAAAAAAGGCTAAGGGTCAAATACTTAACGAAGTGGTCGAGACAACGGGCTATGACCGAAAGCATGCCATTCGTCTTTTGCCCAGGAGAAGGCTTGGACGGCCTCGCAAACTGACACCGGAAGACATCTTCGTCATCAAAGAAATCTGGAAAGCGAGTAAACAACCTTGAGGAAAGCGTTTGAAGGTAGTCTTTGAAGTGTGGCTTCCTTTTTGGGTAAAAGAGCAAGGTCCTTTGCCTGAAGAACTACTTCAGCGCATTCTGAACACAGGGCAGCAATCCTTGATCGAGTCCTAGCCTTGATCAAGACCAAACGGAAAAAGCCGTGAGGACCGCCCAGGGGACTTAGAGCTATACAGGCAGAGATTCCCGACCGTGGTCCGCTGAAGGATGCGGCTGGATAGAAGGCGATACCGCTGCTCATTGTGGCTCAAGCATGAGGGGCTGCTTTGTCTGGACACTAACCTTGACCGATGTCATGAGCCAATGGACCGAACTGGGTGCAACGTGGAATAAGGGACAGTAAAGTGTCGTCCGCTCTTTAGACTTAATACTCAAAAGGTTCCCATTCCCCTTGAAAGGAATAGACACAGACAATGGAAGCGAGTTTTTGAATGCACACCCGCAGCGCTATTGGAAAAAAATGAAAAATTTGTATAAAACGCCCTCTATTTACATACCATCAAGACGTGCTCTATTTTCGAGCCTTTTCTCTCACTTTTTGAGACTTGAGTAGCAAGGGTTTTAGCATTTCGTATTTTAACCTCCT